>JAUXXW010000188.1 GCA_030684775.1 Pseudomonadota bacterium
AGGCGCTGAATAAATACAGCGTCGTCATTCCGGCGAAAGCCGGAATCCAGTGAAATCAACCTAAATCCAGCAGTTGAAGCCGTAGAAGCGTAGGTTGGGCAAAGCGCGGCGTGCCCAACAACCCGTCGCCATGTTGGGCACGCTTCGCTTTGCCCAACCTACGACTCCTGTTTAGCCCGTCGAAATGGCACCGAAGAAACGGGCCTTTCCTTTAGCGCCGGGGGGCTGCGCGGCCACTATTTTCCGAGGATGGCGTACATCGCTGAAAACCGCCTTCGGCCTTCTTCTTTTTTATCGCCACCCGCCGTTTGCGGGGCGCCGGCGCGTTTGACTTCGTTCTGATCGATTTCATTCAGGAAACGCGAGGGTTCGCACACCACCATTTCACCGCCGCGCTTGCGTTTACCGCACCAGGTAATGACCAGGCTACGGCGCGCGCGGGTGATGCCGACGTACATCAGGCGGCGTTCTTCTTCCAGGCGCGGTCCTTCCAGGCATTCCCGATGCGGCAGGATTTCCTCTTCCACGCCGACCAGGTAGACGTGCGGATACTCCAGGCCCTTGGCGGCGTGCAGGGTGGAGAGTCGAACGGCATCGGGCGCTTCGTCCTTGCGCCCTTCCAGCAGGTTCATCAAGGTGATGGTCTGGGTGAGTTCGATCAGCGTTTTGCCGCCTCCGTTTTCATCACCCTCTCCCTTTGTGGTCAGCCAGTCGACGAATTCACGCACGTTTGCCCACTTGGCGCGGGCGGCGCGCTCGTCTTCCGAGTCGTACAGCCATTCTTCGTAATGAATCGCGGCGAGCAACTCCTCAAGCAGCTTTCCCGCGGGCTCTTTTTCCGCGCGTTCGGCGATGCGGTTGATGAAGTCGCAGAAGGTCAGCAAAGGCTCTAGTTGCCGGGGCAGCAAATGGGTCTGGAATCCCGCTTCGAAAGCGGCCGCGAACAGGCTGATATGGCGTTGCCCGGCATGGTCGCCAAGCTTTTCCAGCGTTGCTACACCGACGCCGCGCTTGGGCGTAGTGGCCGCGCGAATGAAGGCGGGGTCGTCGTCCGGGTTGGCGATCAGGCGCATGTAGGCGGAAAGATCCTTGATCTCGGCCTTGTCGAAGAACGATTGCCCGCCGGAGAGCACATAGGGAATCTTGGCCTCGCGTAATGCTTCCTCGAACAAGCGGGCCTGGTGGTTGCCGCGATAGAGGATGGCGTAATCGGCGAAGCGGGTGCGGTATTCGAACTTGTGCGCGGAAATGCGCAGGGCGACAGTCTCCGCTTCGTGGCGGTCGTCACGGCATTGCACCAGTTCGATGTGGTCGCCCAGGCCGTGTTCGCTCCACAGGTTCTTTTCGTGCAGGCGCGGGTTGTTGCGGATGACGCTGTTGGCGGCGGCCAGGATGCGCTGGCTGGAGCGGTAGTTCTGGGTGAGCGGGATGATTTTCAGGCTGGGGTAATCCTGGCCGAGGCGGCGCAGGTTCTCCACGTCGGCGCCGCGCCAGGCGTAGATAGCCTGGTCGTCGTCGCCCACCGCCGTGAAGCGGCCGGCGGGGCCGGCGAGCAGCTTCATCAGGGCGTACTGGGCGCCGTTGGTGTCCTGGTATTCGTCCACCAGCAGGTAGCGCAGTCGGCCTTGCCAGGTGGAGAGTGCCTCGGGATGTTCCTGGAACAGTTGCACCGGCAGACGGATGAGGTCGTCGAAATCCATCGCCTGATAGGCGCGCAGGGTGTCCTGATAGGCTTGGTAAGCGACGGCGTATTGGCGCTCGGCTTCGTCCGTGGCGGCTTTCAGGGCGGCGCCGGGCGGCAGCAGCGCGTTCTTCCAGTTGGACACGACGGCGGCGGCCAGTCTTAGGCTGCTCTTGTCGGTGGTTTTCAGGATGTCGGAGAGAATCTGCTGTGCATCGGCGGCATCGAGCACCGAGAAACGGGGCTTGTAGCCGATGCGTCGCGCTTCTTGGCGCAGGATTTGCAGGCCGAGGGAGTGGAAGGTGGAAACCGTGAGTCCCTTGCCCTGCTTGCCAGGGAGCAGCTCGCCCACCCGCTCGCGCATTTCCCGCGCGGCCTTGTTGGTGAAGGTGATGGCGGCGATATGGCGGGCGTCGATGCCGCACTCGGTGGCGAGATAGGCGATCTTGCGGGTGATGACCCGAGTCTTGCCGGAACCGGCGCCGGCCAACACCAGCAAGGGGCCGTCGAGATACCTCACGGCTTCGCGCTGCTGCGGGTTGAGGTCGGAGAGGTTGGAGGCGGTCATAAATGAAAACGGCCCGCGCGAGGCGGGCCGTCATCAGGAAAGATAAGTATCAGCGCAGGCCGTTGACGTATTCGGCCACGGCTTTCATTTCCTGATCGGTCAGCTTCTTGGCGATGACCTGCATCATCTTGCCGCCGTCGTTGGCGCGGTCGCCGCTACGGAAGTTCTTGAGCTGGGACAGCACGTACTTGGAATGCTGGCCGGCCAGACGCGGGAACAGGGATGGGATGCCCGCGCCGCTGGGGCCATGACAGGAAGCGCAGGCGGGAACACCGCTGCCGGCATTGCCACCCTTGTAGATTTTCTGGCCTTCGGCGATCAGGCTGGCGTCCTTGGCCTGACGCGGCTTGGGTTGCTGGGCACTGTAGTAGGCGGCCAGATTGAGCATGTCGTCATCGGAGAGCTTGGTGACGTTGGGCGCCATGATGGCGTTCTTGCGCGCGCCGCTCTTGAATTCATGCAACTGCTTGGTGAGGTACTCGGGAGACTGGCCCGCCAGGCTGGGGTAGGCCGGCGAGGTGCTATTGCCGTCGGTGGCATGGCAGCCACCACACACATCGTTGACGATCTTCTGCGCGCGGGTGGCGTCGCCTTTGACGGTGGGGGCCGGTGCGGGGGTGTTGGCCCAGCTATTGGCCCCAAACGTGGCGGCAAGCAACAAGCCAGTGATAAGCGCGTGAAGTTTCATGGTTGATGCTCCTGAATACGGGTTGGCGGCTGGGAAATCGCGGCATTTTAGCGGCCTGTTTGCTATCATGCCAGCCTTTCGAGCGGGTTACCGGCCCACTACAGGGCCACCACATACTGCCATGCTCAACGCCGCCTTCTTTACGACCATCGCGCAATTGCGCGAACTCCCCGCCGACAGCTTCGCCGAAGTCGCCTTCGCGGGGCGCTCCAACGCCGGAAAATCCAGCGCCATCAATACCTTGTGCAATCACAAGCGGCTTGCGTTCGTGAGCAAGATGCCGGGGCGCACGCAACATCTCAACTTCTTCCGAGTGGAAGAAAGCCGCTATCTGGTCGATCTGCCCGGCTACGGCTATGCGCGCGCACCGAAGGATCAGAAACACATCTGGCAGGCGCTGATCGGGGGTTATCTCGGCCGTCGCCCGCAATTGGCCGGCCTGATCCTGATCATGGATATCCGCCACCCGCTCACGGACCTGGATCGTTCCCTGCTGGACTGGTTTCGCCCCTCGGGCCGGCCAGTGCACGTGTTGCTCTCGAAGAGCGACAAGCTGTCGCGCAGCCAGGCCTTGCCGGTACTGCGCCAAGTGAGCGCGGATCTGCTCGAAGCCGGTTTCAATGCCACGGTGCAATTATTCTCCAGCCCCAAACGTGTCGGTGTCGAAGAGGCGGAAGCAGTGGTGCGCGGCTGGCTGGGCGTGACAAAAAAAGCCCCGGCCCAAGGGGAAGAGACCGGGGAAAGTTCGCCTTGATATTGCACCAAGGCACCCGCTCCGGGAGAAGAGGCGGGAGACGAAGCGACTCGTCTTGCTTGTTGAGTAAACAGGGCCAGCGGGGTTCCCGATAGATTCGGCTGCGGCCTTGGTTTTTTCGTTTCAGATGGAGTGTCTTGCGATGTTCGATTTGTCCAGTTTTCCGCGCAAACGCATGCGCCGCATGCGCCGCGACGAATTCTCCCGCCGCCTGATGCGGGAACATGTCCTGACCGCGGCCGACCTGATCCTGCCGGTGTTCGTGCTGGACGGCGAGAATCGTATCGAGGACATCGCCTCGATGCCCGGCGTGCGACGCATGAGCCTCGATCATCTCTATGGTGTGGCGGAAGAATGCTTGAAGCTGGGCGTGCCGGCCCTGGCGCTGTTCCCGGTGATCGACACCGCACTGAAAAGCCTGGATGCGGCCGAGGCCTACAACCGTAAAGGCCTGGTGCCGCGCGTCGTGGCCGCGTTGAAGGCGCGCTTCCCGGAACTGGGCATCATCACCGACATCGCTCTCGATCCCTATACCAGCCACGGCCAGGACGGCCTGATCGACGAGAGCGGCTACGTGCTCAACGACGAGACCATCGCCGTGCTCACCCGCCAGGCGGAATGCCATGCCGCCGCCGGCGCCGACATCGTGGCGCCCTCGGACATGATGGATGGGCGCATTCATGCAGTGCGCGAGGCGCTCGATGCCGCCGGCCACATCCACACCCGCATCCTCGCCTACTCGGCCAAATACGCCTCCAGCTTCTATGGCCCATTTCGCGATGCCGTCGGTTCCGCCGGCAACCTGGGCAAGGGCAACAAGTACACCTATCAGATGGACCCGGCCAACGGCGACGAAGCACTCTGGGAAGTCGGCCTGGACTTGCAGGAAGGCGCGGACATGGTGATGGTCAAACCGGGCATGCCTTATCTGGACATCGTCCACCGCGTGAAAGAGACCTACCGCGCACCCACCTTCGTCTATCAGGTGAGTGGCGAATACGCGATGTTGAAGGCCGCCGCGCAAAACGGCTGGCTGGACGAGAAAGCCTGCGTGCTGGAAAGCCTGCTCGGCTTCAAGCGCGCCGGCGCCGACGCGGTGCTGACCTACTTTGCCCTGGATGCCGCGCGCTGGCTGGCCGAGGCCTGAAATCAGGCCGGCTAGATGTAGCGTGTCCGGCGCTCGCGGTCGACGCGGATGATGTAGCGCTGAATCTCGGTTTCCACGCTGGGCGGCAAGTCGATGAACTGGCAGCCGGCCCGATGGGTGTGGCGACCGTTCTTCAGCGTGATTTCAAAAGTGGTGCATACGGCCAGGCTCAGGGCGAACTCGCCGGAACCCGGCAGGGAAATCCGACAACCGTGATAGGTCTCGCCCGCGGCCAATTCGCCGCTTTCCTGATAGGCCAGGATGCCCACCCCGCCAATGCTGATATCCACCACGATGGCTTCCAGCATGCCTTCCCCGGTATTGACCATGCACTTCACCGGATTGACCACGGAAGTGACCAGCCGGTAATACTCGCGCCGCTGCAAGCGCAGCAGTTCACTCGGCATGGTGACCCGGAACGCGGGTTCGTTGCCATACACGGCGGGCTCGACGCGACCGCAGGAGAACTGCACACGCACCTGATCGTGCGTGGTGGCGAAGGTGGCGTTGCGTGCGTCCAGGAATTGGGTATTCAGCCGTTCGTCCGGGCCATAGCCCAGGTATATGGCGTTCTCCTTGGGTTCGACGGCGATGATGGAGGTCAGCAGGAAGTCCTTGCCGTTCTCCCCATAGGCGGCGACGATGGCCTTGTCCCGCATGACATCGCGCAGGACGCGTTCAATCTCGGCCGCGTGCCTGACCAGATAGCGGTTCGCGTCTTCGCTGGTTATCAGTTCAATTTTCATCCGGCTATTGTATCGGCTGAGATAGCGGCAAAAACAGGGCTGAAATGCTCCGTTATTTGAGATGCCAGGGTGGCGCTATGCTGATTGAGATAGGAACGGATGCTCCCTATACTCCGAAAGGCTAGTTTATAGGGATCACAACATGTTCATGGCGCGCCAATTCAGGGAGATAGAACGATGGGAGTGATGGATCGTTTCAAGGCGGCCAGTCGCACTTGGGCCAACACCATCGTCACCTTTGAATCGCCTCCCCGTTTGCGGGAAGTGGGCGGGCAGGGCAAGGGCGATGCCCAGGGCGCCACGAACCAGGTTACCCGTGAGGATCAGTTCAAGATTCGGCTCGCACACAACGATGAGCGCAGTCGCGATGCCAAGTTCTTCGTGGAGAAACGCTATGGAGAAGTGGGTTATCACAGCGAACGGGGTCAACAGACACACAACTCCTGCCCCGACAGCATTACCCTCGCCACCTATCACGGCGACCATGTGATCGGCACCATGACGCTGGGCTTCGACGTCGGCAATGGCCTGATGGCTGACGCGCTCTACAAGGCGGAAATCGACGTTCTTCGCGCGCGTGGGGGCTCGGTCGCCGAGATCACCAAATTCGCGCTCGATACCAAGATGACGTCCAAGCGTTTTCTGGCGTCCATGTTCAATGTGGCCTACATCTATTGCCGGAAAATCTGGCAGTACACGGATCTCATCATCGAGGTCAATCCGTCTCACGCGCCTTTCTATAAGCGGATGTTGGGTTTTACGGAACTCGCGGGCGAGCGCATGTGCCCACGGGTGAATGCGCCGGCCGTTCTGCTCTGGGTCCACGCCGACGATATCGATAAGAAGGTTGCAGAAGTCGCCGGACATCATGAACTCGCCAAACAGGATCGCACCTTGTATCCCTACTTTTTCGACGCACAGGAAGAAGCGCGCATCACGGATCGGCTGTTGCGCGCCGAGGCGCGTTAACCTTTGCCGATGCCCCTTTTTGATTACAGCACCGCCTTTTCCCGCAATATCGGCTGGGTAACCGAGGCCGAACAGCAATTGCTCGCGCAAAAGCGCGTCGCCATTGCCGGCATGGGAGGGGTCGGCGGCTTCCATCTTCTGACCCTGGCTCGCCTCGGCATACAGCACTTTCACATTGCCGACCTCGACACCTTCGAGCTGGCCAATTTCAACCGTCAAGCCGGGGCCACCCTCTCCAGCATCGACCGGGAGAAGGCGGAAGTCCTTGCCCGGATGGCAAGGGACATCAACCCGGACTGCGACATCACGATCTTTCCCCAAGGTGTGAATGCGGAAAATCTGGACGAGTTCATGAGTGGAGTGGACCTCTACGTCGATGGCCTCGACTTCTTCGCCTTCCAGGCCAGGGAAGAAGTGTTCAATTACTGTGCCGAACACGGGATTCCCGCCACGACCGTCGCCCCCCTGGGGATGAGCGCGGCGTTGCTGAATTTCCTGCCCGGTCGGATGAGTTTCGAGGGCTATTTTCAACTCGCCGGCCAACCGGAGCAGGAAAAGGCATTGCGCTTCCTGGTCGGCCTGGCGCCCGCCCTGCTGCACCGCGTCTATCTGGCCGATCCCGGCCGGGTCAACCTCGGCGAGCATCGTGGTCCTTCCACGGTCATGGCCTGTACGTTGTGCGCCGGCGTCGCGGCGACCGAAGCACTCAAGATATTGCTCGGACGCGGCAAGGTCTGGGCCGCGCCGCACGGCATTCAGTTCGATGGCTACCGCAACCGCATGGCCCACACCTGGCGTCCGGGCGGCAATCGGCACCCGATCAACCGCCTGGCCATCGCGCTTGCCAAACGACAGCTCGGACTATGAGCACGCTTCCGCCCCACCTGGAACAGATACTCGATCTCGCCCGCTGGGCGCCCAGCGGCGACAACACGCAACCCTGGGCATTCGAGATTCTGGGCGACGAACAGGTGCTGATCCACGGCTTCGATACGCGCGACCATGTGGTTTACGACCTCGATGGCCATGCCAGCCAACTGGCCATCGGCGCCCTGTTGGAGACATTGACCATCGCCGCCTCGTCCGTGGGCCGCCGAGTAGACATCCAGCGCCGGGCCGACACGCCCGATAGCCAACTGTTGTTCGATGCCCGTTTTCGGCCGGCCCCCGAGCTAGCGGCGGACCCGCTGGTTCCACATATCAAGACCCGCGTGGTGCAGCGTCGGGCCATGTCCACCACTGCGTTGACCGCCCGACAGAAAAGCGAGCTGGCCGACGCGCTGCCCGCCGGCTACCGGGTGGTCTGGTTCGAGGGCGCTCGCGAACGTTGGCGCATGGCCAAGTTCATGTTCGACAACGCCAAAATCCGTCTGACCATTCCCGAAGCCTACGCCGTGCATCGCGCCGTGATCGAATGGGGGGCGAGGTACAGCGAAGAGCGGATTCCGGACGCGGCGGTCGGCGTGGACGCGCTCACCAGCCGCTTCATGCGCTGGGCCATGAGTAGTTGGCGGCGCATCGAGTTTCTCAACCACTATTTCCTGGGACACCTGCCCCCGCGCCTGCAACTCGATCTCCTCCCCGGCTTGCGCTGTGGCGCCCATTTCATGTTGTGCGCGGACAAGCCGCTCACCCAGTTGGATGGGCACATCGCGGCGGGACGCGCCATGCAGCGTTTCTGGCTGACCGCCGACCGACTCGGCTTGTTCATTCAGCCGGAAATGACGCCGGTCATCTTTACCCGGTACGCCCGTCGCGGGATCGCTTTCACGCGGGTCGAACGGGCGAGGCGCTCTGCCGACGAGCTCAACCGACAGCTCTGCGGGATGCCGGGTCTACATGAAGCTGACGCCTTGTTTTTTATCGGAAGGATCGGTTGCGGCCCCACGCCCCAGGCCCGCTCCCTGCGCAAACCCCTGAGCAGGCTCATGCTCGGTTCCTGAAGGGGATTCGGTGGCCGCGGAATGGCGTTCGGGGTGTCGGTTTTTTTTACACTTGTCTCTTGCTGCCCTATTGGATTCTTGGCTGGAATCATAAAATCCCTGTCTATCAACAGGTTATGTCGGGTGTTTGGTTGTGGCATGTATATTGCTTTTAGTTAATCAGGGCCAAGCGATGAGGCCACAGATCAACGAAATACGAAGGAAAGAAAATGCGTAAAAACTTGCTTACTACATTGGTGGCCGCCAGTCTGGCTATTGCGGGTGGGGCCCAGGCCGCGCTGGTATTCGATTTCGATGGTACAGGCCCCACAGCGCAACAGACGCTCACCAACTTCAATTGGGAGCCTTCCAGTTTCCTGGCTCTGGGTGGAAATCAGGCTATCGCCTCATGGCTGAACGACTATTGGGGTACTGACGGTAGCGCGGCGGGCGTGATCAATTCCGTTCACTCTTTCTCCGGGTTGACCCATGCCAAACTGGGGGCAAACCCTGCCGTAGGGAGCGAAATCACACTGGTTTCCCGTTTTACCGAAATAATTACCGAGGTCACGGTGTCCACCTTCGGGGGCAGCACCTTCGCCAGTTTCGCCACCACGGGCGAAGGCTGGCTTGAGATGTACTATGACACCACGCCGGACAGCAATGATCGGACAGGCTCGGGTTTTGACGACGGGCTGTTGATTTTGCGCGCCACAGGGGTGGCAAGCCCGATAGGAGGTGGAGCCTCCACCGGCACATTCACGCTCAACAATACGTCAACACCGTCGCTCGATTCTTATATCGAGAATGGGAATGCTTACAGCGGGGTTGGCGGCAATCAATTGACGGTCTCGGGCAGCAGTTCTCAGGACCCCATGAAGGTCGGCACAACCAGCATGGTGTTCGACTCCAATTTCTTCATGTCGACTCCGAACGGCCTCTCGATGACCTTCAGCAACCTGGGTTTGACGTTACCCTTCGTCAGCGTAGATCCTTCGGACTGCTTTAATCCAAACCAGAGCGCCGCGAGTGTGGGTGGTATCGACACCGTATCTCAGTGCAATACCACGCATGTGACAGGCACCTATGCGGCACAAAGTGCGTCGGATCCCGGGCAGCGTCCGGTCACCGGGCTTGTCAACGGCAAGATGAATATCCCGGCCAATCCGTTTACAACTAAATTTACCGCCGTCGGTCCCGATATGGTCGGTCAAGTGTATTTCAACACCACTGTAAACGGGATTTCTGTGGCGGACTCCATACCCGAACCCGCCACGCTGGCTTTGTTGGGTCTGGGCTTGCTTGGCCTCGGTTTCAGCGTCTCCCGCCGCAGAAGCTGAGCTGTCTGCCGTTCATGAAAAAAGGGCCGAAAGGCCCTTTTTTCATGTCTGTGGCGTGCATTATGCGTCTAGCCGCTTGAGGTAACGAGCCGGTACCCCACCCCAGACTTCATGATCGCCGATGCGGCTGCCCTTTTTCACCACGGAGCCGGTGGCGACGATGGCGTGGTCTCCGATCTCCACATCAGACAGCACTGCGGCATTGGCGCCGATGGTGACATGGTTGCCGATCCGGATGGGGAAATGGGCGAGGCGCTCACCCTCGATGACATGGGGGATCAGCAGCGCGCCCTGGCCCACCACGGAATCATGGCCGATGCTGACGAACAACGGGTCGTGGATGATGCCCTGGCTGTAAGTGTTGTCGCCGAGACGGGCGCCCAGGGCCTGGTAGAACAGGCGCATGAACGGAGCGGGAGGAATGCCGCTGCGAATGACCGGGTAGAACAGCAGCAGGTAGAACAACACATGGACGTGGTAGATGAACTCCTGGCGGGAGTCCTGGAGCACCTCCCCGGGCAACAGGGGGAACCGGGCCATGAGCAGGCGGTACAGGGCGATGGCATAGATGTAAAGAAATCCGACACCCGCCGCCAACAGGATGATGCCGCGGAAATCTCCCAGCCCGAGATCGCCCAGTAACCAATGGGTAGACAAGGTCGCCAAGGCCATCGCGAGCGACAGGAGCGTGGAAAATACCAGAACCTGGCTGGGCTTGATCTTGCGCATGGAACCTCCTTCGAGAAATGTCGTGTCGCCTCATCCGGAGGACTGAATTTCCTCCAGCAGCGTAGGTTGGGCAAAGCGAAGCGTGTCCAACAACCCGCCGCCATGTTGGGCACGCTTCGCTTTGCCCAAGCTACGACGACTGAGGCAGCTTGCGAATCAGGCCGGAAATGTCGTGTCGCCTTATCCGGAGGGCTGAATTTCTTCCAGCAATTGGGCGAAACGCTGTCGTGCCGGATAGTGGGCGAACCAGTTGCCGACTTGGTGGGCGGACTGTTTATAGCGGGGTTCGTTCAGCAATGTCTGCACGAGGCGCAGGAGGCGAGGCTGGCTGAAGCCATCGACGCGCAAGAGCGCGCCGGCGCCGGCGGCGGTGATTGCTTGCATGTTCAAGAGTTGGTCGAGGTTGCCGGCGATGCCGATGACCGGCACGCCAGCCGCCAGCGCCTGCTGGGTGGTGGGGCTGCCGCCGTTGCAGATGACCAGGCTGGAGCGGGCCGCCGCCTCGCAGCCGGGCAGGTAGTCGGCGTGAAAGGTGTTGCGAGGCCAATGTGAAACGGCACCGGCATGTCCCGCCGTGGCCACCATGATCGCCACGGGCAGATTGGCCAGGGCGTTGAGAATGGCCGGGAGCAGTTCGCTCGCCCCGGAACTGCCCAGGGTCAGGTAGATGCGAGGCACCCCTTCCGGGAGGGCATCCCACCAGGTCGGCGTCGAGGCGGGGGGCGACCACAGGATGGGGCCCAGGTAGCGGTGATGAGCCGGGAGGCTGTGGGTCGGCGTCAATTCCGGTACATCGGCATACAGGGTGTAATCGGCGTCGGTATAGACGCGACGCAGATCGTTTCCCAGGGAGGGCAGGCCATGTCGCCGTCTTACCCGATTCAGCGGACGACTGTGCAGCGCAAAGGCGATGGGCCGCGCCAGGCGGAACAGCGCGCTACCCAAGCTTGTGCCGGCCCAGCGGAGGGTGGGCAGGGCGGGCACGGTCCAGGTTTGCTTCGCATGGGGGCTCCAGTAGGCGTTGCTGATGGCCAGGTAGGGCACTTGGCGCAGCCGCGCGCTGACGGAAAGAGACAGCCGAAAATCCCCCACCACCAGGTCCGGTTTGAAAGCGTCGATCAGGTCGAGATCATCGGCGACATAGCGTTCCAGGGTCTCGCTGTCATAAACCGCTCGCCCCCGGGCGAGCGCGGCAAGGAAGCGCTCGCTGGACAGTGAGTACAGGGCCGGCGTCTGGAAGGGCAGTCGCTCCAGGATGGAACGGTAACGGCTGTCGCAGGCCAAGGTGACCTCATATTTCGCGCTGGACAGACCCGAGGCGAGTTCGATGGGTCTGGCCAGATGGGCCAGGGTTACGGCCTCCGCGAGAAACAGAACGCGTGTGCGCGCCATGTTTTCAGTTGCTTATCGGATTGCGAGCCGCATCTGGACCCCATGTGGCAGTCGTGCCCGCCAGGGACATGTCATAGCCCCTTCAACAAAGTTTCCGCATCGGTTCGCTCACGGAAGGAGGGCGCGGTTTTCAGCAGTAGTTGTAACACCTGGCGTGCTTTCTCAACGTCGCCGGAGCGCGCTAACGCCGCGGCATAGTGGTACTGGATGGCGGGGTGTTTCGGGGCCAGTTTGGCTGCCTTTCCCAGTAGATCGAGCGCCCGCCGCTGCTCACCTGTTTGCAAAAGTATCCAACCCAAGGTGTCCATGAAGATTGGATTGTCGGGGGCCAGCTTATGTGCCTGCTCCGATAGTGATAGCGCGCGTGCCACGTTCCCCAGTTTCTGGTGCAGCCAGGCCATGTCGTTGAGAATTTCCGGCCGATTGGGGGTCGCGCGATTGAGCTGTTCATATTCCGCAAGGGCGGTTTCGTATTTCCTGGTGCTTGCGTGGAGTCCCGCCAGATTGAGCCGCACGATCTGATCTCCCGGCTGTTTCTGCAGCCATTGCCGTAACAGGGTTTCGGCCGCGTCGCCTCTACCCAGGGCCAGGAGCGCATTGGCGGTACGCATGACCAGTTGAGTGGAGGGCTTGATGCTCATGCCCTGCTCATACTCCTTGAGTGCTTCGGCTGGTTTTTGTTGCCTGGAATAGAGGTCGCCGGCGAGCAGATGAGCGGGTGCCGACTTGGGGAAGTCACTCCTGATCGCTGCTACCAATCTGTGGGCTTCGCTGAAGTTGCCATCCTTGGCTTCGGTGCGCGCGAGTTCCAGTCGCGCGTAGAGATAACGGGGAGACAACTCTATTGCTTTCCGCAACGCCTCCCTGGATGCCTGACGGAAGCCCGCTCGTTCATGGGCAAGACCTAATTGGAACCAGGCTACTGGTGCGTCTGGTGTCAGGGTGGTCAGACGGGTGTAAGAGGAGCGCGCGCTATCTAGAGCACCGTTGGCGCTCTGGACATCGGCCAGAAGTTGCAGCGTGGCGGGATTGGCAGGTTCCGCCTGATAGGCCTGGGTTGCGAGAGAAAGCGCTTGCTGGCCCTGGCCGGTGGACAGCAGGTTCTTGGCCAGCAGCAGGAGTGGTTCGAGCGCGCGGGGCCTCGCCTTGACCGCCTTTTCCAACCACTCGCGCTGCGCCTTGAGGTCATTTACCGCGTAGTAAATGGCGGCCAGTCCGATCAGGGCGGTGTAGTTATTGTTATCGCGCCGGCGTAGGTCCAGGAAGCGTTTCTTGGCCTGCTCGACCTTGCCTTCGCGCAGATCCATGCGCGCCAGATTCATGTAGGCGGTGCCAGACACGGGATCGATCTTCAGCATGTCCTCGAAGGCCCGTCGCGCACTGGCTCTGTCCCCCGCGTTGAGTGCCATGAAGGCTTCCAGATACTGCGGTTGAGTACTCTTTGGGAACAGCCGGCGCATCTCGGTGATCTTGCCGCGGGCCGCCTCTTTTCTACCCTGGGCGATGAGCGCCTGGGCATATTGGCTGTGCAGCTGGATGGATGCCGGCTCCAGAGCCACGGCCTCGTTGAGTTCTCTCAGGAAGTCGTCGTACTCGCGCTTTTGTCGGTGGGCCTCCGCGAGGCTGAGCTTCAGTTCCACGTTCTTCGGGTCTTTTGCGAGTGCTTCGAGCAGATATCGTTGCGCTTCTTCCAGTTTTCCCAGGGCCAGATAGGTTTGCCCGGACATGCTGAGCACCGCCGCGTCTTCCAGTCCGAGGTTGCGTAGCGCCTTGAGGGTCTTCTCCGCTGAAATCTTGTTGCCCTGGCGCGCCTGAGCGTAGGCCAGGAGTACCTTGGCGGTCTGGTCGTCGGGCTTGCGCTCCATGTAGTAGGAGAGCCCCTTGACTGCTTGCTCCACGTTGTCGAGGTTGAGGTCGGTCAATCCTTGCCAGAAGATGCTCGGCAGATAGTCCGGCAGGACGTTGAGCACGCGCTGGAAATGAATCTTCGCTTCCCGGTGATTGCCATGGTGATAGGCCTCGATCCCGAGCATGTGGGTGGGCAGGGGGCTGCTTGGAATGGCGGTGCGGGCGATTTCAAGATCCTTCCTGGCCGCGTCGTACTTGCGCAGTTTGAGACGTGCCATGGCACGTCCCATGAGCGCGTCGACATCGTCGGACTGGATGGCCAGTGCCTTGCCATAGGCTGTTTCCGCCTCGGCGTAATGGCCCTGGCCGCGTTCCATATGACCAAGCTGGACCCAACTCTCGATGTGTCCGGAATCAAGCCGGAGAGCTTCGTCAACCAGTTTTCGCGATAGCGTGAAGTCTTTCCTGGCGGCGGCACAACGGGATTGGCCTAGCAGGGCGGGGGGGTGGTCGGCTCGCAGGCGGCGCATGGTATCGAACTGCGCGCATGACTCATCGACGCGCGCCAGGCCCATCAGCACTTCTCCGCGCAGGTTCATGTAGCCGAGCTGGTTATCCAGCGGCTCGTTGGCGTCGAGCTTCGCCTCCTTGAGCGCATCCTCGAAACGACCCTGGGCCATCAGTGCCCGCGCCATCAATATTTGCGTGGCCTTGTCCGATACCCCCACCTCGCGAGCCTTGTTCAAGGCTGTCTCCGCCAGGAAGGGATTACCCATTTTCAGGATGGCCTCCGCCAGCAGCAGATTGCCCTGGGGATGGTCGGGCTGCTGTCGCAGGACATTGCGCAGTTCGATGATTACTTCCTTGTGCTTGCCGCCGGCGGCGTAATCCTTGGCGCGCTGGATATGTTCTTCCGTGGTGAAATGCTGTTTTCCACAGCCAGCCAGCACCAGCAGCAGGGTGAAAGCCAGGAGCACCCGCGTGAGTGGGCTGATGAGGTGTTTCATGGGCATCACTTCAGGCTATCGAGCAATTTCCGGGCTTCGGCTTCCTGGGGAAAGGCCACGCCACTGCGCAGAAGTCGCTCGATTTCCTGACGGGCACGCACCCGGTCACCTGCCTTGTTCAAGCCGGCGGCCAGGTGCCACTGGATTTCCGCCGCGTCGGGGGCTTTGGCCAGCGCTTTCTTGATCAGGTCGAGGCCACGCTGGTGTTGGCCGGCATTGATCAGGTTCCAGCCGAGCGTGTCGAGAGTGGCCGGGTTGTCCGGCGAAAGCGCGAGCGCGGCCTCCGCCGTGGCCACCGCGTTCGGGCTGTTGAGTTCGCCTTGCACCCAGGCCAGGTTGTTGTAGGCCACCACATCGCGGGGATTGGCGCGTGCCAGGGTGCTGTACTGCTGTTCGGCTTCTTTCAGGCGTTTGTCGTTGAGTAGAACCAGCGCGAACTGATGCCGAATCTGCCCATCGTCGGGCTTGGCTTCCAGCCACTGTCGCAGCGCTTTTTCTCCGTCGCCAGACTGGCCGGCCGCCGCGTAGGCGCGGTAGGCGTTGACCAGGGGTTGGCCGTTGCCGGAGAGCTGGGCGGTCTTGGCATAGAGCTTGGCGGCCGCCACATATTGCTTGTCCAGGGAAAGAAGTTCCGCCTCGGCGAGATAGCCGCCCGCTACCTTGGGGGCGCGTGCCTGGAGCTCTCGGGCGATTTTGATGCCCTCTCCCGTGCGCCCTTCCTGGCCGAGCAGAAGCGCTTTGCTTATGCTGGCCTCGGGATAATCGGGCCGCAGGGACAGTGCCTTGTTCAGCGATTTCAGCGCCCCGGCGCGATCCTTGCCGTTGAATTGCGCAAGCGCCAGTTGATAGTGGCTCTGTGGGTCTTTGGGCGCGGCCTCGACCCATTTCCCGTAGGCGGACAGGGCATTCGCGTCATCCCCCCGCAGGGTGTGGGCGGCCCCGATCAAACCATGAAATCCAGCGTTGCCGGTGGCTTCGAGCGCGGCCCGCGCCTCGGATAAAGCCTTGCCCGCATCGCGCTTGGATAACCAGTAACGAGCGAGCATCTGGCGCGAGGTGGCGTCTTTGGGGTCGGCTTTCTTCGCCTGCTCGATGAATTTCACATAATCGCCTTCGTTTTTCTCCAGCGCGGCCAGTTCGGCCAGGGCGATCATGGCGCGTGCCGTTTCCGGGCGATGCTTGAGCACCTGCTCGAAACGCGAGCGCGCCGATTTGATGTCCTTGTCGGCCAGGTCGAGACGGGCCAGATTGCTCGCGGCCGCCAGGTAGCCGGGTTCGATTGCCAACGCCTTGGTGAAGCTCTGGCGCGCCTGTGCGATGTCCTTGCGAGCGATATGAACCGCTCCCCGCAGGTTCTCGGCGAGCGCGAGACGCGGGCTTCTGCGTTCGAGATTGGCGATCGTCTTGAGGGCCTCGTCGTAACGTTTGGCTTTCAGGTGGGTCATGACCAAGATGACATCGGCCTGATGCGAGGCGGTGTCCTTCTCCGCCAGCCTGGTGAGTGCCTCGATCGCTCCGCTTTCGTCGCCGCTGGCCATGCGGCTCGCGGCCAGTTCCCGGATCAGCGCGGTGTTGTCGGGCGCGAGCGAAGAGGCCTTTTCGAGTTTCTGGCGCGCCTCCTGAACGTTCCCCAGGCGCTGGGCGATGTTGCCCTGCAATGCCAACAACTGAATATCGCTATCGTCGTTCTTGAGGTCGGCGATCAATTCCCGCGCGCGCTCGGCCTGGCCTGAGTCCAGCATGGCGGTGGCGAGCAACTTGCGCGCGAGTGGGTGGTCGGGCGCTGCTTCGAGCACGCGATTCAGGCGGGTGATGGCACTCTCACGTTTGCCCTGGCTGAGATCGATGGCGCCGGCCAGCAGGTTGGCGGGCGCGAAATCGGGGGCGCCGCGCAGCACTTCCTGAAGTTTCTGGCTGGCGGCATCCATGTTTTTACGGCGGAAGTCGAGCAATCCTTCGAGATAGCGCCCCATCAGGTTATTCGGCGCATAACCGCGCAGGATCTTCAGTTCAGCCTGTGCCTTGTCGAGATCCGATGCGGCCAGATAGTGTTGTGCCACGGCGAGACGGGCGGCCAGATTGCCGGGCTCGATCGCCAATGCCTTGGTATAGACGACAATGGCTTCGTCACCGCGTTTCTGAGCGCGCAGCAGATCGGCCTTCATGAGTTGGAGGTCCGCGCGCTTGGCATCCCTGGCCGTGGCTTTTTCCACCAGGGCCAGCGCTTGATCTTGCTGGCCGTTGGCGAAGGCTTGGCCGGCGCGTACCGCCAGGGTATCGGGGTGCTCCGGTATGAGTGCGTCAGCCTGTCGCAGGCTGGCTTCCATGCTGCTTTTGTCGCCCAGCATGGCATAGGCTTGAGCGCGAATCGCCAGAATCGCGGCGTTGGACTCGGCGGGGGCGCCTTCGAGCACATTGATTCCCTCCACGATTTTTTTCGGCTGGCGCAATACCAGCAGGGTTCGCGCCAGCAGAATCGCGGCTTCCGGCGGCTTGTAGCCCTTGTCCAGGGCAAGGCTCAGTTCCTTCTCGGCATTTACAAAATCATTGTTGGAGAAATGCAGGTGCCCGAGCATGAACCGGGCCTCGGCATTGCCGGGCGCCTGCTGCAGGACATTTTTCAATTCGATGGCCGCGCCCTTGAAGTCACCCGCCCGTTCCAGCGTCTGCGCGTTGGCCATGCGCCGCTCGGGGCTGGCCTTGTCTTTGAGCAGGTAATAAGCGGCGCCGCCGAGGCCGGCAACCAGCACCAGGGCGGTCGGCACGAGCAAACGTTTGTGTTCGGCCAGTCGCTGCATCAGAGAACGCTTGTGGCTGGATGAGTGGGGAGAGGCTCTGTTCATGGGGATGGGTTTTCCGAGTTGCAAGCGCGGTTGGCGAGGGGGGCGTAAGGCCGATTTTCGGCGGCACTCACTTCAGGCTGAATCGGTTCATGAGGTCATACAGCGTGGGCCGGCTGACGCCCAGTAATTCCGCCGCGTGCGCGACATTGCCGTTGCAGCGGCCGAGTGCCTTGAGCACAGCCACGCGTTCAGCCGCCTCACGCACCTGGCGCAGGTTGAGCGGTTCGTCGTCCTGGGTATTTCCGCCGGCCAATCCCAGGTCTTCCCGCGTAACCTGTGGGCCGTCTGACATGATGACGGCGCGCTTGATGGTGTTTTCCATTTCACGCACGTTGCCCGGCCAGGTGTGAGATTCGATGGCCTGCATGGCTTCCGGGGCGAAGCCACGCAGCGCGCGACCGTGGACCTGCGAGTGTCGTTCCAGAAAGGCGTGCGCCAACAACAAACGGTCACCCTGGCGATCACGCAACGGGGGGATGGTCACCGAGATTTCCGATAGACGATAGAACAGGTCATCGCGGAACCGACCCTCCTTGATGAGTCCGCCCAGATTCTGGTGGGTCGCCGCCACAACACGCACATCCACAGCGATCTCGCCGCGCCCGCCCAGACGCTCGATGACTCGTTCTTGCAGGAAACGCAGGAGTTTGGCCTGTAGCGGCAAGGGCAGGTCGCCGATTTCGTCCAGGAACAGGGTGCCATGGTGAGCGTATTCGATCTTGCCTATGGTCTGCTTGGCGGCACCGGTGAAAGCCCCTTTCTCATAGCCGAACAGTTCCGATTCCAGGAGATTCTCGGGAATGGCCGCGCAGTTGATGGCGACGAAGCGCTCCTTGCTCCGCGGTGATAATTCATGCAGGCCACGCGCCAGCACCTCCTTGCCCGTGCCTGATTCGCCCAGCAACAGAACGGAAACATCGCTCGGCGCAATCTTCTCGATGGTTCGGCATACCTTGAGCATGCTCGGAGCGCTGGTCAGCAGCCCTTGCAAGGGTTCGGCGCGGGCGCGCGCGGAAAACTGGCGATTTTCCTGCTCCAGAGCGAACACCCGCAGGGCGCGCGCGATCACGATCTTCAGAATCTGCTCGTCAAATGGCTTGTTGTAGAAATCGAATGCCCCCAGACCGATGGCCTTCAGGGCGTTGCCGCGATCCTGATTGCCTGTGATGACGATGATCTTGGTCGCCGGGCAAAGTTGCAGGATTTGTTGTAGCGCGGCAAGCCCTTCGGTGGCGCCATCCGGGTCGGGTGGCAAACCCAGATCCAGCAGCACCACGGCGGGTTCAAACCGGCGTAGTTGCACGAGCGCGGCTTCACGGTCGCCGGCAATGAGTATCTCGTAATCGTCGAGGCTCCATTTGATTTGCTTTTGCAGGCCGACATCGTCCTCGACCAACAGGATTTTCGCGGGTTTGTCGCTCATGGCCTCAATTCATATCGGTGGCAATTACGTCGCTGTCAGCAGGGGTAGGCGTAGGGTGAATCGACTGCCCTGTCCAAGTTGGCTGTCGACCGTGATGTCGCCGCCCAGTTCCTGAACATAGGCTTTGCATTCATACGCGCCGATGCCCATGCCGGTCCCCTTGGTGGAATCGAAGGGACGAAACAGACGTTCGCGAATAAAGGCTTCGTCCATGCCGACGCCGGTATCGGTCACCACAACTTCCGCCCAGCCCTCTTGCCGAGCGAGTGTAACACCCACTTTTCCCAGGTACGGCGTGGCCTCGATGGCGTTCTGCACGATATGGCCCACCACACGGGTGAGCTTCTCGCGGTCGGCGCGCACCCGCAATTCCGGTGATTGAACCTCCAGCACGGGTTTCAGGCTGAATGCGTTTTTGGAACGAATCACTTCCTCCAGCATCTCGTCCAGTTTGACCGCGCCCGCGCCCGTGACTTCCGGCTTGTCGTGCAGTTTGACCAACATCCGGTTCATGCGCGCAATGGAGCTTTCGATGGTCGCCAGCATGTCCTCCTGAAACTCGGGTTTGTGTTTGTGACGTTGCGCATTGGCCAGCAGCAGGGTGAGTTGCGCGACCAGATTTTTGATGTCGTGCACCACGAATGCGGCAGCCCGGTTGAAGGACTCGAACTGGCGCGCCACGGTAAGCGCCTCGGCGGCGCGCGCCTGGGCGAGGTGGGCGGCGGCTTGGCGCGCCGCGGTTTTCAGAAGGTCGCTGATTTCCCAATCGAATTTGACCTTGCCAAGGGAGTCGGCCAGGACCATGACACCGAGCAGTACGTCGTGCCAGAACAAGGGAACCACCAGCCAGGTGTGCTCGGCCCCGCCAACCATGCTGGTGGCAAGGCCTCGTCGAGCAGTTCCGGCTGTTCTTCGCACTCGTGCAGATCGACGATCCACTGCCGCTTTTCCAGAAACCGGACGAAAGGGTGTTCGGCGCTCAGTTGTCCGTGGAAATCGGACCAGTTCCAGTGGGCGGTACGGCGAAAGTTGCCGTCGTCCTGTTTCAGCAGGAGAACAGCGGCGGGGCTTTCCACCAGTCGGGCCATGGCTTCCAGGCTGCGTTCATGGACTCGCACCCCGGGTTCGCCTTCGGTCAGCAGCGACGTGAAGCGTAGCCACTCCTCACGGTAGTCGTAGCGATAGTGGAAGAAATGCTTGGACAGAAATACCCGCAACCTGGCGCGCGCAATGCCCGAGAACACGGTGACCATGAGTAGCGCGGCCGCGCCGAACAGGAAGACGGTTTGCAGCACCGCCCCCCAGTTGCCGCCGACGATACGCAGGTAATAGCCGGCGGCGGCCATGAGTATGAGATAGATACCCGCGCCCACCAGTGCCACGGAATGAAAGGCCATGCGGTGGGAGATCGCCATCGGCCTGTTGCCCGGGCGCCGCCGCAACGAAACCCAGAAAAGAGGCACCAGCAGGGCATTGACCGCGCCGCGCGCGGCCCAGGTGTCCGGTGCCACTCCGGCGAGCAGCATGGCCTCGGAATACAAATAGAAGTCGTAGGCGAACAGGCCGCCTAGGGCCAGGCAGAGAAACTTGATTCCCCAGCGCTCCTGAAGCCGGGAATTGCGGTAGTACTGCTCCACCAGCACCATGCCGGCGATGGCCAGCAGTGTGGGCAGGATTTCGTAGGCAAGGTGGCTGGTCAGGCGTCCCGGCGCGAGCAGCGCCATGCCCTGGGCCAGCAACATGGCCGCGCCCAGGGCGAAGAGGCCGCGGCGCAGTCCGACCAGTCCCAGCGTGTCGATGGTCGCGGCGCCGCGCAGGCGCTGTATCCCATGCCAGAGCAGCCATATCCAAGCCAGGTCGCGTACCGTTTCCGCCAGCGCCACCAGTTCCCGGCCCGCGCCGAACCAGGCTTGTGTGGCGGCCAGCAGTGCCCAGACACTGGTCGCCATCGCGGGATAGCGCAGGCGTAGTTCCGCATGTCCGGAATGACGGCATGCCAGGGCCAGACCCGCGAAGGCCACGGCGGCGAGGCCGTAGCTCGCGGAGGCAACCAGCACTAACGAACCCCCTTGCCCAGCACCACAACCTGAGCCGTTTGCAGCAGGATCATGAGATCCAGGAACAGGCTGTGGTTTTTGACGTAGTAGAGGTCGTACTGAAGCTTGGACATGGCGTCTTCCACGCTGGCGCCATATGGAAAGCACACCTGCGCCCAGCCCGTGATACCCGGCTTCACGCTATGGCGCGCATGGAAATAAGGAATCTGCGCGGCCAGTTCATCGACAAAATAGGAGCGTTCGGGGCGCGGCCCGACGAAGCTCATCTGGACAAGGAATACATTGATGGTTTGCGGCAGTTCGTCAATACGCAGGCGGCGAATCAGGCGTCCCACACGCGTGGTGCGGTCATCGTTGTGTGCCGCCCAGACGGGGCGCCCGTCCTTCTCGGCATCGGTATACATGCTGCGGAATTTATAGATGGTGAATGGGTTGCCGTACTGGCCCACGCGCTCCTGGGTATAGAAGATGGGGCCGCGGCTCTCCAGTCGGATCGACAATCCCGTGAGCAGCATGATCGGCAGTGTGCACAGCAGCAGCAGGCCACTCACGAACAGGTCGAACATGCGCTTGACCACATCCCGCGCCACGCCCTGGCTGAAACCATCGGAAAAAATCATCCAACTGGCATTGATGGCCTCCAGAGGCAGGATGCCGGTCTGGCGCTCGAAAAAAGCGGGCAGGTCGAGCACGCTCACGCCACGCAATTTGCACTCCAGCAAATCTGAAACTGGCAAGCCGCCGCCACGCCTCTCGCGGATGGCTACCACGATTTCAGTGATGCCGTGTTGATCGACCAGATCACTGATGCTCGCTGATTCCGTCAATACCCGATCATGCGGGACATAGCTGTGCACCGCGCCCATCGGCAGGTAACCGATGATGTTCAGCCCCTGTGCCTTGCCTTGTGAGGCCAGTTCCTCGATTTTCGCCGCGCGGCTCCCGGTACCCAGCACCAGCACGCGTTTCTTGAACAGGTCGAGTTTGTCCCATTCGACGAACAGGAGGCGGATCAGCACCACGGACAGGCAGGAAATGACCAACGAGGACAGGAGCTCCAGTCCGCTGGCGAACGCAACCGGCAAGAGCAATGAACCAAGGAAGATCAGTGAGCCGGCGATAAGGAAGCAGGCGAGCACCCGCAAAAAAAGGCTCTTCAAACCCGTTGTCCACGCCCAACCGTAGAGGTCGAACATGGAGCTGAACAAGGTCAGCAAGGAGGCGAACAGCAAGGCCTTGTATAGGCCATCGATATCGCGAAGAGAGGCCGGCGGAAGCCCGTGCCGATCCGCAGAGAAATGGCTGGTGAGGAAAAACACCAGGAATTCCACCAGCATGAGGATCAGCATGCTGGTGGAGATGTAGTGGCGAAAGAAGCGGATCATGGGCCGTTTCGGCAGAAAGCCTTATTAAGCAGGCCGGATGCCACGCTCGGGATGATCGTGTGGCCCGACAATTCGGGGCGCATTGTAGCCGTTCGCATCATATTGAACCTCCCTGTGTTTTCTCCCCATGTCACCGGAACTGCTTGCGCTCAACTGCCCGCGTTGGCGAGCAACTTGTTCAGGCGGTCCAGGGACAGGTGTGGCGCATGACCATGCCTTGCATCCTGAAGCACCATGCGTACCAGGATGTCCACCGGCTCGGCGTAGATCAGATAGGCCATGCTGCCGGCGCGATCCTGCACCTTGTAGGCGATTTCGTGATTGACCAGAAATTGTTCGAAGTCCTTGCTGTCATCCTGGGCGATGTCCAGTTCGATCAGGCTGTGTTCGGATACGCTACCGCTCGCAACTCCACCTGTCAGCATCGGGCGGAAACGTTCGAATACGCGCATCACCTCCATCGCCTGTCGGCGCAATCGGGCCAGCACGGCGGCTTGTTCTTCCGGCTCGAACAGCGCCTGGCGTTCGATCAGGGCGGCATCCACTTCCTCGTTGCTGGGCAGGCCGCGCGCCTCCGGGAAACCCAGTTGCCGCGCCGCCTTGCGCTTGGCGGCCGCGTAATCTCGCTGGCCATGTTCCGCCATGAGGCGCGCCGCCAGTTCGGCAACCTGGGCGCGAGCCTGCGCCGCGCGCCCTGAACGGGGCGCGGTCATCAGTTCCTGGGTGCCGCGGGAGGGGGCAAGGTGTCGAAAGGATTCTGTGGTGTCGCCGAGGATGATTGGCTGAAGCTCGTATCGGTTCTCTGAGTCAGTGCATCGGTGGGATTCTGGGGTGGTGCCGAGTCGGTGGTGCCTGGGGCATATTCCAGGAAGAAATATTCCGGCACACCCTGGCCTTCCGGGAGGGAAACCCCGGTCTGCGGGTTCACCGCGTGGACGACGACCCCGGGAGGGGGTGAGAACGGCATTTCCGGCACATCTTTCAATGCCGCGCCCATGTATCGAACCCAGATCGGCAGCGCCGTGCCACCCCCGGTCTCGCCCGCTCCCAGCGAACGGGGCTGGGCGTATCCCATCCAGGCCACCCCCACCAGGCTGCGCTGAAAACCCGCAAACCAGGCGTCACGACTGTCGTTGGTGGTTCCGGTCTTGCCCGCGAGATCGCCCCGCCCGAGCTTGAGCGCGGCGGTGGCCGTGCCACGCCGGACTACGTCCTGTAACAAACTGGTCACGATGAAGGCATTGCGCGGATCGAGCACCGGCGTGGGTGCGACCGGGGCAAAGGTTTCGAGAATGCGGCCATCCTTATCCGTCACTTTGAGCAGATGCCAGGGCGTTACCCGGCCGCCGCCATTGGCGAACACGGCGTAGCCGGCCGCCAGGGATAGTGGTGTGACCTCTCCGGCGCCAAGTGCCATGGTCAGGTAGGGGGGGATGCGACCCATGTCGAAACCGAATTTCGCGGCGTGTTCATGCACGAATTGAACGCCCGCCGCCTGCAACACGCGGATCGAAATCAGGTTTTTCGATTTAGCCAACGCCGCGCGCAAGGTCAGCGGGCCTTCCGTGGTGCCATCGTAATTCTTCGGCTCCCAAGTGATTCCCCCGGTCTCCGCCGGGTCCACCGTAATCGGCGCATCATCGAACACGCTGGCCGGAGTGATGCCCCGTTCCAGTGCGGCGGAATAAATAAAGGGTTTGAAGCTGGATCCGGGTTGGCGCCATGCCTGAGTTACATGGTTGAACTGGCTGCGGGAAAAATCGAAACCGCCCACCATGGCGCGAATGGCGCCCGTATCGGGAGCCAGCGCGACGAAAGCCGCTTCCACTTGGGGCAGGTAGGTCAATTGCCAGGGGGCTTCAGGTGATAGACGCGCCACCCTGACCACACTGCCGCGAGCCAGACGTTTGTCGGCGGCCAGCTTGGGTGACAGGAAGCGCTGCGCGTATTTGACCTCGCTGGGGCCCAGGTCGACAGCCTCACCACTGCGTATGCGCACCTGGATGCGCGCTTTGTCCACAGCAAGCACCACGCCCGGCAAGAAGCCGTTGGATTCATCGCGATCCAGCAGGTCGTTTTCAATCAGTTTCTCGGCTTCCTCGGCGTCGGCGGGCAACTTCAGGTGGGCTTCAGGTCCCGCATAGCCGCGTCGGCGATGGAATTCCAGGATCCCCTGGCGCACACCGGCCACCGCCGCGCGCTGGTCGGCCAGACGCAAGGTGGTGTAGACCTTCATGCCACTGATATAAATCGCATCCCCATATTTCTGGTGCATGCGCTGCCGAACCAGTTCGGCCAGGTGGGGCGCCGCCGCTTCGAAATTCTGGGGCGAGTATTTAACCGGCAAACGTTGTCCCTTGGCGCGCTCGTATTCGTCCGCGCTGATGTACCCCAGCGTCTTCATTCGTCCCAGAACATAGACTTGTCGGGATTTCGCCCGCGTGGGGTTGACCACCGGGTTATAGGCCGACGGCGCTTTGGGAAGGCCGGCCAACATCGCCGCCTCGGCCAGATTGATTTTGTCCAGCGGTTTGCCGAAATAGATCTGGGCGGCGGCGGCAAAGCCATAGGCACGCTGGCCCAGGTAAATATGGTTGAGGTAGATCTCTAGAATGTCGTCCTTGCTCAGGGCATGTTCGATCTTGATCGCCAGCAATGCCTCATTGAGCTTGCGCCGCAGCGTCTTTTCCGAGGTCAGGAAAAAATTACGCGCCACCTGCATGGTGATCGTGGAGGCGCCTTCCTTGGCACCGCCGGAAATGACATTGGACAGTGCCGCGCGCAGCACACCGATGCTATCCACTCCGCCATGTCGATAAAAACGCTCATCCTCCGCCGCCAGGATGGCCTGGCGCATGAATTTCGGCGTGTCCTTGAGACGCACCACAGCGCGTCTTTCTTCACCGAACTCACCGAGTAGCGATCCGTCCTCGGTGAAAATGCGCAAAGGCTGCTTGGGGCGATAGTCGGTCAGTCTGTCCAGGCTGGGTAAATTGGGGTAAACCAGCGCCGCGGAGAGTCCGGCCACCGCAGTAGCCACGACGACCAGGCCGGCTGCCCCCGCCAGGAGAATTTGCCACCAACGGGTCATAGGGAACTCGATGAATAGGGTGGTAAGAGCGTTATTGGAAAATTACTTGTGCGGAATAATGCAGTTGTTGCTAGGATTTAGCGCGGCTTATTAAAGAAGCGCTCGAACCGAGTGTATGCAAAGGGGAATTTGTTGAGATTCGCGTTTCCAGGTCAAGGCTACCGACCGCTGATCGGCGTCGATATTAGCTCATCGGCTGTGAAAATGCTTGAACTGGGCCGCAGCGGCAGGGATATGCGCCGGGTCGAGCGCTACGCTATCGTGCCTTTGCCGAAAGAGGCCGTGGTGGATGGCGCCATCGCCAAGCCCGAGCTGGTCGAGGCTGTGTTGCGAGAATGCTGGAAGGCGCTCGACACCAAAACCCACGAAGTTGCTTTGGCGTTGCCGGCCTCGGCCGTTATTACCAAGAGGATACTTCTCCCCGCTACCGCCAGCGAGGTGGAAATCGATACCCAGGTGACCGCGGAAGCCAATCAGATGGCCGCTTTCTCGCTTGATGAGGTGAGTCTGGATTACCAGGTGCTCGGGCCGAGTGCCCGCAATCCCGGGGAAAACGACGCGCTGGTCGTTGTTTCACGACGTGATCGTGTGGAAGAGCGGATGGCGCTCGCCGAGGCTGTCGGGTTGAAGACGGTCGTCATGGATGTGGATGCCTTCGCCACGTTGACCGCTTACGAACAGATGGCCTTCCACCTTCCTGAAAACGGCAAGGGCCAGACCGTCGCCATCATCGATATCGGGGCCAACACCACCCACGTCAATGTGCTGTACGACAACCAGCCGGTGTATCAGCGCGAGCACGCGCTGGGCGGCAACATGCTGACAAATGAAATTGCCCGCCGCTTCGATCTGCCGATCGATGAGGCGGAAGACGCCAAGCGCAAGAGCCTGCTGCCGGATAGCTATGAATCCGAAGTGCTGCAACCGTTTCTGGACACGGTAGCCCTGGAAATCGGGCGCGCGCTACAGCTTTTCTTCTCCGCCACCTCGCACCAGTCCGTCGACCATATCCTGCTGGCTGGAGGATGCGCCGCCATCCCCGGTTTGGATGACGTGGTGCACAGCAAGATGCAAACCAGCACACTGATTGCCAACCCCTTCGCAAAAATGGCGGTATCCAGCCAAGTCAAAGCTCGCCAACTCGCTTCGGAAGCGCCGGCTCTCTTCGTCGCCTGTGGCCTGGCGCTACGCAAATTCGATCCCGCATGACGCCAATTCGCATCAACCTCCTGCCTCACCGCCAGTTGCGCCGCGCGCATCAACAGCGTCTGTTCGCGGTGCTGGCGGTGATCGTGGCCGGCCTGGGCCTGGCGGCGGTAGCCATCGGACAGGTTCAGCTCATCAATACCAAGAGCGCTCAGGATCGGCGCAACGCTTTCCTGCAGTCCGAAATCGCCAAACTCGATGTGCAGATTGCTGAAATCAAGCAGCTTCGGGACAAGACCCAGGATCTCCTCGCGCGAAAAAATGTGGTGGAATCCCTGCAAAGCAATCGTACCGAGGCTGTGCGTTTGTTCGACGAACTGGCGCGCCGTCTCCCCGAAGGACTCTACTTGAAGAGTGTCAAGCAGGCTGGCGACAGCCTTGCCTTGAGCGGTTATGCGCAATCCAGCGCCCGCGTATCCACCTACATGCGGGCACTGGATGAAACTTCCTTGTTTCAGGACCCGGTACTGGTCGAGGTGAAAGCCGCGCAGGTCGGCAACCTGCGGGTCAATGAATTTTCCATGAATGTGAAGATTACCCATCAAACGCCCCAGACGAAGGCGGGCACGCCATGAACTGGTCCGATCTCAATAACCTCGACCTCAAGAACATTGCCAATGCCCCTTTGGCGGTGCGCGCCCTGGTGCTTGCCGTCCTCTTCGTCGCGATGCTGGCCGGGGGCTGGTATCTCCTGTGGGCGGACACCCTCAAACAACTCAACGCATCGCGGCAGGAGGAGCAGAGCCTGCGCGATGGCTATGCCGCCAAGAAAACCCAGGCCTACCACTACACCGCCTACAAGCAGCGGCTCTCGGATGTGGAGCAGTCACTTGCTTCGCTCCTGCGACAACTGCCGAATCGTTCCGAAATGGATGCCCTGTTGACCGACATCAACCAGGCCGGTGTCGGGCATGGACTTGATTTCGAACTGTTCCGTCCCGGTAGCGAAAGCATGGCCGAGTTTTATGCCACGCTGCCGGTATCGATCAAGGTCAGCGGCCGCTATCACGATATTGCCAGTTTCGTCAGCGACCTGGCCATGTTGCCGCGCATCGTGACCCTGCATGACATTTCCCTGACGCCGGCCAAGGAAGGCACTCTGAATATGGATGCCCGCATCCAGACCTATCGTTACCTTGACGAGAACGAGCTTGCCGCCGCGAAGCAACAGCAGGGGGGCAAGAAATAATGAAACCTATGAAACACGCCGGGCCGCACCAGGGGTTTCTTGGCCGTCTTGGGGTGGGAGCGCCGCGCAGTGGCGTTTTCGGGGGCGCTCCCTGGCTGCTTGCCCTGGCTCTCCTGTCGGGTTGTGCCCAGGATGAATTCGCGGATCTGCGCGCTTTTCTGACCCAGGCGGGGCAGGGTGTGCAGCAGAAGCTGGATCCATTGCCTCCGGTCATGGTCAAGGAAGAATTTACCTATGATCCAGGCGAATTGCCCGATCCCTTCCGTCAGCGCAGCATGAAAACCGGGAAGGGGGGCGGCATTCAGCCCGATCTCACCCGGCCGAAAGGGCCGCTGGAGCAGGACCCGCTCGATGGCCTGCGGATGGTGGGCACCATCTTCAAAGCGGGGAAATTGTTTGCCTTGATACGCCGTCCGGACGGCACCTTGTACCGGGTGAGCAAAGGAGAACACATCGGCCAGAATTACGGTGTGATCCTCTCCATCAGTGAATCCAGCATCGAAATCAAAGAAATTGTCCAGGACGGCACCGGCGACTGGACGGAATCGAAGGCCAGCATGGCCCTTCAGGAGTAATGGGTATGAAAGCGAAGTTTTCCTTCTTGCGCTTGGCCGCACGCCATCTGTCCTGGCTTGTCGCCATTTTGCTGTTGCCCATGCCGGGTCATGCCGAAGCGAATAATGCGTTGAATGCCGTCTCACTTGCACAGGGCAACAACGATAGCCAAGTGGTCAAAATGGTGTTCAAGAATTCCGTGGAGGAGCTTCCAATCGCTTTCACGACCAGCAACCCGCACCGCCTGGTCCTCGATTTCCCCGCTACCACAAGTACGCTGCCTCGCGCCTCCGAAAACCCGGAGAGCGGCTCGATCAAGAACTGGCAGGTGGTGCAGGCGGGCGAGCGTACCCGTGTCGTGATTAATCTGACCGGGCCGACCGCCTATGAACTGCGCAAGGACCGCAACCTGGTACTCGCGGTACTGCGCGGCGTCGGCACCCCGCCAGGGACCCCCACACCCGCCCGCTTCGCCGAAACCGGGCCGGCGACCGCGCACGGCATTCGCGACATCGACTTCCGCCGCGGCAAGGACGGCGAATCGCGCATCCTGGTCACCCTGTCCGACCCGGGCGTCGGTGTCGACATCAAGAAGCAGGGCGGCGCCATCCAGGTCGAATTCCTCAACACCTCCCTGCCCACGCCGTTGCGGCGCCGCCTGGATGTCACCGACTTCGCCACGCCGGCGCAAACGGTGGAAACCTTGGAGCAGGGCAAGAATACCCGTCTGCTGGTGACGCCCAAGGGCAAGTGGGATTACTCCGCCTATCAGACCGGCAATCTGTTCACTCTGGAAGTCCGCTCGCTGGAGGGAACGCAAGCGGATGGCCAAGGCAAGCCGCAATACGTCGGCGAGAAGCTTTCCCTCAATTTCCAGAATGTGGAAGTCCGCTCCGTGCTCCAGGTCATCGCGGACTTTACCGGCCTCAACATCATCACCAGCGACACCGTCTCGGGAAACGTGACCCTGCGCCTGAAGGACGTGCCCTGGGATCAGGCCATGGACATCATTCTCAGAGCCAAGGGGCTGGATAAACGCGCTACCGGCAATGTCATCTGGATAGCGCCGCGCGATGAACTCGCCGCGAAGGAAAAGCTGGAACTGGAAGCGCGCCAGCAGATCGCCGACCTGGAAGACATCACCACGGAGTTCATTCGCCTCAACTACCTGCGCGCCAGCGAGGCGCAAGCCATCATCAACGGCCAGTCGTTGAGTGCCGCGCAGTCCAGCGAACGAGTTTCCTGCAGCGCACAGGCGACCGGCGTTGGTGGTGGCACCACGCAGGCCGCGGCCGCAAGCGGCACGGGAACCGGTCAACGCATACTCTCCAAGCGCGGCGTCACTTCCTACGACCTCAAGACCAACACCCTGTTCGTTCAGGACACGCCCAGCAAGATCAGGGAGATCAAGGAAATCCTCGCCAGCGTCGATGTGCCCTCCAAGCAGGTGTTGATCGAGGCACGGGTGGTAGTAGCGAGTGATGGCTTCAACCGTGTGCTCGGCGCACGCCTGGGCTTCAAGGGGCAATTGAAGTCCAAACTGATCGACGGGACGCCCTCCGGCATCTCGACCACAGCAAACGATGCAGGTTCGATCGCTGCCGGCGGTCTGGGGGGCAGCACGACCGTACCCTTCAATGTGGATTTGCCGGCTACCTCACTGGGAGGTGTTACGCCTACCATCGCTTTCACCATCATCGAGGGGGCGGGTAACGCTATTCTTGGCCTGGAACTGCAAGCCCTCGAGGCCGACAAACGCGGCAAGATTGTGTCCAACCCGCGTGTCATCACCCAGAACCAGAAACCGGCGGTGATATTGCAGGGCCAGCAGATTCCCTACATCACGCCATCGACCACCGGAGTCGCGCCAACCACATCATTTAAGGATGCCTTCCTGTGCCTGCTGGTCGATCCGCAGGTGCTCAACAACGACACCATCATCCTAAATGTTGAAGTTCAGAAGGATGCCCCACCATCATTAACACCGGCAGTGGTGGTACGGCGGTAGCTGTTGATACCAAGCGGGTGAAGACCCAAGTGAGAGTCAAGAACGGGGACACGGCGGTGCTTGGCGGCATCTTCGAGCAGATTGTGCGCAACGACACCAACAAGGTGCCGTTCCTGGGTGACCTGCCCATCCTGGGGTTGTTGTTCCGTGACAACTTCAAACAGGATGAAAAGACCGAACTGCTGATCTTCCTGACACCTCGCATCCTGGACGACGTGGCTGCCATGCAATAGCGCCTGCGATATCTCTGGATCGGCAGCCGATGGCTGCCGTTTTCAATTGCGCCGTCCCTTCCGTTCAGGAACGCTTCAACAGACGACTCCATGCAGTCCGCACAAATAGCGCTTCGCCAGCGCCAGCGCGATCCACAGCCAGAACAACAGGAAGAAAGTCAGGACTGGAATATGGGCATCGATGATGAAACGCGGCGTGATGAAGCGCACCGCCTTCATCGTCGGCCCGGTAATGATTTCGAGAATCTTGTAGAAGGGATTGGCGTGGCGCTGTTCTCCCGCCAACAGCGCCAGCATACCCTGGCCGAGCAGGGCGTAGCCGGCGACTTCGATCAGCACGCGGACGGCGCCGACCAGGATGAGATCAATGTGCATGTGGGTTTCAAGGATGCCGCGTCGGCATCGTTTTTCGACAGGCCATGTCAGACCATCGTGTTGGGAGAGGTATCTCGTCGTCGCGGACCAGCCGCCGCGCGCCATGCAATCGCCGGGAATTGTAGCGCGGGCTTCCAGCCTGCCTGCTCGTCGTCGGCGGTAGGCAGGCTGGAAGCCCGCGCTACACAAGGCGGCTACTTTCACCGGGGACAGTTGTTACAAGATAAGCGGGGGCGGTCGAAAGCGCGGCTCGCCAGTCTTGTCCTGCGCCATCTTGTCGTTTACATTCGGGCGCATGTGCGATTCATTTCATCCCGTTCCGTTCTGCTTCCTCATGCGGCATGCCACTCGGCTGCTGCTGCCCCGCAAGGGGGACGCCGGATTCGTAAGCCGCTAAAGACGGCAACGACTCCGCTGCCCCGCACGGGCACTGATCTCTCTCCTCCCCCTGCTGTACCCGTATTCGTTATCCGTTGACGCCCAGGACTTGGGCGGGTGAATCATTGGAGTACGTCATGAACGACAAATTAGTCATATTCGACACCACCTTGCGCGATGGCGAGCAAAGCCCCGGCGCCGCCATGACCAAGGACGAGAAGCTCCGCATCGCGCGACAGTTGGAACGCTTGGGCGTGGATGTCATCGAGGCGGGATTCGCCGCCGCCAGCCCGGGGGATGCCGAGGCGATCAAGAGCATCGCCTCGATCATCAAGACTTCCACGGTGTGTTCGCTGGCGCGCGCCAACGAACGTGACGTGCGCGCGGCCGGCGAAGCGATTCGCCCGGCAACTCGGGATGGCCATGCCGGCGGTCGTATCCACACCTTCATCGCCACCAGCCCCATCCACATGGAAAAGAAACTGCGCATGACGCCCGACCAAGTGGTGGAAGCGGCGGTGAAGGCGGTGAAGATGGCTCTGGAATACACCGACGACGTCGAGTTTTCCGCCGAGGACGCGGTGCGTTCAGAAATGGACTTCCTCTGCCGCGTATTCGATGAGGTGATCAAGGCCGGCGCCAAGACCCTCAATGTGCCGGATACCGTCGGCTACAGCATCCCGGCCCTGTGGGGCGAGCGTATGCGCCAATTGATCGAACGCGTGCCGAATTCCGATCAGGTGATCTGGTCCACCCACTGCCATAACGATCTCGGCATGGCCGTGGCGAACTCGCTGGCGGCGGTGATGAATGGTGCTCGTCAGGTGGAATGCACCATCAATGGCCTGGGCGAGCGGGCGGGTAATGCTTCGCTGGAGGAAGTCGTGATGGCGGTGAAGACCCGGCGTGACGTGTTCACCTGCGATTCGCGCATCGACACCACCCAGATCGTGCCCAGTTCGCGCCTGGTCTCACAGATCACCGGTTACCCGGTACAGCCGAACAAGGCCATCGTCGGCGCCAATGCCTTCTCGCACGAGTCCGGCATCCACCAGGACGGCGTGCTCAAGCACCGCGAAACCTACGAAATCATGCGCGCGGAGGATGTGGGCTGGAGCCACAACAAGCTCACCCTGGGCAAGTTGTCCGGGCGCAATGCCTTTCGCACCCGTTTGCATGAACTCGGCATCATCATGGAGAGCGAGGAGGCCCTCAATGCGACCTTCGCCCGCTTCAAGGAACTGGCCGACAAGAAGCGGGAAATCTTCGACGAAGACCTGCACGCACTGGTCGCCGTGGAAGGCGGCGCCGATACCTGTGACCGCTTGAAGCTGGTTTCACTCAAGGTCTGTTCCGAGACCGGCGAGACGCCCCATGCCTTCGTGGTGCTTTCCGACGGCGGCGCGGAGATCCGCGCCGATGAATTCGGTGGCGGCCCGGTGGATGCCTCGTTCCGCGCCATCGAAAAACGCGTGGAGAGCGGTGCCACCCTGTTGCTCTACTCGGTGAACAACATCACGACCGGCACCGATGCCCAGGGCGAAGTGACCGTGCGCCTGTCGCGCAATGGTCGCATCGTCAATGGCCAGGGCGCGGATACCGACATCGTCATCGCCTCGGCCAAGGCCTATCTGAACGCGCTGAACAAGCTGTTCGGAGCGGAAGAGCGGGCGCACCCGCAGGTCTGATTTTTGCGGTTAAAAAAACGGGCGACCACCTGGTCGCCCGTTTTGCATTCAGTCGTATGTCGCGGCCGACCTGAAACCGGTGCAAACGTGACGACGTGAAACTGGATGTTTTTCAGAGGTTTTCTTCATTTGGGAGAATCTGAACGGGTGTTTTCTTCGCTGTTTTCCGTGTTCTTCGGTCTTCTTCCCTGGGGGTGTAGTAGCCGGGGTAGAAACCTGGCGAGAGGCACGACATGGGACGAGCGGAGAAGCGGCTATGCCTGAACTGCGGCGAGGGATTCATCCCGGAAGCGCGTAACGCGCGGCACCAGCGGTATTGCGGCATGGAAGCGTGCAAGGCGGCGAGCAAGCGTGCCAGCCAGGCGCGCTGGTTGGCCAAACCCGAGAACCAGGACTACCACCGGGGGCCGGGGGCGGTCGCGCGTGTGCAAGCCTGGCGAGCCGACCACCCGGGTTACAGCCGGCGCAAGGAAGCGACTGCGCTGGCCCCGTTGCAAGAGATCTCGGTCGCATCGACACCCGTGATCTCACCCGCCACCCAAGTCGAGCAAGAGACCTTGCCACCGCCCGCCAAGACATCTTGTAACGCCCCGGCCTCCCCGTTACAAGATGTCTTGTCTGCGCAACCCATTGTTCTCGTTGGGTTAATCG
>JAUXXW010000189.1 GCA_030684775.1 Pseudomonadota bacterium
CCCGTAGGGTGGATAAGCGATAGCGCATCCACCATCACCGCTGCCATTGGTGGATGCGCTATCGCTTATCCACCCTACGAAATCAACAGGTTGCGTGGATTTTCTTAAGAGCGGCCTCATCGCGCCGTAACCCGACATCGCGCCGTCGGGTTACGCGATAAGGCCGCTAACCCGACCTACGCTGGTCTTGTCATGTTGCATTGCGGTAGGCTCGCAATCGGCGTCCTGCCGGCCAACCTCCCGTCTCTCCCATGACCTCGATCTTTCTCTACGACACCACCTTGCGCGACGGCGCGCAGCGCGAAGACATCTCCCTGTCCGTCGAAGACAAACTGACCATCGCGCATCGTCTGGCGGCGTTCGGCATGCATTACATCGAATGTGGCTGGCCGGGCTCCAACCCCAAGGATGCCGATTTCTTCGCCCGCGCCAAGCGCATGAACCTGCCGGCGCGGCTGGCCGCCTTCGGCCGTACCCGGCACGCCAACAGCCGCTGCGAGGACGATGGCAATCTGCGCGCGCTGCTCGATTCCGGCACGCCGGCGGTGACCCTGGTCGGCAAGTCCTGGGACTACCACGTCAGCCATGTGTTGATGACGACGCTGGACGAGAACCTGGCGATGATTCGCGACAGCGTGGCCTGGATGAAGGGGCGGGGCAGGGAGGTGGTGTTCGATGCCGAGCATTTCTACGACGGTTTTCTCGCCAATCCGGAGTACGCGCTGGCGACCCTGGCCGCGGCGGCGGAGGCGGGGGCGGACTGGCTGGTTCTGTGCGAGACCAACGGCGGCAAGCTGCCCTGGGAGATCGAGGCGATCACCCGCGAGGTGGCGGCGCGCTTACCTGGGGTTAGGCTCGGCGTGCATTGCCACAACGACACCGGCTGCGCGGTGGCCAACTCCCTGGCGGCGGTGCGTTCCGGCGCGACCATGGTGCAGGGCACGATCAATGGTTATGGCGAGCGGGTCGGCAATGCCGATCTGGTGACGCTCCTGCCCAATCTGCAATTGAAGATGGGGCACACGGTGGTGCCCGAAGAACGTCTGCGCGAACTGACCAGTCTGTCGCGCTTCGTTGCCGAAGTGGTCAACCTGAAGCACGACGACCACCAGCCCTACACCGGCCATTCCGCCTTCGCCCACAAGGGCGGCATCCATGTCGCGGCGATTCTGAAATCGCCCGACACCTATCAGCACATCGGCCCGGAACAGGTCGGCAACGAGATGCGTTCGGTGACTTCGGAACTGTCCGGGCGCGGCAACATCCAGTTGCAGGCGCGGCGCATGGGGCTGGATCTCGACAACGACACGGCGCAGCACGTCCTCGGGCAGATCAAGCACCTGGAACACGAGGGTTTCACCTTCGAGGCGGCTGAGGCCAGCGTCGAACTGATGTTTCACCGCCTCAATGCGGATTACGTTCGTCCCTTCGAATTGCTCGATTACTTCGTCATCACCGAGCGCCGCCACGGCCGCGGCCTGCTCGCCGAGGCGACGGTAAAGGTCAAGGTCGGCGAGGTGGTGAAGTTCACCGCCGCAGAAGGCAACGGCCCGGTCAACGCGCTGGCCACCGCGTTGCAGAATGCCCTGGTCGACGCCTACCCGGTGCTGCGCACGGTGCATCTGACCGATTACAAGGTTCGCATCCTCGCTGGCACCGCCGGCACCGCCGCCAACACCCGCGTGCTGATTGATTTCCAGAGTGGCGAAGAAACCTGGACCACGGTCGGCGCCAACGCCAACATCATCGACGCCAGTTGGCGCGCGCTCTCCGACAGCATGGAATATGCGCTGGTGCGCCTGGGAAACCCCATGTAGGTTGGGCAAAGCGCAGCGTGCCCAACATCGCGGCGATTCGTTGGGCACGCTTCGCTTTGCCCAACCTACGAGCATCGCCTCTCTCCCCTCCAACATGAAATAATCCGCCCCTTTCTTCAGCAGCCGACACCATGACCGCCCCGCGCACCCTCTACGACAAACTCTGGGACGCCCACGTCGTCCACCAGGAAGCCAACGGCACCGCGTTGCTCTATATCGATCGCCATCTGGTGCATGAAGTGACCAGTCCGCAGGCGTTCGAGGGCTTGAAGCTGTCCGGCCGCAAGCTGTGGCAGGCGAAGACCATCCTCGCCACCCCCGACCATAACGTGCCGACCACCGCCCGCGCCGCCGGCATTGTCGATCCGGTCTCGCGCACCCAGGTGGAGACCCTGGACGCCAATTGCGCCGAACTCGGCCTCAACGAATTCCGCATGGACGATAGCCGCCAGGGCATCGTCCACGTCATCGGCCCGGAACAGGGCTTCACCCTGCCGGGCGCCACCCTGGTGTGCGGCGACTCCCACACCAGCACCCACGGCGCCTTCGCCGCGCTGGCCTTTGGCATCGGTACCTCCGAAGTCGAGCATGTGCTGGCGACACAATGCCTGTGGCAGACGAAGTCCAAGGCCATGCTGGTGAAAGTGGACGGTGACCTGCCGGCGGGCGTCACCGCCAAGGACATCGCGCTGGCCATCATCGGCAAGATCGGCACGGCGGGCGGCACCGGCTACGCGCTGGAATTTGGCGGCGAGGCGATCCGCGCCCTGTCGATGGAAGGCCGCATGACCCTGTGCAACATGGCCATCGAGGCGGGCGCCCGCGCCGGCATGGTGGCGGCCGACGAGAAGACCATTGCCTATGTCGAAGGCAGGCCACAAGCGCCGAAAGGCGCGGACTGGGAACAGGCCGTGGCCTACTGGCGCACCCTGCATTCCGATGAAGGCGCCGCCTTCGCCGCCGTGGTGGAACTGAACGCCGCCGAGATCAAGCCACAAGTCACCTGGGGTACCTCGCCGGAAATGGTGTTGTCGGTGGAAGACAAAGTGCCGAATCCGGCCGACGCGCCGAATGCAGTCAAGCAGGCCGATTGGGAACGGGCGCTGGCCTACATGGGCCTCACCGCCGGCACCCCAATCAATGAAATCACCATCGACAAGGCCTTCATCGGTTCCTGCACCAATTCCCGCATCGAAGACCTGCGCGAAGCCGCCGGCGTGGCGCGCTGGGCGGTTGCTCAAGGGCGCAAGGTAGCCGCGAATGTGAAACTGGCGATGGTGGTGCCGGGCTCCGGCCTGGTGAAGGCGCAGGCCGAAGCGGAAGGGCTGGACAAGGATTTCGTCGCCGCCGGTTTCGAGTGGCGCGATCCCGGTTGTTCCATGTGTCTGGCGATGAACGCCGACCGTCTGGAGCCGGGCGAACGTTGCGCCTCGACCTCCAACCGCAACTTCGAGGGCCGCCAGGGCCAGGGGGGGCGCACCCATCTGGTCAGCCCCGCGATGGCGGCGGCTGCGGCCGTGTTCGGCCACTTTGTTGATATTCGTGAGGTGCTGCAATGACCCCGAAAAAACTCATCATCATCGGCGCGGTGAAACTGGCCGTGCTGGTCGTCGTCTTTGGCGTCGTCTACAGCATGTATGGCTGCAACACCGTGCGCGGTGTCGGCCAGGATATTCAAAAAGCCGGCGAAAAGGTCGGCGGTGCGATCGAGAGGGCAGGCAACAAATGAACCCGTTCAATACCTTGCATGGCCTGGTCGCCCCGCTCGACCGCGCCAACGTCGATACCGACGCCATCATCCCCAAGCAGTTCCTCAAGTCGATCAAGCGTTCCGGTTTCGGCCCCAACGCCTTCGACGAATGGCGTTATCTGGATCGCGGCGAGCCGGGCGTGGATTGCGCCAACCGCCCGCTCAACCCGGACTTCGTGCTCAACCAAGCGCGTTACCAGGGCGCCTCCGTCTTGCTCACCCGCGAGAACTTCGGCTGCGGCTCCTCCCGCGAACACGCCCCCTGGGCGCTGGAAGACTACGGTTTCCGCGCCATCATCGCCCCCAGCTACGCCGACATTTTCTTCAACAACTGCTTCAAGAACGGCGTCCTGCCCATCGTCCTCCCCGCCGATGTCGTGGACCGCTAGTTCAAGGAAGCCGAGGCGAGCGAAGACTACCGTCTCACCATCGCCCGCGCCGCCCAGAC
>JAUXXW010000199.1 GCA_030684775.1 Pseudomonadota bacterium
TGTGGGACGACGATCTACAGGAACTCAACAACCCGCTGCCGGTGTGGTGGACTTACACGTTCTACGTGACCATCGTGTTCGCGCTGGTCTACTGGGTGGTTTATCCCTCCTGGCCGATCGGCAAGGGTTTCCTGACCGGCGTCAACACCATTACCTACAAGAACGCCGAAGGCCAGGATGAATCCTGGCACTGGAATACGCGCGCCAAACTGCTTCTGGAAACCCAGGAGGCCGCGCTCGCGCAGAAACCCTACTTCGACAAGCTCGCCTCGCTGCCTTACGAGCAGATCGCCAAGGACCCCGAACTCAGCAGTTTCGTGACCTCCGCCGGCAAGGTGGTGTTCTCGGAGAACTGCGCGGCTTGCCACCAGGCCGGCGGCCAGGGCGTGATTGGTCTCTTCCCCAATCTGACCGATGACGACTGGATTTACGGTGGGGCCTCCGAGAAGATCAATGAAAGCATCACCAAAGGCCGTCATGGCTATATGCCGCCATACTCGGAAGCTTTGGCCAGTGCCGAAATCGATGCCTTGGCCAGTTACGTCGCCAGTCTGTCCGGCATCAAGGCGGATGCGGTCCAGGTGGCCAAGGGCAAGGCGCTGTTTCATTCGCATGCCGCGGCCTGCTACTACTGCCATAACGACGACGCCAAGGGCCGCAAGGACATCGGTTCCGCCAACCTGACCGACAAGATCTGGTTGTGGGCCGACGTTCCCGGTGCCGCGGACGACGCCGGCAAAGTGGCGGTGATACGCAAGGTCATTAGCGCTGGCCTGGACAAGGGCGTCATGCCGGCCTGGGAGGGGCGACTCTCCGAACAGCAGATCAAACTGCTGACCGTGTATATCCACGAGTTGGGCGGCGGCAAGTAGGCCCAGTCCGCTTTGCGTGCAAGAACCCCGGCTTGCCGGGGTTTTTGGTTTTAAGCGGTGCCGGATGGGATCGTTGGTAATCAGGGCGAGTCGAACGTCCTCATGACTTGCCTGGCTCTGGGTTAGGAGCCGTAAATGAATAACTTGGACAATTATGGGTGTGCTGGCGGGATGTGTTGCAAGGCGCCTGGTGCGCGGCATGGCCGTTCCCTGCAAGCGACAGGCAACGTAGCAGCGCGCCCGCCAACGCGGCCAGAATGTTCTGGTTATTCGTTTACGGCTCCTTAACAGACGGCCAGGCCAAAGGATTTCAAGCGTGCAAGAGCAACAATCGAGCGGCGATCTTTATTTCAAGCGCATTCCTATCGTCCCGCGTTCCATCCAGGGGCCATTTCGCCGTTTCAAGAGCGCCATTCTCTGGCTTGGCTTCGCGATCTACTTCCTGTTGCCCTGGCTGCCCTGGTCGCGCCCGGATGCGCCCGCGCAGGCGGTCATGTTCGATATCCCGGGTCGCCGCTATCTGATTTTCAATCTGGTGGTGTACCCGCAGGACATCTTCTGGCTATCCATCCTGCTGTTCATCGCGGCGGTGCTGTTGTTCTTCATTACGGCGCTGTTCGGGCGCGCCTTCTGTGGTTATTTCTGTTTTCAGACACTTTGGACTGACGCCTTCATCTTCCTGGAAAAGTGGTTCCAGGGGGAGCGCCCCGCCCGTCTGCGCTTGATGCGCGAGCCCTGGAGCAGTCGCGAGAAGTTGCTCAAGGTGGGCGGTACTCGGGTCGCCTGGGTCTTGCTGTCGTTGTGGACGGCGCTGACCTTCGTGCTGTATTTCGGCTACGCGCCCGATCTATTGCGTGATGTGTTTACCGGGCAGGCACCCGCGGCGGCCTATATCGCCACCCTCACATTGGGCTTCAGTACATACGCCGCCGCCGCCCTGCTGCGTGAGCATGTGTGTACCTTCATTTGCCCCTATGGCCGTTTCCAGAGCGCCATGTACGAGCCGGAAACGCTGAGCGTGCATTACGACCAGAAGCGTGGCGAAGGGGCGGCGGGGCGCGTTTCCGCTCGCGCCGGGCTGCGTGGACACAGCGAGCGGCAGGCAAAGGGCCATGGGGACTGCGTGGATTGTGGTCTTTGCGTGCAGGTATGCCCGGTCGGTATCGATATTCGCGACGGTCTGCAATACACCTGTATTTCCTGCGGCCTTTGCGTCGATGCCTGTAACAGCATCATGGACAAGATGCACTATCCGCGCGGTTTGGTTCGCTATGACTCGGAAACCAACCTATCCCAAGCACAACCCGGCCCGGTTCGGCTGCACTGGAAGAACCTCAAGGTGTTGGGATACGGTGTGTCGCTGATCCTGATGTGCGCCTATCTGGTCTATGACATTGGCCACCGAAAGTCCTTCGAGCACAGTGTTCAGCAGATTCGGCAGCCGCTCTTCGTCACCTTGGCGGATGGCAGCATCCGTAACCGCTACCAGATCCGTCTGACCAATATCTCCGGCAGTGAGGAGCGTTACTCGATCAGCGCGCGGGGATTGCCGGCTGGGGCGCTCGACCTGGGTAATTTTCAGCAAGTCCATATCCGCAACGGCAAGAGCGTGATCATCCAGGCCAGCGTGCATCTCGACCCGGTGAGCGCGGCCGGCCTGCATGAATTCGAGTTTCACATTCGTAGTGGAAAGGGCGAGACGGTGATCGACTCCGCGCGCTTCTTCACCAGCAAATAACTATTAGGCCAGTCTCGATGAACCTGTTTATTTCCATCTTCGGCGGCATGCTGTTGACCGCGCTGCTTTACGGGGCGGCACGCCTCGTCAAACTGTCGAACTTCTGGGCGGCGGTCGCGGCGGCGGGGTTGCCCAGCGCAGCCTATCTTTTTTATGCTTTTTACAATTGGTCGGGTCTGGATGTGGTGACCATGCATGTGGTCGCCTATCCGACGGTCGCGTTGCTGTTATATGTGCTTTACGAAAGCCGGCCCGGCAAGGAGTTACACGTCCACTGGGTTCCCCAGTTGCTGATCGGCTTCTTCCTCTTGCTCACCCTGGTACTCGGAGGCTTCGTCTATATCGCCGGGCACGGCTTGCCGCCGGCGCTCGCGGAGCGGCTGCTGCCCAATGCCAAGGGCAAGACCCTGTATACCGGCTTTGCCGGGGTCGTCGAGCACGGTGAAGACGCGGCAAAGAGCATTGCGCAGCAACGCAACATCGAGGCTCGCCTGGCGAAGATGGGCTGGAACGTCGAAGTGATCGGTCTGGATGGACTGGCTAGAGAACACAGCAGTGAAGTCAGCGTGCGCCTGCGCAAGTCCGATGGCAGCGGCGTCAATGGCCAGGATGTGCGCTTCGCCTTGTCCCGCCCCGGCCAGGCCGCGCCGACGGGTCAGTTGATGCGGGAGGTCGGTAGCGGCGACTACCGCACCCGCGGTGTTCTTCCCGCCGCGGGTGTCTGGCTGGCGACAATCAGCTTCGCCGCCGAAGGAAAAAACATCGTCCTGGAACATGCTGTCGGCCATGAATGAGATCGCCCATTCGCCTCTTTCGGGAGGCGAGTGTGGTTAACCGTTGCAGGACAGTTGCAGGAGAGAAACGCCTCTAGCCGGGGAAGCAGCAATCTGTGTATACTCAGCAAGTTTTCTACGGGCTTCGCGCCCTTTTTTTATTTCCTAATCATGGATTTGCAGACACTAATCGAACCAACCCTGGCCGGCATGGGCTACGAACTGGTCACCCTGGAGCGGGCTGGCCGGGGCTTGTTGCGCGTATTCATCGACAGTCCGAACGGCATTCTCGTGGACGATTGCGTGAAAGTGAGCAACCAGTTGACGCGCGTGTTCATGGTCGAGAACGTCGATTACGACCGTCTCGAAGTGTCCTCGCCGGGAACTGATCGGCCGTTGGTCAAGGAGGCGGACTTCGTGCGCTTCAATGGCGAGCGCGCGCTGGTCAAACTGCATGCCCCGCTCGATGGGCGCAAGCGCTTTACCGGCTTGCTCAAGGGTGTAGAGGAAGGTGTGTTGCAAATGGATGTGGATGGTGTGTTGGTGGCGATACCGCTTGTTGAAGTGGATTCGGCTCACCTGGCGCCACTATTAGACGGTTCAACCCGGAGGGTGCGATGAGTCGGGAAGTCTTGATGTTGGCCGATGTGCTGGCACGTGAGAAAAATGTGGAACCCGAGGTGGTGTTCGGTGCCTTGGAAGCCGCTTTGGCCCATGCCACCAAGAAACGTTACCTCGACGATGTGGATATTCGTGTCGAAATCGACCGTCACACCGGTGAATACCAGGCCTTCCGCTGCTGGGAAGTGTTGCCCGATGAGGCCGGCCTGGAGTTTCCGGACCGCCAATACCTTCATTTCGAGGCACAGGAAATCAAGCCCGATATCGAGGTGGGTGAATTCATCGAGGAATCCGTGGAAGCGGTGGACTTCGGCCGTATCGGTGCCCAGGCCGCCAAGCAGGTGATCCTGCAGAGGATTCGTGACGCGGAGCGCGAGCAACTGTTGAACGACTTCCTGGCACGCAACGACACGCTGGTCTCCGGCACCATCAAGCGCATGGAGCGGGGTGCCGCCATCATCGAATCCGGGCGCATCGAAGGTCGCCTGGAAAAAGACCAGATGATTCCAAAGGAAAACCTGCGTATCGGCGATCGCGTGCGTGCTTATATGGTGCGCGCCGAGCGCGCCGCGCGTGGGCCGCAACTGGTGCTGTCGCGCACTGCGCCGGAATTCATCATGAAGCTGTTCGAGCTGGAAGTGCCCGAGGTCGAGGAAGGCGTCATCGAGATACGGGCCGCCGCGCGCGATCCGGGCATGCGCGCCAAGATCGCGGTCAAGTCCAATGATCCGCGCATGGACCCGCAAGGCGCTTGTATCGGCGTGCGTGGCACCCGCGTCACGGCCGTGACCAACGAACTCAACGGCGAACGCGTCGACATCGTGTTGTGGGCCGCCGATCCCGCCCAGTTCGTCATCAATGCCCTGTCTCCCGCGCAAGTCAGCAGCATCGTGATGGATGAAGACAAGCATGCGATGGACGTGGCGGTAGACCCCGATCAGGTCGACGTGGCGATCGGCCGCTACGGCCAGAACGTGCGCCTGGCGGCTGAACTGACCGGTTGGGAAATCAACATCCTGTCGGTGGACGAAGCCGAGCAGAAACACGAGCAGGAAGCCTCGGGCATCCGCGAGATGTTCATGGAAAAGCTGGACGTCGACGAGGACGTGGCCGAGGTGCTGGTGCAGGAAGGGTTCTCCACGCTGGAGGAAGTGGCCTACGTGCCGCTGGCCGAGATGCTGGAGATCGAATCCTTCGACGAAGACACGGTCAACGAGCTGCGTACACGTGCGCGTGACGCCCTGCTCACCGATGCCATCGTGCACGAGGAAGAAATGGAGTCCGCTGCTGTCGACCTGATGAGTGTCGCCGGCATGGACGAAGAAACCGCCGCCCAACTCACCGCGCAAGGGGTGAATACGGCGGAGGATCTGGCCGATCTGGCCGTAGACGAGTTGATGGAACTCGTCGGCATGGACGAAGAACGCGCCAAGGCGCTGATCATGACAGCGCGGGCGCCCATGCTGGCGGGCGTCTGAACGGGGGTAGCATGAACGTCGAACAATTCGCCACTGAACTCAAAGTCGCGCCGACACTGCTGGTGGAGCAGTTGCAATCCGCGGGTGTGACCGTCCAGGGAATCGGCGATGTCCTCTCCGACCAGGACAAGTCGCGCTTGCTGGATTACCTGCGCGGCAAACATGGCGCAAAAGAGGGCAAGACCAAGATCACGCTGACGCGCAAGCAGACCAGCGAGATCAAGACCGCCGACAGCAGTGGCCGTACTCGCACCGTGCAAGTGGAAATGCGCAAGAAGCGCACCCTGGTCAAGCGTGAAGTCGGGCACGGCGATGTCGCCGCCCAGGACAAGGTCGCGGAAGCGCCGGAAGAAATTTTGCAGCCGGTGATGCCGGTCGAGGTCGCTGTGGTCGAGGCGGCAACGGTTCGGCCGGAACCGGTGGCGGAAGTGGTGCCCGAGCCGGAAGTGGTCGAGCCTGTGGCCCCGGTCGAGCCGCCCGTCGAGGTGGTGGCCGAAGCGGCTCCGGCTCAGGAAGCAACGGAAGCCGCCGGCACGGAAGAAGTGGTCGAAGAGAAAGCCGAGCGGCCGGTTATCCGTCGCCCGGTGTCCGTGATCGACGATGCCGAACGCCAGTCGCGTGAACAGGAAGCCAAGCGCCACGCCACTTTGCGCGCCATCCAGGAAGCGGAACACAAAGCCAAACAGGATCGCGAGGCCGCGCGCCGACAGGCCGAACTGGATGCCAAGGCGGCGCTGGCGCGTGGGCCGGAAGTTGCCGCGATAGGCGCCACCCAAGCGCCCGGAGGCATTGCCACGCCCGCCGAGGTCAAGCCCGCCGTCAAGCCCGCCGTCAAGCCCAAGGTGGCCAAGCCCGCCGCCAAGAAGGGCAAGGTTGAGCCGGTCACCGGCAAGCGCCCCGGCCTGAAAACCCGTGGTGGATCGGACGGTGACGGTTGGCGCTCGCGCAAGGGCCGCCATCACAAGAGCGAGCACGAACAAGCTCAGCAACTGCCTGTGGAGGCGGTGGTGCGTGAGGTGCTGGTGCCGGAAACCATCAGCGTTGCCGATCTGGCGCACAAGATGTCGGTGAAGGCCGCCGAGGTCATCAAGGCGCTCATGAAGATGGGCTCCATGGTTACCATCAACCAGGTGCTGGACCAGGACACCGCCATGATTCTGGTGGAAGAAATGGGCCATATCGCCAAACCGGCTCCCGCCGACAGCCCGGAGTCCTATCTGGAAGACGAAGAGCTGGCAAAAGAAGTGGAACTCCTGCCGCGCGCCCCGGTGGTGACGGTGATGGGCCACGTCGACCACGGCAAGACATCATTGCTCGACCGTATCCGCAAGGCTCGCGTGGCGGCGGGCGAGGCGGGTGGCATTACCCAGCACATCGGCGCCTACCACGTGGAAACCTCGAAGGGCATGGTTACCTTCCTCGATACCCCCGGCCACGAAGCCTTTACCGCCATGCGCGCTCGCGGTGCCAAGGTGACCGACCTGGTGATCCTGGTCGTCGCCGCCGATGACGGCGTCATGCCGCAGACGCGGGAAGCCATTCACCACGCGAAGGCCGGCAACGTGCCGGTCATCGTCGCGGTCAACAAGATCGACAAGCCGGGTGCCAACCCGGAAAAAATCCGCCAGGAAGTTTCCAACGAAGGCGTGGTCCCGGAAGAATGGGGTGGCGATGCCATGTTCGTGGACGTGTCCGCGAAGACCGGCGAAGGCATCGATGCGCTGCTCGATGCCATCCTGCTGCAAGCCGAAGTGTTGGAACTCAGGGCTCCGGTCGACGCCCTGGCCAAGGGCGTGGTCGTGGAATCCCGCCTGGACAAGGGGCGCGGCCCGGTGGCCACGGTGCTGGTGCAGTCCGGCACTCTGAAACGGGGCGACATCGTTCTGGCCGGTTCCGCTTTCGGTCGCGTGCGCGCCATGCTGGACGAGGACGGCAAACCCATAACCCAGGCCGGTCCCGCCATTCCGGTGGAAATCCAGGGCCTGTCCGATGTGCCGGGCGCCGGTGTCGATGTGCTGGTGCTGCACGACGAGAAGAAGGCGAGAGAAATCGCCCTGTTCCGTCAGGGTATGTTCCGTGATGTCAAACTCGCCAAGAAGCACGCGGCGAAGCTGGAAAACATGTTTGAACAAATGGGCGAGGAGGAGGTGAAGACGCTGCCGTTGATCTTGAAGGCTGACGTCCAGGGCTCTTACGAAGGTCTCGCGCATGCGCTGAACAAGCTCTCCACCCCGGAGGTGAAGGTCGTTCTGGTCCATTCGGCGGTCGGTTCCATTTCCGAATCCGACGTCAACCTGGCCATTGCCTCCAAGGCCGTCATCATCGGCTTCAACGTGCGCGCCGATGCCCAGAGCCGCAAGCTGGCTGAATCCGCCGGGGTCGACATCCGCTACTACAACATCATCTACGAAGCTGTTGATGATGTGAAAGCCGCGCTGGGTGGCCTGCTCTCCCCGGAGAAGAAGGAAAACGCCCTCGGCCTGGCGGAGATCCGCCAGGTGTTCCGCATCACCAAGGTGGGCGCCGTCGCCGGTTGTTTCGTGCTCGAAGGCCAGTTGAAACGTTCCGCCCGTGTCCGTGTGCTGCGCGATCATGTAGTGGTGCATGACGGCGAACTGGACTCCCTCAAACGCTTCAAGGATGACGTGAAGGAGGTGAAGGCCGGCTTCGAATGTGGCCTGAACCTGAAGAACTTCAATGACATCATGGAAGGCGATCAGCTCGAATGTTACGAGGTGGTCGAGGTGGCGAGAACTTTGTGACGTACTTCGTAGGTTGGGCAAAGCGTAGCGTGCCCAACAATCCGCCGAGATGTTGGGCACGCTACGCTTTGCCCAACCTACCGCGCTGACTTTCCACCTATGGCCAATCAAAGAAACCTGCGTGTAGCCGAACAGATCCGCCAGGAACTGGCGGACATCCACGCGCGCGAGATGAAAGACCCGCGCGTGGTCGGCGTTACTTTCACCGCCGTGAATGTCACCACCGATCTGGAACATGCCAAGGTCTGGTTCACCGTGTTCAGCGGCGACCATGAGGCCGCGCGCAAGGGCCTGGGCAGCGCCGCCGGTTTTTTGCGCAGCGAACTTGCAAAACGCATGACCCTGCGCACCGTGCCCAAGCTCACATTCGTCTACGACGCCTCGGTGGAACGCGGCGCCCATTTGTCCGAGCTCATCGACAAGGCCGTGGCGGAAGACCGCAAGCATCATCAGGACGATGCGCCTGACAGCGACAGTTAAGCGCGCGTTTGGTCTCGAATATCAGCATGGTTGACGAACACGGTGCGCGGGCCGGCACTCAGCCTGAGAGCGAGTCGCCTCGACGCTCACGGGTGCCTCTCCCCTCTCGGGCGAACAAAATCGTCAAGCGCGCCATTTCCGGCGTGCTGTTGCTCGACAAGGTAGCCGGCTTCACCTCCAACGCCGCCCTGCAGAAGGCCAAGTGGTTGTACCGCGCGCAAAAGGCCGGCCATACCGGCACCCTCGACCCCTTCGCCACCGGCCTGTTGCCGCTCTGTCTGGGTGAAGCCACCAAGTTTTCACAATTCCTGCTCGATGCCGACAAGGTTTACCGCGCCGAAATCCGCTTCGGTATCCGTACCTCCAGCGGTGACCTGGACGGCGATGTGATCGCCGAACGGCCGGTCGACTTCGACGCAGCGGCGCTAGAGCAGGCGCTGGAGCGCTTTCGCGGCGAAATCGAGCAAGTGCCGCCGATGCACTCCGCCCTCAAACATGCCGGCCGGCCGCTATATGAATATGCGCGACAGGGCATCGAGATCGAACGGGCGGCGCGCCGTGTGACCGTGTACGACCTGGAACTGGAAAGCTTCGACGGCACTCACGCCAGCCTGCGTGTGCACAGCAGCAAAGGCTTTTATGTGCGCGCGCTCGCGGACGACCTGGGTGAAGCCCTTGGCTGCGGCGCACATCTGGTCGGGCTTGACCGCCTGCAGGTCGGCCCTTACCACCTGGACGACGCGATCAGCCTGGAAACCCTGACGGAGCTCACGGAAGAAGAGCGCGACGCGCGCCTGCTGCCCGCCGACAATCTCACCCTCGACCTGCCGCGCATCGACCTCGATCTCGAAGCCGCCTGGCAGATCAGCCACGGCCAGGCTATCTGGCGCGCCGGTCTGCATGTCGGGGAACTGCTTCGTCTCTACGCCCCGGATGGCCGCTTTCTAGGGGTGGCGGAAGTCGATCAAGACGGTAAAGCCGCGCCGAAGCGTCTTATTTCCAGTGAATGAGGCAAGTCGTGGCACCAACGACTGTCGCCGGCTGGAATCCAGGCGCACACACCCTTCATATCCCGTTCTCAGCCCCATGAATTGCTTGAGAAATTCCTTGTCCCGCGCGTAGAATGCGCGTTTTTCGTTGGAGTAGCCAAGATGGCCGTCACCACCCCTCAGAAAGCTCAGATCGTCGAAGACTATCAGCGCGCCGCCGCCGATACCGGCTCCCCGGAAGTTCAGGTCGCTCTGCTCACCGCCCGTATCAATGACCTGACCGGTCACTTCAAGACCCATGCCAAGGATCACCATTCCCGCCGTGGCCTGCTCAAGATGGTCAGCCGTCGTCGCCGTCTGCTGGACTACCTCAAGTCCAAGAATGCGGATGGTTACACCAATCTGATCAAGCGCCTTGGTTTGCGTAAATAAGTCTGCGTAAGTAAGCGATTTCACTGGTCGACAGCGTCCAGAAACAGCAGCAATTAAAGGAAAAAGTCAGCGTGAATCCGGTCAAGAAAACATTTCAATACGGTCGCCATCAAGTCACCCTGGAAACTGGCGAGATTGCCCGCCAAGCCGACGGTGCCGTGATCGTCAACATGGACGACACCGTGGTGCTGGTCACCGTGGTGGCGAAAAACGAAGTGAAACCGGGCCAGGATTTCTTCCCGCTGACTGTCGATTACCAGGAAAAAACCTATGCCGTGGGTCGCATCCCCGGTGGTTTCCTGAAGCGCGAGTCGCGCCCTTCGGAAAAGGAAACGCTGGTTTCCCGCCTGATCGACCGCCCCATTCGACCGCTGTTTCCCGATGGCTTCTTCAATGAAGTGCAGGTTATCGCCACGGTGATGTCCAGCAACCCGGAAGTCGACTCCGACATTCCCGCGCTGATCGGCGCCTCCGCCGCCCTGGCCTTATCCGGTCTGCCGTTCGACGGCCCGGTGGGCGCGGCCCGCGTCGGTTACATCGACGGCCAGTATGTGCTGAACCCGACCACGACCGAATTGTCGGCTTCCAGGCTGAATCTGGTGGTAGCCGGTACTGAAAGCGCCGTGCTGATGGTCGAGTCGGAAGCCGACCAGTTGTCGGAAGAAGTGATGCTGGGCGCCGTGGTGTTTGGCCATGAGCAGATGCAGGCCGCGATCGACGCGATCAACGATCTTGCCGACGAAGCCGGCAAGGATGCCTGGGACTGGACTGCGCCGGTAACCGATGCCGCCCTGCTGGAAAAGATGAACGGCCTGTGCGCCGACGCCTTGTCCGCCGCCTACTCGATCAAGCAGAAGCAGGCGCGCGTGACGGAAGTCGACGCCATCCGCGGCCGGGTTTATGCCGAGTTGATTGGCGCGGATATGGATACCACCCAGATCAACGTCATCAAGGATCTGTTCCACACGCTCGAAGCCAAGGTGGTGCGTAGCCGCATTCTGGCCGGTGAGCCGCGTATCGACGGTCGCGACACCCGTACCGTGCGTCCCATCACCATCCGCACCGGCGTCATGCCGCGCACCCACGGTTCCGCGCTGTTCACCCGTGGCGAGACACAAGCCCTGGTGGTTGCCACCCTGGGTACCGGACGCGACGAGCAGAAGGTGGAATCCCTCACCGGCACCACCAGCGACCACTTCATGCTGCACTACAACATGCCTCCCTACGCCACCGGTGAAACCGGTCGCGTGGGCAGCCCGAAGCGCCGCGAAATCGGCCACGGCCGTCTCGCCAAGCGCGCTCTGACCGCTTGCCTGCCGACCAAGGAAGACTTCGGCTACACCATCCGTGTGGTGTCCGAGATCACCGAATCCAATGGTTCCTCCTCGATGGCCTCCGTCTGTGGCGGCAGCCTGGCGATGATGGACGCCGGCGTGCCCATGAAGGACCACGTTGCCGGTATCGCCATGGGACTGATTAAGGAAGGCAACCGTTTTGCCGTGCTGACCGACATCCTCGGCGACGAAGATCACCTGGGCGACATGGACTTCAAGGTCGCCGGCACCAAGAACGGCATCAATGCCTTGCAGATGGACATCAAGATCCAGGGCATCACCAAGGAAATCATGCAGGTTGCCCTGAGCCAGGCGAGCGAGGCCCGTCTGCATATTCTCGGGATCATGGAGCAGGCGGAGTCCGGCCCGCACGAGATGAGCGCCTACGCGCCGCGCATCCTCACCATGAAGATCAATCCGGAGAAAATCCGCGATGTGATCGGCAAGGGTGGCGCGGTCATCCGCGCGCTGACTGAAGAGACCGGCACGCAGATCGACATCGACGAATCCGGCACCATCAAGATCGCCTGCACCTCGACCGAATCCGGTGAGGCTGCGCGGAAACGGATCGAGGACATTACCGCCGAGGTCGAAGTGGGTCGCACCTACGACGGTACCGTGTTGAAGATTCTCGACTTCGGCGCCATCGTCAATGTGCTGCCCGGCAAGGACGGCCTGCTGCACATCTCCCAGATCGCCCACCAGCGCGTCAACGCGGTCACCGATTTCCTCAAGGAAGGCCAGGCCGTTCAGGTCAAGGTGCTGGAAACCGACGAGAAAGGCCGTATGCGTCTGTCCATGAAGGCCTTGATCGAGGTGCCCGTAGTGCAGGCACCGGCCGAACCGGCCGAACCCGCCGCCGAGTAATCGGTGAGGACAAGAAAAAAGCGGCCTGCGGGCCGCTTTTTTCTGGGTGATTTCGTGTGGTGATGCGTAGGTTGGGCAAAGCGAAGCGTGCCCAACAAATGTCAGGTTGCACCGATCATGTCCAGGAAACCCTGCCACCAGCGTTTCCGGTTTTGTGGGACGAGGTGGCTGGGAGACAGGTCGGAAGGCGGCAATTTCGACATCACCCAGCCGGGCAGGATGCGGTGTTTGCTGGAACCGCACGAGGTTCCCAGATGATTTGGATCGTAGATCTTGATGATGCTGGGGTCGTCGAGGTTGTCGGCGTAGACGATGCCGCAGTAGTCCTCGTGGTGCTCGCGGTGCAGCAGGACGTCGATCTCGCGCGTGAAGGCGGCGACGTGTTCCGCGTCGGCGGGTTCGCTGGGGCGTTCCTCGCCGAGGGCATAGAGATACCAGCCCGCTCCCGTGTCCAGACGCTCCCAGAACGCGGTGAGCTGTTTCCAGGACAGCAGGCTGTAGAGCGTGCCGTCGAATAGTCGGTCGAACTCGGAGTGTTGGGAACTGAGTTGGGCACTGAGTTGGGCGGAGGTCTGCGCGGTGGTCTGCATGTGGCGCCCTCTAGGGAAAAAGAGGGCGGATTGTAACCGTCTGAATCGTTTTAAAAAACCTGTAAATACAAGGAATTGCCATGCTTAAAGCACTGTTGTTCGACGTTGATGGAACCCTGGCCGACACCGAACGCGACGGCCATCGCCCGGCCTTCAACGCGGCATTTCGCGAATTCGGCATGGATTGGGATTGGGATGTAGCGCTCTACGGCGAACTGCTGGCGGTCACCGGCGGCAAGGAGCGGATGAAGTATTACGTCGAACACTTTCGTTCCGATTATGTGAAGCCCGCCGATTTCGATGAACTGATCGCCCGACTGCACCAGGCCAAGACCCGCCACTACACCCAATTGCTGGCCGCGGGCGGTATTCCCCTGCGTCCCGGTGTCGAACGTCTGCTGCGCGAAGCGCGTGCCGCTGGCCTGATCCTGGGCGTAGCCACCACGACCACCCCGGAAAATGTCACCGCCCTGTTGCGTTACAGCCTGGCCGAGGACGGCGCCGACTGGTTCACGGTGATTGCCGCCGGTGACATCGTCCCTGCCAAAAAACCCGCCGCCGACATCTATGTCTGGGCTCTGCAACAACTCGGCCTGAGGCCCGAGGAATGCCTGGCGTTCGAGGATTCCGAGAACGGCATCCGCTCTTCGCAGGGCGCCGGCCTCAAGACCATCGTGACGATCAACGATTACACCCGCGATCATGATTTCACCGGCGCACTGGCGGTGCTGACCGATCTGGGCGAGGCGGGCGCCCCTTACGAGCGCCTCGACGCAGAGGAGCACGGGATGGTGGACGTGGCACGTCTGCACGCCTGGCACGCGCAATAGCGAAGTAGGGCGGAAAAGCGGCCTTATCGCGCCTTCCGCCACCTTCCGCCGGAGGATGGCGGAAGGCGCCGGCAAAAGGCCGCCGGCTTTTCCACCCTACGGGCATCCGGGTTCAGGCATCGACCGGCCGATAGCAGAACACGAAACGGCCCTGGCCGAAGTTGACCATGAGGGCGCCGCCGCGATTGCTGGCGTAGTCCTGCCAGCCGGGGATGGGGCACTGGAAGTGGCATTCCGAGACGCCATGCGGCGATTCCAGGCCACGATCGTTATCCCAGAACGACAGCAGCATGGCGCCGCCCTGTTTTGCGAGCAGGTGGTCGGCGGCCTGATTGGCGAGCTTCAGGCACTGGTCGAAATTCAGGTCGAGTTCATCGGTGTTGAGGTGCAGGGTTTTCATGGTCAGGGTTCCATGCAGGGGACTGCGGGCGATGATAAGCCGGGCAAGACGCGTGGGCGGCATTGCTATACATTAGCGGCTTCTAATATTCAGGAGCCTCGGATGAACACGGATGACAAGGCTGGCCTCGCGCAGATCGCCTACGACAAGGCGCTGAAATACGAACTGGATTACGGCTGCTGTCCGCAATGCGTGCTGGCGGCGGTGCAGGAAACCGTGGGCGTGATCGAGGACAGTGTAATCAAGGCGAGCCATGGCCTCTCCGGCGGCGGCGGCCTCTCCGGCGTGGGCGCCTGCGGCGCGCTTACCGGCGGCCTGATGGCGCTCTCGGCGCGGCGCGGGCGTGACCGCGACAAACTGGACAAGGGGCGCTTCATCAACAACTTCAAGAAGGGCCAGGAACTGGTGGATCGCTTTCGTGGCGAATTCGGCGGCGTCACCTGCCAGGAACTCCAGCAGCAGTTCACCGGCAAAACCTACGACATGTGGAACCCGGAGGAATACAAGGCCTTCGATACAGCGCGCGGCGAGCAATGCGCCCGGGCGACCGCGACGGTGACCAAGTGGGTGGTGGAAATGATGTAAGTCACGCTGGGCTCTGGTCTCGCCGCCGTATCCGCAAGACAATCCGGCGACACCTACAACCGTTAGTGGCGACAGACATGACCCAAAGCATCGGCATCCTCACCTCCGGCGGCGACAGTCCCGGCCTCAACGCAGCGATTCGTGGCGTCGGCAAGGCCTGTGTGTCGCATTACGGCATGCACATCGTCGGCATACGCGACGGTTTTCGCGGCCTCATGGAAAACCGCACCATGCCGCTGGAAGGCGAGCAGCTTTCCGGCATCCTCACCCTGGGCGGCACCATCCTCGGCACCAGCCGCGACAAGCCGCACAAGATGCCGGTGAACGGCAAGGTGCAGGACATGACCGAGACCATCGTCGCCAACTACCACGCCAACGGCCTCGATTGCCTGGTCTGCCTGGGCGGCGGCGGTACCCAGAAGAACGCGCTGCGATTGCAGCAGGCCGGCCTCAACGTGGTGACTCTGCCCAAGACCATCGACAACGATGTGGCGCTGACCGACACCACCTTTGGTTTCGACACCGCCCTGGGCATCGCCACCGATGCCATCGACCGCCTGCACAGCACCGCGCACAGTCACCACCGCATCATCGTGGTCGAGATCATGGGCCACCGCGCCGGCTGGCTGGCGCTGGGCGCGGGCATCGCCGGCGGCGCCGACGTGATCCTGGTGCCGGAGATTCCCTACGACGTGGAGGTGGTGGCCGATGCCATCAAGGCACGCAAACGCAAAGGCAAGCCGTTCAGCATCGTCGCCGTGGCCGAAGGCGCGATTTCCCGCCAGGAGTTCGCCGCTCAGATGGCCGCTGCCGCGAAAAAGAAGGACAAGAAAGTCGCCGTGGTGGAACCGGAACTGGTCTATGCCGAGCGCACCCTGCGTCTGGCGCAGCAACTGGAGCATCTCACCGGCCTGGAAGCCCGCGTCACCATCCTCGGCCACCTGCAACGCGGCGGCACCCCTTCAGCCGCCGACCGCCTGCTCGCCACCCGCCTCGGCACCGCCGCCGCCGACCTGATCGAGCAACGCCAATACGGCTTCATGGTCGCCGCGCGTGGTGAATCCAGCGTGCCGGTGCGCCTGGAAGACGTCGCCGGCCAGGTCAAGACCGTGCCGCCCGACCACCCCTGGGTGGCCAGCGCGCGCGGCGTCGGCACCAGCTTCGGAGACTGAAGGCGGGCTGCGTGCCGTACTTGTAGCGCCGGCTTCCAGCCGGCTGTTTTCAGCATCAGCCCGCGCGACAGGGGTGCGGCGGGACTCGGTGCCGACCTCTCCGCGTATCGGACGGCCAGAGTCCGTCCCCGTGGATAAACGTAAATCCAGCGGTTGAAGCCGTAGACGCGTAGGTTGGGCAAAGCGCAGCGTGCCCAACAACCTCGGCGCCGACCTCTCCGCGTATCGGACGGCCAGAGTCCGTCCCCGTGGATAAACGTAAATCCAGCGGTTGAAGC
>JAUXXW010000001.1 GCA_030684775.1 Pseudomonadota bacterium
TGCGAAGCATGCCGGTGCGCTATCTGTTCCTCGACGAGGTGGATGGTTATCCCCTGGACGTGGATGGTGAGGGTGACGCCATCAGCCTGGCTGAGGCGCGCACCCGCACCTTCGCGCGACGCAAGATTTTCATCGTCTCGACCCCGACCATCGCAGGGGTGTCGGCGATCGAGCGCGAGTACGAGGCGTCCGACCAGCGCCGCTACTTCGTGCCCTGTCCGCACTGTGGACACCGCCAGTGGTTGCGCTTCGAGCAACTGCGCTGGGACAAGCATCACCCGGAGACGGCGTCCTATGTCTGCGAGACCTGCGACACCGCGATTGCTGAGCATCACAAGACCGCGATGCTGGCGGCGGGTGAGTGGCGTGCCCTGGCCGCCAGCAATGGCAGGACGGCAGGCTTCCACTTGTCGTCGCTCTACAGCCCGATCGGCTGGCGCTCCTGGCGCGACATCGCCGCCGCCTGGGAGTCCTCCGTGAACAAGGAATCCGGATCGGCCAGCGCCATCAAAACCTTCAAGAACACGGAACTGGGTGAAACCTGGATCGAGGAAGGTGAGGCGCCAGACTGGCAGCGCTTGCTGGAGCGGCGCGAGGATTACCGCATCGGCAGCATTCCCACCGGCGGCCTGCTGCTGGTAGGCGGGGCCGATGTGCAGAAGGATCGTATCGAAGCCTCGATCTGGGCCTTTGGGCGCGGCAAGGAGGCGTGGCTAATCGAGCACCGGGTGCTGATGGGTGACACCGCGCGGGATACGGTCTGGCGTCAGCTGGCCCAGATACTGACCGAAACCTGGACCCACGCCTCAGGCGCTCGACTACCGCTGGCCCGGTTCGCCCTGGATACCGGTTTCGCCACGCAAGAGGCCTACGCCTTTGTGCGTGCGGCGAAGGATCACCGGCTGATGGCGGTGAAAGGCGTGCCCCGTGGGGCGGCGTTGATCGGCACGCCCACGGCGGTCGACGTGACCCAGGGCGGCAAGAAGCTGCGCCGGGGCATCAAGCTCTATTCGGTCGCGGTCGGCATCGCCAAGCTGGAGTTCTACAACGCCCTGCGCAAAGCCGCCGAGGTGGACGAAGACGGCGTCACGGTGTGCTACCCCGCAGGTTTCGTGCATCTGCCAAAGGTGGATGCCGAGTTCATCCAGCAACTCTGCGCCGAGCAATTGATCACCCGCCGCAACCGCAATGGCTTCCCGGTGCGGGAGTGGCAGAAGACCCGCGAGCGCAACGAGGCGCTGGACTGCTACGTCTACGCCCGGGCCGCCGCCGCTGCCGCAGGACTGGACCGCTTCGAGGAACGCCATTGGCGCGAACTAGAGCGGCAGATGGGGCTACCGCCGCCAACTGGCGAGCCACCGATAGAAGCACCAACCGACCAATTCACTGAGGCCACCCAACGCGGTGGCCTCGGTGCTTCTGGAATCCCGAAACCCGCGCGCCGCGTCATCAAAAGCCGCTGGATCGGGTGATGTGGGCGTCTTGCCCAAAACCTTCAATCCTCTTTAAGGAAACGCACCATGAGTTTGCAAACCCAGATCCAGAGCTTTGTCCTGCGCGCAGCCCAGGAATTCAACGCGGTCTCCACCAAGATCGGCTCGCTGGCTTCCCTGTCCACCACCGACAAGACCAGCCTGGTATCGGCCATCAATGAACTGAAGAACGCGGTTAATGCGTCCACCAGCATCGATGACAGCGCGATCACCACCAGCACCACCTACTCGTCTTCCAAGATCGTCGGCCTGCTCGACGCATTGAAGGCTGACATCCTGGGTGGCGCCGATGCCGCGTTCGATACCTTGCTGGAAATCCAGCAGGCCATCCAGACCGGCGAAACCGCCGCCACCGCGCTGCTGGACGCCGTCAACAAGCGCGTTCGCTATGACGCCGCCCAGGCCCTGACCGCGCCCGAACAGGCGCAAGCCCGCAGCAACATCGGCGCGGTGGCCGCCAGCGACGTGGGCGACACCAACTTCAACTTCGTTGCCGCCTTCGAGGCCGCCCTGGCCTAAGCCCCTGCCCGGCTTCCTGCCTTCGGGCGGGGCCGGGCACCCCAATTCCTGATCGAGGCCACTCATGAGCACACTCGACACCCAACTCGGCACGGTGCGCGGCTGGATTACCCAACTGCGGCTGGGCAATGCCAATCCAGCCCCCATCGTCCTTCCCGCCAACCGGCAGTCCCTGGACATCGGCCCGGGTGAAACCCTGGAGATCGCCCATGCCGGCGATTCCGATTACCAGCGCCTGGTCTCCCTCGTCGAACAGGTTTTCGATCCGGGCGCCAGCCTGATTCCGGTGATGACGGGGCCGAGCAACGCTCTGTGCAGCATTTCGGCGTCGTCCTCCTACAACGAGGCGAGGGCGGCTTGGTATGCCGCCGATGGGCAAGCGGGCAGTCATTGGTCGAGTGGCGCCGGGAAGACCACCGGCTGGTGGCGCTGCTGCTTCACGACGCCCGTGACCGCGATGGGTTACGCCATCACGTCTTCCTCTCCCTACGGTGACAGCGGCCCGAAAGACTGGACCCTGCGGGGTTCCAATGACGGTGTGAACTGGATCGTGCTCGACAGCGGGACCGGCGTGGCCTGGGTCGATGGCCAACGGCGCCAGTTCAGCCTGGCCCAGCCGGCCAGCTTCACCTGGTGGGAGATCAACATCACGGCGGGCGCACGCCCGGACTACGCCGCCCCTCTGGCGCTAGCCGAAGTGCAACTCTATGCACCGGCCACGCAACGCATCTTGGTGCCCGCAGCCACCGACTACCAGATCGAGTACCTGGCCGACCGCACCCGCATCAAGCGCCTGGCCGCCGAGCGCCGGCAACTCATGGCCACGGTGCGCCTGTGATGTTGACCCTGGCGCAGCACATCGCCGCCCTGGCCACCCGCATCGGTCAGGAACTCAAGGCACGGGTCACGCCTGCGCATCCCGGCCTGGCACGCGCCTGGGTGAGCTTCGGCTGGCAGCCAAACAAGACCGGTGGCCAAGTCGCTATCCACGCCGGACACAACGTGAAGAAGGTCCTGCGCCTGGCCCCCGGCAAGTACCGGGTGGTCTTCGAGGTACCCATGCCCGACGAGAACTACTGCTGGTTGGCCTTCGCCCGCAATAGCGACAAGTCCATGAAGATGGCCGCCGCCCGCGTGAGCTGCGATGACAAGACGACAGACGATGTGGAACTGGTCTGTGCCACGCCCTCCGGCACGCTGGCCGATTCCGGCGAGATCAACGTGGTGGTCTACCGCTGATGGCCTACACCCAGGAACAACTCGACGCCCTGCAGGCCGCTCTGGCCAAGGGAGAAAAGCGCGTCACCTTCGCCGACAAGACCGTGGAATACCGCACGGTGGACGAACTGAAGGCTGCGATCCGCGATGTGAAAGCCGACCTGCACCGTCAGGCGGTGGATACCGGACTGTGGCCACAAGCACCTCGGCAAATCCGGGTCACCACCAGCAAGGGGTTCTGATGGCCAGGAGAAACACCAAAGCGTCAGCAGGCTGGTTTGGCAAGATCGGCGCCTTGTTCGGACGCACCCCCACCCACGAGGTGTCCGGGTCCGGTCGACGCGCCTGGGCCTGGATGCCCGGCAACCCGGGTGCGGTGGCGGCCATGCTGGCCACGCAATCCGAGTTGCGAACCAAGAGCCGCGACCTGGTGCGCCGCAATGCCTGGGCCAATGCAGCGCTGGAAGGCTTCGTGGCCAATGCCATCGGGACCGGCATCAAGCCCCAGTCCATGCTGGTGGATCCCGCGCAACGTGAGCGCATCCAGTCGCTGTGGCGGGACTGGTGTGAGGAGGCTGATGCCGCCAGCCTGACCGATTTCTACGGCCT
>JAUXXW010000007.1 GCA_030684775.1 Pseudomonadota bacterium
GGGGAGAGGGAACAACGTCAGATCAACCGTCGTTCCCTCTCCCCCGGCCCCTCCCCCGGGGGGGGAGGGGAGAAGAGACCTTCCGCGCCCTGCAAGACCACAGCCTGCGCGTTTCCTGGAAGCGCGAGGTGCGCGGCGAACTCCAGCTGATATTCACCGGCCGCGAATACGAGCCGGTATTGGCCGCCTGCGAGGCGATCCACAAACGGGTGCTCAAGGGCCGCGTTTTTGTCGCCCTGCACATGCACGCCGGCGACGGCAACGTGCATACCAACATCCCGGTCAACTCCGACGACTACGCCATGTTGCAAACCGCCAACCAGGCGGTGGCCCGCATCATGCGCCTGGCGCAGGACCTGGGCGGCGTCATCTCGGGCGAGCACGGCATCGGCATCACCAAGCTGGAATTCCTCTCCGACCAGACCCTGTCGGCTTTCGCCGCCTACAAGAACCAGGTCGACCCGGAAGGCCGCTTCAACAAGGGCAAGCTGCTCAAGGGCGCCGACCTGGGCAACGCCTACACCCCCTCGTTCGGCCTGCTGGAACTGGAATCGCTGATCATGGAGCAGTCCGAGATCGGCGCCATCGCCGACTCGATCAAGGACTGCCTGCGTTGCGGCAAATGCAAGCCGGTGTGCACCACCCACGTGCCGCGCGCCAACCTGCTCTATTCCCCGCGCAACAAGATTCTCGCCACCTCGCTGCTGATCGAAGCTTTTCTCTACGAGGAGCAGACCCGGCGTGGCATCTCGCTGAAGCACTTCGACGAGTTCGACGACGTCGCCGACCATTGCACGGTTTGCCACAAGTGCGTCAACCCCTGCCCGGTGGACATCGACTTCGGCGACGTCACCGTGGCCATGCGCAACTTCCTCAATGCCGCCGGCAAGAAGAAGAAGGCGCCCGCTTCCCGCCTGGCGCTGGCCTTCCTCAACAGCACCGACGGCGACGTCATCCACGTCCTGCGCAAGGGCGCTATCGAGTTCGGTTATATCGGTCAACGCATCGGCGCGGCGGTGATGCGCACGCTGCCGGTGGTGAAGGAAGCGATGCGGCTACCGCCCTCCAGCGTCGGCAAGCCGAGCGCGAAAACCCAGGTGATCCACTTCTTCAACCGCGCCCTGCCCGGCAACCTGCCGAGCAAGACGGCGCGGCAGATGTTGGGGCTCACCGACCCCAAGGTGGTGCCGGTGCTGCGCGACCCGGCCAAATTAACGGAAGAGTCAGACGCAGTCTTCTACTTCCCCGGTTGCGGCTCCGAACGGTTGTTCTCCCAGGTCGGCCTGGCCACGCTCGCCTGGCTCTATGAACTCGGCGCCCAGACCGTGCTGCCGCCCACCTATCTCTGCTGCGGCTACCCGCAAATCGCCACCGGCGACCGCCCCAAGGGCGAGGCCATCACCATGCAGAACCGGGTGCTGTTCCACCGCGTCGCCAACACCCTCAACTACCTCGACATCAAGACCGTCCTGGTGTCCTGTGGCACCTGCCTGGATCAGTTGATGGAATACCAGTTCGACAAGATATTCCCCGGCTGCCGGATCATGGACATCCACGAATACATGATGGAAAAGGGTGTTTCACTCGCGGGCGAGGGAAACATGCTTTCGGCGGAGGCTAATGTGAGCGAAGCGAGCGTTAGCCGGAGCCAAAAACTATCGAAGCTCGACGAAGTGGGTGGCACAAAATACATGTACCACGACCCCTGCCACACCCCGATCAAGCTGCACAACCCGATCAAGACCGTGCAGAGCTTGATGGGCTCAGACGTGAAGCTGTCTGAACGCTGTTGTGGCGAATCCGGCACCTTCGCCGCCAGTCGCCCGGACATCGCCACCCAGGTGCGCTTCCGCAAGGCCGAGGAAATCGACCGCGTCGCCGGCGGTCTGCGCGAGGCCGGCGCGGAGAAAGTCAAATTGCTGACTTCCTGTCCCTCCTGCCTGCAAGGCGCGCTCCGCTACGCCGATGACAGCAAGATCGAAGCCGACTACATCGTGGTGGAACTGGCGCGCCTGAAGCTGGGCGAGGACTGGCTGAAGGAATTCGTCGCCAAGGCCAATACGGGCGGCATCGAGCGGGTGCTGCTGTAATACGTAGGGCGGAAAAGCGGCCTTATCGCGCCTTCCGCCGTCATGTCGTCGGAAGGCGCCGGCATGAAGTCCGCAAGGGATACTGCCCCCGGCGCTATCGGCGCCCGGGACATAACGCCGGCTTTTCCGGCCTACGCCCTTGCCGCTTGTGCCAATAATGCGGCCTGGAATTGACAGGAGAATGAGATGGGACTGCCCGCCGAGCGTTTCGCCACTTACGAAGATCTGTTCGACCTGCCGGAGAACCTGGTGGGTGAAATCATCAATGGACGATTGGTAGCGCATCCGCGTCCCGCGCCAAGACATGCGGTGGCTTATTCAGTGCTGGGAGGGGAACTCCAGGGACCTTTCGACCGAGGTCGTAGCGGCCCCGGCGGCTGGTGGATTCTTGACGAACCGGAAATCCATCTACTTGGCGACATCCTGGTTCCCGACATCGCCGGCTGGCGCCGCGCGCGCATGCCGAAACTGCCGGAAACCGCATGGTTCGACATGGCACCCGACTGGCTGTGCGAAATCCTCTCGCCCTCCACGGTGCGGGTGGACCGGGTGGAAAAACTCCCGATCTATGCGCGCTGGGGGGTGAAACACGTCTGGCTGGTGGACCCCGACCTGCGCACCCTGGAAGCCTATGAAAACGTCGACGGCCGCTGGCTGCTGCTCGCCACGCTCAAGGATGACGACGCGGTCAGTCTGGAACCCTTCGACGCCATCAGCTTTTCCCTGGCCGGGTTGTGGGCGGATTGAGCCATACGAGTCGGTATCAGCAGGTTGAGGTCTGATTTATCCCACTTCCTGGAACTGGCACAGCACGTAGGGTGGGAAAGCGGCCCTATCGCGCCTCCCGCCGGCATGGCGTCGGAAGGCGCCGGCATGAAGTCCGCAAGGGATACTGTCCCCGGCGCTATCGGCGCCCGGGACATAACGCCGGCTTTTCCGGCCTACGCGCTGAGGCCGCCGTTTTTTACCCTGCCGGAGCAACGCTCTGACTTTGCGGGGAGCCGGCGGATGCTTGGAACGCCTGGAAGACCTGCGCTATGATTCGTCCACCACAAATGTAGCAAGTGAGCTTGCCATGTCTATTAGCACCTCTATCCGCATCGACCAGATCCTTTACGATCAGGCCAAAGCCGATGCCGCGAGCGAGCACCGCACCATCGCCGGGCAGATCGAGTATTGGGCCAAGATTGGGCGCGCGGCGATAGACAACCCTGATCTGCCGGCAAGTTTCATCGCCGAATCTCTGGCGTCACTCTCCGAGCCTCGCGACCAGGCCACGCCCTTTGTGCCCCGGAGCCATCAAGGGTGAGCTACGAAGTCCGCCAGACCCGACGTTTCTCCCGGCAGTACAAGAAACTTCACGACAACGTGGCTGCCGATGTGGATGTCGCCGTCGGAGCCGTCGCGGAGAATCCCGCAATAGGCGAACGAAAGAAAGGCGACCTCGCCGCGCTATTCGTGTTCAAGTTCCGCAGCCAGGGCCAACTTTATCTACTCGGCTACACGGTTGATGATGATGTCCGCCTGGTCTACCTGGAGGCCATCGGGCCACACGAGAACTTCTACCGGGATTTGAAGCACTGAAGCGTAAACATTCCCGAAAAGCCCCAGCACCTTCTTGATAAGCACGTAGGGCGGAAAAGCGGCCTTATCGCGCCTTCCGCCGTCATGTCTACGCGCTCAAGCATCGGCTCGGTAAACTCCAACTGCAAGGGGTGACCCCCTGATGCGCGACCGGGAGCAGCCTTGCGCCAGGGGTTTGATCTGCTGCCGCTCGATCCCCGTCTGGCCGCTGGATTTTCAGTCTTGCCGGACATCCCCAACCATCGTGACCCGTTTGACCGCATGCTGATCTGGCAGGCTGTTTCTCTGGGCCACACCCTGGTCAGTCGTAACTGCAAGATCGAGACCGATGCACTGCCTGGTTTGAAGGTCTTGCGATGAAAGGAGGTAGCGAAATGCCCAAGACACCCTGCCCGCTCTGCCTGGCGGATACAACAACCACCATCCTCTGGTCCGACGCCTTCTGCCGCGTGGTCTGGGTCGACGACGCCGACTACCCCGGCTTCTGCCGGGTGATCCTCAACGCCCACGTCAAGGAAATGACTGACCTGCCGTTCACCGAAAAACGGCGCTTGATGGACGTGGTGTTCGCGGTGGAAGCGGCGATCCGGGAAGAGATGCGGCCGGACAAGATCAACCTCGCCAGCCTCGGCAACATGGTGCCGCATCTGCACTGGCATGTGATTCCGCGCTGGACGGACGACCCGAAATTCCCGGATTCAATCTGGTCCGCCGCGCGACGGGAAAGCCCGCGCCGCACGTCCCCTCCCGGCCTCGGCACCGCCATCGCGCTGCGCCTGGCGGCCGCGCTCTGAGCGGGACGGGCGCTATACTCGCCCGACTTTCATCTCCCCCCGCCCGCCATGTCCGCCCCCGATCTCACCGAACACACCCTGGATTCCAGTGACGAATATCGCGGCCGATTGCTGCATGTGAAGAAGGACCGGGTACGCCTGCCCAACGGCGGCGAGTCCACCCGCGAATACATCGTCCACCCGGGCGCGGCGGTGATGATTCCGGTGTTCGAGAACGGCGACATCCTGCTGGAGCGCCAGCACCGCTACCCACTGCGCCGCGACTTCATCGAACTGCCGGCCGGCAAGTTCGACCCCGGCGAAACCGAGTTGGCCTGCGCGCAACGGGAGTTGGAGGAGGAGACCGGCTATATCGCCAGTGCATGGCGGCAACTGCCCACCTTCTACCCCTGTATCGGCTACGCCGATGAACGCCTGGTCTATTTCGAGGCGCGCGGCCTGACCTACTCGGGGCACAACATGGACGAGGACGAGTTCCTGGAAATTCTGCGCGTGCCCTTCGCCGAAGCCATCGCCATGATCGGCGACGGCCGCATCGACGAGGCCAAGACGGTGATGGGGCTGCTCTGGTATGAGCGCTTCGGCCGAAGCGGCGACTGAACCGGCCCTTATACGAAGGCCATCAAGAAACACATTGCAACCAACTGATTTTGAATGAAGTTTTCGTGCACATGTAGCGCCGGCCTCCAGCCGGCGTCTTTCAAAACTATCAGCTGCCTTTACTGTAAAGACGCCGGCTGGAAGCCGGTGCTACACGCGAGGGGCATCGGCCGTGTTTCTTCTTCGGCGCGATTTGCGGCAGATGGCCGACTACTTCGCTCTTTTCGCATTCGCTGGTGAGATGCGCGAAAGAAGCCTATTCGAACTCCATCGACCGGAATACCCGCCCGGCGTTGAGCCGGCCCAGTTCATCGGCCGTGTGCAGGTGTAAGTAGGCGGCCTGGTCGACCTGATAGGCGTCCTCCAATGAGCCGCCGCGGGCGAGGACTTCGGCGACCTTTTCGCGTAGGTGCGCCAGATAGTCCCGGGTCCAGTGTCGTACCGTGGCCATGTCGGTGGGGCCGCCGTGGCCGGGGATGACGACCTCGGCGCCCAAGGCCTCGAACCGGTCCCAGATGCTGATCCAGCGCGCGGTATTGGTGTCCTCGAAAATCGGAGGCATGCGCACGTGGAAGGCGGTATCGCCGGCGACCACCAGCTTCTGATCGGGCAGCCAGACCATGGTGTCGCCGTGGTGGTGGGCGTTGCCCAGGTGCAGTACTTCGATCTTCCTGCCGCCCATGGACAGGTCGAGCTTGTCGTCATAGACGATGTCCGGCATGACGAACTCGGTGCGATAGGCCTTGTCGTGCTGCCGCGCGCGCATGCCGGCCAGGGCCTCGTAGCCGAACTTTTCCATGTACGCGGCGGTGTCCCGCTGGGCGACGATCTTGGCGCCCTGTTCCTTCCAGTAACTGGAACCCAGCATGGCGTGGCCCTGGCCGTTCTCCAGCACCACGTACTTCACAGGCTGGTCGGTGCGCTTATTGATCTCGTCATGCAGGCTCTGCGCCAGCAGGTAGTTGTCGCCCGCGTTCACCACCACCACGCCGGCATCGGTGATGATGAAGGAGAGGTTGTTGTTGTGGCCCGAATTCTCGTAGGTGCCGGGCGCGGTGGCGCCGATGGCCGACCAGACACCGGGCAGCACTTCCCGAGGCAGGTCGTAGAGGAAGGAATCCGGGGCGGCGTCCGTCGCCACCACCGGCAGGCCGGCGCGGCGCCAGTTGAAGAAGCCGTCGCGGTAATTCCTGACATTGCTGTAGCCGAGCTGGATGAGCGCCTCGGCGGCCAGGGGACTGCGCTGGCTGACGCCGCAATAAACCACGACTGGGGTGTTCTTGTCAGGTACCGCCGTCTCGATCTGGAATTCCAGCCAGCCGCGCTGGAGATTGGCGAAGCGCGGCGCGTCGATGCGCCCGCCCAGATTGGCCAGCTCCGGCGGCGTGCGCACGTCGATGACCACGGTTTCCGGCCGCGCTTGCAACTGCGCCATCAGGCCCGCCGTATCGATCTGCGGCACCCGCCGCATGACGTCTTCCAGCATGGCCTGGGCGGCTTGGCTCAGCGTCGGCGCTTCCGGGATCGGGTGTTTGACGGCCGCCAGATTCACGGCCTGCGCGCCCGCCAGGTAGAGCAGGCCGCCCAACAGGCCGCACAGCTTGAACACGGTTTTCATTGCAGCAGCCTCGCCAGGATTTCAGGGTGGCCGAGGCTACGCCGCCCGAGGGTGGCTTGGAATGGTATTGGGTTACCAGATGCCCATGCCCGCGAGAATTACGCGACGGGGCATTGCCACCTTGTCCATATTTTGAATCCCGGGAAAGCAGCGGGTGAGCGGCCCCCTCCGCCAGCACCACCTTTTGCCCAGAGGGGCGTTAAATACCCGTCAACAACAAATCCAGCGCCGCCATGATCTCACCCCGATGCGCGGCCAGGTTTCCCACCACATTCCCCGCCTGCTTTCTTGAAATCCCCGCCAACTGCGGCGTGAGCATGAGGTAGCGAACACCATCGACCTCGAATATCGGCATCAGCGTCTTGACGCGCGTGTCCCGCATGGCGTCGACGGGGCACAGCGGCACCACCAGCCGGGTGGACAAATCCGCCAGCAGATCATGCTGCACATCCAGCAATAAAGGTACGCCCGCGCGGGTACCCGGGTTGGGATTCCGGTAGACATCGAACTGGGACATCAGAAACTTCTAAGCCCATCGCTGAACACGCCATTTTCCTCAACCTGGGCGTTGTAGGCTTGGATGGCCTCGCGGTTTTCGGCCAGCCATAGGGCGCGTTGTCGTTGTTTGAGTGTCTCCGCCAGAGCCTGCTCCAGCGTGCTGGATAGGTTGATGTCCATTTCCCTGGCCTTGCTCAGCAAGTCCGAGTTGATGCTGAGGTTGGCGGCCTTCTTGGGGGCGTTCAGGTCGTAGGCGGTTTGCATGATGGCGTCTCCGCGCATATCAATGCGCACCAAGTATGCGCACCATGCTACGCCCGGCGATCAAAAAAACAAACCCCGCGCGCGGCGGGGTCTGCTTCGACACGGGGCGCAAAAGGCTTACCAGATACCCATGAATCCCAGCATCCCCTTGGCGGCTTCCCGGCCCTCATAGACCGCGGTCACAACCAGGTCGGAGCCGCGCACCATGTCGCCACCAGCGAACACCTTGGGGTTGGCGGTCTGGTAGGCGTGTTGCTGGCCCTTGGCCAGGACGCGACCGCCCTGATCGGTGGTGACGCCGATGTCGGCGAACCAGGGCTGCGGGTTGGGGCGGAAACCGAAGGCGACCAGGACACGGTCACAGGGGACGATTTCCTCGGAGCCTTCCACCACCACCGGGGTGCGGCGGCCACGCGCGTCGGGTTCGCCCAGTTCGGTGGTGACCAGCTTGATGCCTTCAACCTTGCCACCGCCTTTGCCATCGCCTCCGACGACCGCGACCGGCTGCCGGTTCCACAGGAAAGCGACGCCCTCTTCCTTGGCGTTGGCGACTTCCCGCTTGGAGCCGGGCATGTTGGCTTCATCGCGGCGATAGGCGCAGGTGACGCTGGCGGCGCCCTGGCGGATGGAGGTGCGGTTGCAGTCCATCGCGGTGTCGCCGCCGCCGAGCACCACCACGCGCAGGCCCTTCATGTCGATGAATGCTTCCTGCGGCAACTCCAGGCAGTTGTTCACGTTGGAGATGAGGAAGGGCAGCGCGGCCATGACGCCGGGCAGGTCTTCGCCGGGAATGCCGGCCTGCATGTAAGTGTAGGTGCCCATGCCCATGAACACGGCGTCGTATTCGGCGAGCAGGTCGGCCATCTGAATATCCTTGCCGACTTCGGTGTTGAGGCGGAACTCGATGCCCATGCCTTCGAATATCTCCCGGCGGCGGCTCATGACGCTCTTTTCCATCTTGAACTCGGGGATGCCGAAGGTGAGCAGGCCGCCGATTTCCGGATACTTGTCGAATACGACCGCCTGGACGCCATTGCGCGCCAGCACGTCGGCGCAACCGAGACCGGCGGGGCCGGCGCCGATGATGGCGACTTTCTTGCCGGTGGCGAGCACCTTGCTCAAGTCCGGGCGCCAGCCTTGGGCGAAGGCGGTCTCGGAGATGTATTTCTCGATGCCGCCGATGGTCACGGCGCCGGCCTCGACCTGGTTCAGGGTGCAGGAACCTTCACAGAGCCGGTCCTGCGGGCAGACGCGGCCACATACTTCCGGCAGCGAGTTGGTCTGGTGCGACAACTCGGCGGCCTCGAACAAGCGCCCTTCATCCACCAGCTTCAGCCAGTTGGGAATGTAGTTGTGCACCGGGCACTTCCACTCGCAATACGGGTTGCCGCAGGCGAGACAGCGGCCGGCCTGTTCATGGGCTTGATCGACACCCATCGGGGCGTAGATTTCCTTGAACTCGACCTTGCGGACTTCAGCAGGGACTTTGTCGCCGTCGCGGCGGGCGATGTTCAGAAATTGGAATACGTCGGACATATCGTTTACCTAACCAGAAATTTCGACGATGACTTCGCCGCTCTGCAACAACGCGACGGCATCCGAAAGCGTTCGCTCGAAAACCTGCTTCAACCGCGCATTGGTCAAATTACCGCAAGTCACCCACAACAATTTGGGCGGTGCACCGTGACGCATGACCAGTTCAACGAAATCACTGTCTTTGCTGATCACCACCGCTTCGGTCCCACAATCCCGGCGGGCCGCCATGAAAATTTCCACGTCCTCTGCATCGCGCAAACCGACCTCGCGCAACGCCTTTGCATCCACACCCTTGCTCTCGCGCAGCCAGACCGCCAATCCTGGCGGCAACTGCGCATCGACCCAGAAAATCACGCGGCCAACCTGATGATGTCTGAACGCCGCGCCGCGAATTTCAAACAGGCCTGGATGTCTTCACGTTCGAGATCGGGGAAGTCCGCGAGGATTTCATCCACCGACACCCCTTCGCCCAGCATTTCCAGCAGGTCCACCACGCGGATGCGCATACCGCGTATGCAAGGATGGCCACCGCACTGTTTCGGGTTGAACGTGATCCGCTCTTCAAACATGGTTTTGCTGCCTGTCTTCTAGGTTCCGCTCAATGTGCGCCCTGACAACTTCCCACTCCTCACCCTCTTCCGGGTTGAGTCGATACTCTTCGAGTGCCTGATCCAGTTCCTTTTTCTGCCAGTCATGAAATGGCAGCGCGCCGGCATCAAGGGAGTCCCAGAGCACTTCAATTAACTCCAGTTTTTCCTGATTACTCAGACTTCCGAGGTGTTCCCGAGAAATGGTCGCCATATCGAACTCCTGGAGGATCAATCCTTCAACAAACTATCCAGCGTCAAAGCCTTGGGCTTCACCAGCCAGAAACGGTTCATCACATCGGCGAAGTGTTCCAGCATCCAGCGGGCGCGCTCGGAGCCGGTGTAGCGCAGGTGTTTTTCCAGCTTCTCGCGCAGGAAGGCGCGGTGTTCGCCGGTCTTCTCGTCGTTGATGCGGTTGATGTCGACCAGCTCGTTGTTGTACTTCTCGGCGAAGTTACCGTCCTCGTCGTAGACCAGGGCGAAGCCGCCGGTCATGCCGGCACCGACGTTGAGGCCGGTGTTGCCGAGCACGATGATGCAGCCGCCGGTCATGTATTCGCAGCAGTGTTCGCCGACACCCTCCACCACCGCCAGCGCGCCGGAGTTACGCACGCCGAAGCGCTCGCCGCCCAGGCCGGCTGCGTACAGCTCGCCACCGGTGGCGCCGTACAGACAGGTGTTGCCGATGATGCTGGCCTGGTGCGATTTGAAGGCGGAGCCCTTGGGCGGGTAGACGATGAGGCGGCCACCGGACATGCCCTTGCCGACGTAGTCGTTGGCGTCGCCTTCGATCTCCATGGTCAGGCCGTTGTGGTTCCAGACACCGAAGCTCTGGCCGGCGGAGCCGTTCAGCTTGATGTGCAGGCAGTCGGCGGGCAGGCCCTCGGCGCCATGCGCGCGGGCGATTTCACCGGAGAGGCGTGCGCCCATGGAACGGTTGACGTTGCGCACGCTGTATTCCAGGCGCTGCGGAGTCTTGGCGAGGATGCCGGGGAGCGCGTCCTTGACCATCTGCTCGGCCAGTTCGCCCTTGTCGAACGAGGGGTTGGAGGCTTCGATACAGAAGCGTGGTTCGCTGTCGGCAATGCTGCCTTGCGACAGCAGGACGCCGAGCTTGAGCCGACCCTGCTTGTCCGATTCACCAGGCAGCAGTTCCAGCAGGTCGGTGCGGCCGATCAGGTCTTCGAACTTGCTGATGCCCAACGCGGCCATCCACTCGCGGGTCTCGCGGGCGACGAAGGTGAAGTAGTTGATGACCATTTCCGGCAGGCCGATGAAGAAGCCCTTGCGCAGGCGCGCGTCTTGGGTGGCGATGCCGGTGGCGCAGTTGTTCAGGTGGCAGATGCGCAGGTATTTGCAGCCCAGTGAAATCATCGGCGCGGTACCGAAGCCGAACGATTCGGCGCCAAGGATGGCGGCTTTCACCACGTCGAGGCCGGTCTTCAGGCCACCGTCGGTCTGCACCCGCACGCGGCCGCGCAGGCCGTTGGCGCGCAGCACTTGCTGTGCTTCGGTCAGGCCCAGTTCCCAGGGGGTGCCAGCGTATTTCACGCTGGTCAGCGGCGAGGCGCCGGTGCCACCGTCATAACCGGAGATGGTGATGAGGTCGGCATAGGCCTTGGCCACACCCGCCGCGATGGTGCCGACGCCGGGTTCCGCCACCAGCTTCACCGACACCAGGGCCTGCGGGTTGACCTGTTTCAGGTCGTAGATCAACTGGGCCAGGTCTTCGATGGAGTAGATGTCGTGGTGCGGCGGTGGCGAGATCAGGGTGACGCCGGGCTTGGTGCAGCGCAGCTTGGCGATGTGCGGCTCGACCTTCTTGCCGGGCAACTGGCCACCCTCGCCGGGCTTGGCGCCCTGCGCGACCTTGATCTGCAACACCTCGGCGTTGACCAGATAGTGGGCGGTGACGCCGAAACGGCCCGATGCCACTTGCTTGATCTTGGACATCTTGATGGTGCCGTAGCGAGCGGGGTCTTCGCCGCCCTCGCCGGAGTTGGAACGGCCACCGATGGTGTTCATGCCTTCCGCCAGCGCCTCGTGCGCCTCGGGCGAGAGGGCGCCGAGCGACATGCCGGCGGAGTCGAAGCGCTTGAGGATGGCTTCGATCGGCTCCACCGTATCGACGGCAATCGGAGACTCTGAAAGCTTCAGCTTCATCAGGTCGCGCAGCATCGCCACCGGGCGGTTGTTCACACTGGCCGCGTAAATCTTGTAGGCGTCATAGGAACCGGTCTGCACCGCCGCTTGCAGTTCCTGCACCACGTCCGGGTTGTAGGCGTGATATTCCTCGCCATGCATGAACTTGAGCAGACCACCGGCGGGAATCGGGCGCAACGGGTTGAACGCGGCGCGGTTGAGCCGTTTCTGATCCGCCTCGAAGTCGGAGAAGTTGGCGCCGGAGACGCGCGAGACGGTGCCCTTCAGGCACATCTCGACGACATCCTCGTGCATGCCAACCACTTCGAACAACTGCGCGCCGCGATAGCTGGCGATGGCGGAAATGCCCATTTTCGACATGACCTTGAGCAGGCCCTTGTCGCTGCCCTTGCGGTAGTTCATCAGGGCTTTTTCGGCGGGAAGCTTGATCTCGCCGCTGCGCACCATCTGCAGGATGGATTGGTAGGCGAGGTAGGGATACACGGCGGTGGCGCCGAAGCCGATCAGGGAAGCGATCTGGTGCGGGTCGCGCGCGGCGCCGGTCTTCACCACGATGTTGGCGTCGCAACGCAGGCCGGCGGCGATCAGGGCATGGTGCACGGCGCCGGTGGCGAACAGGGCGGGAATGGTCAGCGTCGACGGCGAGAGGGTGCGATCCGACAACACCACGATCACCGTGCCCGCCTTCACCGCCGCCACCGCGTCGGCGGAAAGCTTTTCCAGCGCGGCCTTGAGGTCGCTCACGGTCGGGTCGTATTGCAGATAGAAATGTTCCGTCGCGTAGGCCGGGTCGCCGCTGCTGGTGACTGCCTTGTAGGTGTCGTTGGACAACACCGGCGAGTTCAGCTCCATGCGCGCGGCGTGTTGCGCGGTTTCCTCGAACAGATTCAGTTCCCGTCCCAGCACCGTATGCAGGGACATGACGATGGCCTCGCGGATCGGGTCGATCGGTGGGTTGGTCACCTGGGCGAACTGCTGGCGCAGGTAGTCGAAGGGCGAACGCGCTTTCTGCGAGAGCACCGCCATCGGGGTGTCGTCACCCATCGAGCCGACGGCTTCCTGGCCGTCCTCGGCCAACACGCGCAGCACCTGATCCAGCTCCTCGGAGCTGACGTTGAACAGTTTCTGGTGGGTCGCGACGCTGGCGGCGTCCATCGCCGGGTAATCGCTGTCCTGTTCCAGGCCGAATTCGATCCGCTGGCCGTTGTTTTTCAGCCATTCCCGGTAGGGGTGGGCGGACTTGAGCAGGGCGTCGATGTCCTCCGGCAGCAGGAATTTGCCGGTCTCCAGGTCGGCGGCGACGATCTGGCCGGGGCGCACGCGGCCCTTGGCGACGATATTGTCGGGGCCGCCGTAATCCCACACGCCCACTTCCGAGGCGATGGTGACGTAACGATCCTTGGTGATGACGTAACGCGCCGGACGCAGGCCGTTACGGTCGAGCATGCAGACACCATAGCGGCCATCGGTCATGACGATGCCGGCGGGGCCATCCCACGGCTCCATGTGCATGGAGTTGTATTCGTAGAAGGCGCGCAGGTCCGGGTCCATGTTGGTGACGTTCTGCCAGGCCGGTGGCACCATCATGCGCATCGAGCGGAACAAGCCGGCGCCGCCCATGACCAGGCCTTCCAGCATGTTGTCGAAGCTCATCGAATCCGAGCCCTTGACCCCCACCATCGGCCGCACGTCGTCCATGTTGGGGATCAGCGGCGAGAGGAATTTCTGTTCACGCGCGCGTGACCAGTTGCGGTTGCCCTGCACCGTATTGATCTCGCCGTTGTGGGCGAGGTAGCGGAACGGCTGCGCCAAACGCCATTCCGGCCAGGTATTGGTGGAGAAGCGCTGGTGGAACACCGCCAGCGCCGAGGCGAAGCGCTCGTCGTTGAGGTCGGGATAGAACACCGGCAGATACTCCGGCATCACCAGACCCTTGTAGGAAATCACCCGGCCGGACAGGGTCGGGATATAGAAAGTGCTATCCCCTTCGGTTACCCCCCCCTCGGCGACCGCTTTCTCCACCTTGCGCCGCGCGATGTACAGCTTGCGCTCGAAGATATCGGCGTCGATGGCATCCGGGCAGTTCACAAACAATTGCTCGATCACCGGCAGGCTCTTCAGGGCGAACTGGCCCAGCGCGGAATTGTCGGTCGGCACCTTGCGGAAGCCGGCCGGCTCCAGGCCTTCGCCTTTGAGCTCGCTGATCAGCAGATCGCGCGCGCGTTGCGCCTTGGCCGCATCCTGATTCAGGAAAGTCAGGCCGGCGGCGTAGCGGGCATTCAAAGCAAAACCACTCTCCGCCGCCACCGCGCGCAGGAAACTGTCAGGCTTCTTGAACAGCAGACCACAACCATCGCCCGACTTGCCATCGGCCGCCACCGCGCCGCGATGGGTCATGCATGCCAGCGAGGAAATCGCGGTGGCCACCAGCTTGTGGGTCGCCTGGTCATCCAGTTGCGCGATAAGGCCGAAACCGCAGCTATCCTGCTCGAAGTCCGGGCTGTAGAGCGTGCCGGCAAGGCTACTTTGTCGATCATCCATTATCGTCGGGCCGATCAAGTGGTCCGCGCGGGACGCGCGAACGCAGGGTAAAAAAGGGCGGAAATTCTAGCTTGAACAAGGACTTCCCGCCAGACAGGGAATTTTCGACCGTTGCGAGAAACGATTGCCGTGTGGCGGCGCTGTTTACCGGCAGCGACCGGCACGGTTTTCTGGCGGGAACCAGCGGTAAATCAGTGCCAAGTTTGATGAACCGATGGGTATCGGTCGCAGTATCGATACGAGCCAGATGTTCGGCTATCAAAGCATCAGGTTCAGCGTTGGCAATATTCCTTTCACTCGAGGTCGGAAGCGCCCTCTGATTGGACAGGTAAACTCCGCGCGTTAACAAACCACCGCGCCAGACGTGGCAACCAGGGGAGCAGACTACATGAGCAAGCTGATCGAGCTTGGGATCGAGAAGGGGCTCATCGCCCTCGATGCCGACCAGAAAAACATCCTCTATACGACACAAGGCAAGCGGCTGCGCTACAGCGACCCCGAGGAAAAAGTCCGTGCCGCCGCCTACCTCTCCCTGGTGCTCGACTACGGCTACCTCCCGGAACAGATCGGCATCGAATTCACGGTGCCGCACCGGGTGCCCAATATCTATGCCGACATCGTGGTGTTCGCCGACAAGACGAAAAAAGCGCCCCTGATCGTCGTCGAATGCAAGCGCGAAGAAGCCAGCGAAGGCGAATTGGAGCAAGGCATCGAACAGGGGTTCGGTTACGCGAATTCGCTCAAGGCCAAATTCCTGTGGATGACCTCCGGCCTGCGCAGCGACTACTTCAACAGCGGCGATTTCCCGGCGATGGAGCGGGTCGTCAACCGATTGGCCGACTTGCCCCGCGCCGGGGAAACCCATGCCTCCGCGTACAAATATGTCAAAGGCGGCGTGGATGGCTTTGAACTGAAAACGGTGGAAGAAGCCGAACTCACCCGCATCTTCAAGCAGGCCCACGATGCCCTATGGGCCGGCGGCAAGCGCAATCCGGCGGAAGCCTTCGACGAACTCGACAAACTCATCTTCTGCAAGATTTGGGACGAGCGCGTGAAGCGCAAGAAAGGCGAGCCCTACGACTTCCAGGTTTTCAGCAGCGACTACGGCGACGCACTCAAGAAGCGCGTCCAGAAGCTCTACGAAAACGGCCGCGACAAAGACCCCGAGGTCTTCCGCGAAGACATTCGGCTGTCCAATGCCGAACTGCAAACCGTGGTCGGCTACCTCGCCGCCACCAACCTGCACGCCACCGACCTGGACAGCAAAGGCCGCGCCTTCGAAACCTTCATGACCGGCTTCTTCCGAGGCGAATTCGGCCAGTACTTCACCCCGCGCAACATCGTCAAATTCATCGTCGATGCCCTGCCCATCGACAACGAACAGCGCGTATTGGATACCTCCTGCGGCAGCGGCGGCTTTCTGCTGCACGCCCTCGACAAGGTGCGCCGCCAGGCCGACGAATACCACGACGACAAGGAATCGAAAGAACACTGGCGCCACTGGCACGACTTCGCCGAGAACAACCTCTACGGCATCGAAATCTCCGAAGGCATCGCCCGCACCGCCAAGATGAACATGATCCTGCACGACGACGGGCATACCAACGTCATCGCCTTCGACGGCCTGGAGCCCATCGAGCGGATGCGGGAGAAAACCAAGAATCAGGGCTTCAAGCCCGACCGCTTCAATTTCATCATCACCAACCCGCCGTTCGGTTCCAAGATCAAGTTCGCCGAAAAGCGCTACATGGAGGACTACACCCTCGGCTGCCGGGACGTGAACTGGATCGACCTCAAGCTCTGGACCGCCAGCCCACAAGACCAGCAAATCGTCCGCGATCAGCAGACCACCGAAGTCCTGTTCCTGGAGCAATGCCACCGCTTCCTGAAACCGGGGGGCTACCTGGCGATGGTCATCCCCGACAGCATCCTCACCAACAGCTCCATGCAATATGTGCGCGACTGGATCGAGGAACACTGGCGCATCGTCGCCGTCGTCTCATTGCCGCAATTCGCCTTCGCCGCCAACGGCGCGGGGGTGAAAAGCTCTGTGCTGTTCCTCAAGAAATTCGACGCGGCCACCACCACCGCCATCCAGAAACTCAAGCAACAGGCCCAGGACGCCTTGTTCGACCAGGACGGCAAGGCGCTGAATGCCTTGATCGCGGAAAAGAAGACGGCGGTAAAGCGCGGCGACGCGGAGATTCAGCGCATCGAAAACGAACTGGTCGCCAAGTTGGAGGCGCTGGAAGCGCAAGGCACGCTCAATGCCGCCGTCAAAAAAGAGTTGAAGACCCAGGCCAAAGTGGAAATCGACGCGCACAAGAAAACCGACGCCTACGCCGAATGGCAAAAAGCCCTCTCAGACGATTTCAACGAACGCATCGCCAACCTCAAGGAAGCCCTGCAGGACGACTTCCTAGCCGAAATCAAGGCCAAACTGGACGACTACCCCATCTTCATGGCCATTGCCGAAGACATCGGCTACGACGCCACCGGGCGGCTCACAGCCAAAAACGAACTGATTACGGTGGCAGCGGAACTGGCGCGCTTCATCGGGCATATCGAAGCGGGAGATAAGCGCCCTTTTGCCTGACCCTCGGCCTCGATGAAGACAAGATTTTCATCGTGGGCTGGGGGGCAGTGCAGACAAGGCATGACCCCTTTTTCTACCTGCCGCGATACGTTCGCCTGGAAAAGCGGGTTGCATCGAGAACGTCGCAGAAACTCCGCCACTTCATTCGTGCCATGGCTGGCGGAGCCACGCCCAAGGCGGAAGAGCACGAAAAATACTATGCCGACGCGGACAGCGGCGTTCCTTTCGTCCGTGTGCAAAACCTCTCTGTCAGCGGCGAGTTGGATTTATCTGACGTCAAATACATCAACGTGGAAACACACGATGGGCTACTTGCGCGTAGCAGGGTCGAAGCGGATGACTTGCTGGTGAAAATAACCGGGGTTGGACGTATGGCGGTTTCTTCCGTGCCGCCGCTCGGTTTCGAAGGGAATATCAATCAGCACATTGCCCGGATCAAGACGGATAGCCGATTGGTAAGTGAAGTATTGGCGGCCTACCTAAACACGGATGTCGGCGAGACATTGGCAAAACGCCGATCCACCGGCGGGACACGTCCCGCCCTGGACTATGGTGCTTTACGTTCTATTCCGGTGATCTACGACGAGGCCATTCTTCCGGCTGTAACGGCGGCATTCGACTGTTACAAGCAAGCATTGAAGCTTGCCGCTACCAAACTCGGCGAGATTGACACTTACCTCCTCACCGAACTTGGCATCACCTTGACGCCAGAGCCGGAAAATACCCTCGCCAGCCGCATCTTCACTTCGCAGCGGCGGGAGTTGGCGGGCTGGCGGTTCGATCCGCTATTTCACTCGTTCAAGCTTTGGCACGCCATCGAGCAAGCGACAGTCCCCCATAAGAAGCTGGGGGTTTGCTGTCACACGATGAAAACCGGCTTCGCCGCTGGCGGCGATATGCAGCTTTTCGACGATGCCGGAGTGATTCAGCTTCGCCCGACCAACATCAACACCAACCGCGAATGGGCTTTCGAGAAAAACATCTACCTGAGCGTTGCCTTATTGGAAGAACGGCCAGAAGACATCGTTCAGCCCGGAGAGGTGCTATTCAACAACACCAACAGCCAGGAACTGGTGGGTAAATCGGTTTACATGGGGATCAAGGGGCATCCGTTTTTCTGCTCGAACCACATGACCCGAATCCGGACCATCGACACGGAACTCGACCCGGAGTATCTGACTGCGATACTCAATATCTACCAACGCCTCAAGGTATTTTTCAGCCTTTGCACTAATTGGAACAACCAATCCGGCGTCAATGTGGAATTGCTACGACAAATCCCCATTCCCGTGCCGCCTATGTCCATGCAAATTGCCATCGCCAAACACATCGGAGAAACCAGGCAAGAAGCCAAACGCCTGCGCCAACAAGCCGAAGCCGAACTCGACCAGGCCAAGCGCCAGATCGAAACCCTGTTGCTGGGAGGCCAACCATGAGCACCGTTTTTCGCGGCGTCTTCGCCGATTCTCTCGGCGGCTTTCTCACCGTGCGCGGCTATGCCCGGCTGGGTGATCTCGCGCGTTGTTCATCCGCCGACCCGGCCTATCAGCGCGAACTCAAACCCTTGCACCAGTCCGAAATCGAGGCGTTTTTCCGGCGAGGCGAATACCTGTTCTTCCCCGAGGTCGTGCTGTCGCTGGAACTGCTGGCCGATTACGATAAACCCGGCGCTCCTGCCGGTGAGCCGGCATTGCTGGTTCGCACGGGGGAGGCATTTCGCTCCAACGTGAACGGTATCGACATCAAGCCCACCAAGACCAAAACGGCGGCTGATCTGGCGCGGGTCAATATCACCATCCCGGCGACGGCGGGCAAGGTGCTCAAACGCATCGACGGCAACCACCGCTTGAGCGCCTTCGAGGCCTTGGCGGACCCCGAATTCGATCGTTACGTCGCGCCGTTCTGCATCGTCATTTTTCCCAGCAGCCACGCCCGCCAGAACGAGAAAGCGCTGTTCTACAACATCAACTCCAAGGCGCTGACCCTGACTTCCGAGGAGGTCTACAAGGGCATCGTGGACGAACCCAGCTTTCAGGATGACCTGCTGGCGCGGGATTTCGGCCCTGAGTTCGTGCTGTGCCGGCAGGTACGCCAGCGGCTGGATTTCGACTATTTGCCCGATCTGCGCGGAGTGTTCGGGCAGAACGAAGGGGGCACGGACAGCCGTTGTTCGGTGTTGATCGAGAGCTTGCGCGTCATTCAAAAGCTTCGGCCCGATCACCCGCTACCGGATACCAAGACGCTCTTGGTAGGCATCCGTGAGGTCAATACCGCCTATGCCGATAACCGGCTGTCCGTTTCGGCCTCGTTTGGACTGTTCGCGGCCTTCCTGCACTTTCAGTTGTTGGGCGGCTCCCTCTATCGCCAGTTCACCCAGTGGGTACTCAAGAACCATCTCTATGAGTTGCAGCAAATCAACGCGCTGGACGCGATCCGCATCTTCGAGAAGGTGGCGCAGTCTCGAAAGCGTCAGATTTTCGTTTCCATGCAGTTTTCCACGGAGACGCTGCCCAACTTCGAAGCTATCAAAGCGGCGGTGGATGACCTGAACCAGGCGCACAAGTTGGATATCAAGCTTCGGAAGATTCGCATCGACCAGTTCAACACGGGTTATTCCTACGAAATCAATGCCGAAATCCTGCGGCTGATCGAGGAGTCGGGCTATCTGATCGCCGACCTGACCGCCGGCAACAAGAACGTCTATCACGAGATCGGTTTTCTCATGGGGTTGAACCAGGGCAAGGGTCTGCCCCATGAAAACTTCCTGCTATTGCACAACGGCGGCATCGGCGATACCGCAAAGGACGTCGGTTTCAACCTGCATGACTTCAAGCAGATTCGGGTGAAGGACACCAACACCTTGCGCGAGGAGGTAAAGCGACAGGTGGCGGCCTACTACGGTCTTGCCGACGAGACGGCATCAGCTTGAAAGTCGTGCTGCAATGTTCAAATAAATCCAGGAGAGCCTCATGAAAAAGGATGCCATCGCCAAGTTCCACACCGCCTTTGAGGACATCGTCCGCCATCATCCCGACAGCGGCGGCGAATTCTGGTTTGCCCGTGATCTCCAGGCCAATCTCGGCTACGCGAAGTGGGAGAACTTCATCAAGGTGGTCGAGAAAGCCAAGATCGCTTGCGCCACCTCGGGCCATGCGTCGGAGGACCATTTTCTTGAGGTCAGGAAAATGGTCCCCCTCGGGTCCGGGGCGGAGCGAAACATCAGCGACATCGCGCTCACCCGTTATGCCTGTTACCTCATCGCCATGAACGGCGATGCCGCCAAGGAACCCATCGCCTTCGCCCAGACCTATTTCGCGGTTCAGACCCGAAAGCAGGAGGTCATCGAGCAGCGGATGGCCGAGGCGGAACGGCTCTCCGCGCGCAAGAAGCTGACGGCCTCGGAAAAGCAACTCTCCGGCATCATCTATGAACGGGTGGGGGATGAGCGGGGCTTTGCGCGTATCCGCAGTCATGGCGATCAAGCACTGTTTGGCGGCATGACCACACAGCGTATGAAAGAGCGGTTGGGCGTGCCGGACAAACGCCCTCTGGCCGACTTCCTGCCGACCATCACCATCAAGGCCAAGGATTTCGCCAACGAGATCACCAACTTCAACATCAACAAGGACGATTTGCGTAGCGAACCGGCCATCACCCAGGAGCACATCAAGAACAACAGCGATGTCCGGGATGTGCTGATTCGGCGTGGGATCGTGCCGGAGGCTTTACCTGCCGCCGAAGACATCAAGAAGGTGGAACGGCGTCTGGGTTCGGAAGCGAAGAAAATTTCCAAGTCCGTGGAGTCTCTCGACCCGCTGCCACCAGGAGAAGAAGAAAGCCCCAGTTCTTGACGGCGACTGGTGCTGCCGCGCCGCACCCGGGCTACGCGCTACATGACTCGCCGACCGTGCTCCCCCCTGGCCCGCCGCTTCCCCCCGTCATACGCCTGCGCATACCCCGCCAGCCCCATCAAGCCCCGCACCACGCCGTAGGCCAGCCAGGAGGCGAAGCGCAGGGTCCAGGGAATCTCGCGCCAGGCCTGGCGGTGGATGCGGTGGGCGCCGCGGTCACGGGAGTGGAGGATGCGTTCGCGCAGGTGCCGCGCGAACGTTGGGTCGTGCGTCGCCAGGTTGGCTTCGCGCGCCAGCAGCAGGCTGAATGGGTCGATGTTGCTGGAGCCCAGAGTGGCCCAATGGCCGTCCACCACGGCGGCTTTGGCGTGCAGTTCGCTGGCGTGGTACTCGTAGACCTCCATGCCGTTTTCCAGGAAGAAGCGGTAAAGCGCGCGGCTGGCGGCGTGGTAGAGACGGTGGTCGGTGTGTCCCTGCATCACCAGGATGACGCGCACGCCGCGTCGGGTGGCTTCCAGCAATGCCTGGCGGAAACGACGGCCGGGCAGGAAGTAGGCGTTGGCGATCAGCACTTCCTCGCGCGCATGGCCGATGGCCTTGAGGTAGGCGCGCTCGATGGCGCGGCGCCGGTGCAGGCTGTCACGCGTGAGTAATTCGGCGTGCTGCTCGCCGACGGCACGCGTGTCGGGCTTGAGCCAGGTGTCCTCGCCGCGCCGGAGGCCCATGCGACTCCATTCCACCAATTTCCAGAGCTGCCGGGCGGCGCCGTGGATGTCGGCCACCAGCGGGCCGCTTACCTCGATGGCGAAATCCTCGCGCGGCGCGGCCAGGTTGCGGCCATCCTGATCGTCGACGATATTGATGCCGCCGACGAAGCCGATGCGCGCGTCCACCACCGCGAGTTTGCGGTGCATACGGCGCAGACGATGTCGGCGCAGGCGCATGAAACCGCGTTCCGGCCGATAGAACAGGAGTTCCACGCCGGCGCCGCGCAGTTCCCCGACCAGTTCAGCGGACAAATCGCGCGAGCCGAAGCCGTCCAGCAACACCCGTGTAACCACGCCGCGCCGCGCCGCGCGCATGAGGGCGGCGCTCACCTCGCGACCGGTGGCGTCGGCCGTGTAGATGTAGCTTTCCAGGTGGATTTCGTGGCGCGCCGCGTCCATGGCGGCGATCAGGGCGGGGAAATACTGGACGCCGTTTTCCAGCAGGGTCAGCCGGTTGCCCGGACGGATCATAGGGGCTGGAGTTGCGCGGTCAGCGCCGCGTGGTCGGAGAGGCGGCGCCAGTGTGACCCATGCAGTACGTTGGCGGTTTCGACGCTGAAACCGCGCACATAGATGCGGTCCAGCGAGAGCATGGGCAGGGCGGCGGGAAAGCTGCGGGCGGGTTGCCCGTGGGCGAGGTCGAACACTTCGCGCAGCCCCAGCACCTGGCCCAGGTATCCGCAACTGCGGCGGCGCCAGTCGTTGAAGTCGCCGGCGATGATGAGGGGGGCCGCATCCGGCACCACGGCGCGGATGCGCTCGGCCAGTTGCTGCACCTGTTTCCTGCGGCCGGCTTCGTTCAGGGCCAGGTGCAGGCAGATGGCGTGCAGCGGCTCGCTGAGGCCGGGCACGTCGAGTTCGCAGTGCAACATGCCGCGCGTTTCGAAGACATGCGCGGAGATGTCGATGTTTTCCGATTTGATGACCGGGTAGCGCGAGAGGATGGCGTTGCCGTGGTGGCCGTGCTCGTACACGGCGTTTCGACCATAAGCCATGCCCGGCCAGTTGCCGTTGGATAGGAACTCGTGCTGCGGCCCGTCCGGCCAGTTGCCGTGGCGCCCGGCGCGATGCGCGTGCAAGCCCTGCACTTCCTGGAGAAACACGATGTCGGCATTGATGCCGTGCAGGCGTTCGCGCACGTCATGCAGCACCACGCGGCGGTTGAAGAAGGACATCCCCTTGTGGATGTTGTACGAGGCGATGCTGAGGCCTTTCATGCGCTTTGCACTTAGTGGCCGGCGTCCTTTTGGCTGGCTGGAGCGGGGGCGTCGCCCTCTTCGCCTTTCGCCTTCTTTTTCTTCGGCGCCGGTTCGGGCTTGAGTATTTCCGGCGGGATGGTGGGTTCGACGGCCTCGATGTTGTTCTTGGCCATGTACTCGGTCATTTCCTTCCAGCCGGCGTAGATCGCCGATTTGGTCGCTTCGGGATTGAGCCGGTAGCAATCTTCCAGGCCACGTCCGGCATGTCGGCAGGCGCCGCCGATGGCCTTGCCCTCGGCTTCCACGCGGGCGGGGTCGAGGATGCCGGCGCGCTCCTTCAACTGGTCACACCCGGACAGGAGCAGCAGAACAGCCAATAACAGGGTTCGCATGAGAGATCCCTCAGCGTGAGCGCCGCTCGGACTCGTTGCCGACGGCTTCAAAACGGGCGCGCACTTCGCTTTCGATGAAATATTCGGAAACCAGGGGTGGCAGCGGGGTCAGGGGCAGCACATGGGCACGGTAATGCAGCGTCACCGGCGCGCGCTCGCCGATGATGCGCCATTCCCCGGACATGCTCGCGACCTTGCCCGAGATCGCGCGGAAACGCAGGGTGTAGGAGGGCACTTCCTCCATCGCCAACACCACACGGTCGGGCATGATGAAGGCGAAAAGGCCGGCGTCGGCGATCTGCTCGACCTGTTTCGGGGTGCCGGGCGCGGAGATCACGCGGCTGGAGACCATGTCGGGAATGAAGGCGGCGAGGCGGTTGTAATCGGTGATGGTGCTCCAGACGGTGGCGGCATTGGCATACACCACCTGGCTGGCGTCCACCCGCACCCCGGTCAGGCCGGTGTCGACCTTGACGCGCGCCTGCCCGGCCTGCGCGGCGCCGGCGAGCAGGCCCAGGGCAAGCAGCCCGGCAAGCCAGCGTAATCCAACAGAGGTTGCGTACATAGTCACTTGGCTTTCCGCCGTTCCATTTGGTTATCCGCGCGATTATCCATGCGTTTGTCCATGCGTTTGTCCATTTCGCGCCCGAACATGTCCACCCAGGTACGCACCTGCTGCTCGGCGATGATCGGTGCCAGGGGCGGTGGAAACGGGGTTTTCATCATATCCATGTTCATCCGGTAGACCAGTCGCAGGGGGCGTTTTTTTTCCGCGCGTTCCATGCGCCATTCGCCGCGTACTTCCTTGAAGGGGCCACTGAGAAACAGGATGCTCAGGCCTTCGTCGGGCGTTTCCTCGATGCGCATGGTGCCTTCGTAGCGCAACTTGAACAGCCCGGTGACGATCTCGCCGCTTTGCGCGACGGTTTTCACGCGGCCTTGCGTTTCCAGCACGCGGTTGGCGAGGATGCCCGGCACGAACTCGGGGAAATGTTCGTAGTCGGTCAGCACCGACCAGGCGATTTCCCGCGTGGCGTTGGTTTCCAGCCAGCCTTCCACGCTCAGGAGACTGCCGCTCTGGACCACCTTGAGCGGCGTATCGGCAGCGGCAATGGCTGGTGCTTGAGGTACGAACAGGGAGAAAAGGAGGGCAAAATAGCGCAACGGCTTCATGCCGCAAGTATATCCACGCAAACAGGCATGGCGGTCAGAACCGCCATGCCTGTTTGCCCTCACCCCCACCCCCTCTCCCCTGGGGAGAGGGGAGCTTCGAGAGTCGCTGCGCGACTTTGCTGGGAAGGAGTTGTTCGTGCTGGCAATCCTGCGATCCCATCGTCTTGCCGATTTCGTGCTCGGTGCCGTGTTCCTGCTCGGGGCATGGGCCTATTTCGCCATGCCGCGCGCGCAGTATCCGGAGGTGAATCTCAACTGGACGGCGGTGGCGGTGATCTGGCCGGGGGCGGCGGCGCAGGATGTGGAGCGGGAAATCACTCTGCCGCTGGAAGCCGCCGCGCGCCGGGTGGCGGATGTGCGCCTGGTGACAGCCACCTCGCGCGACAACGTGGCGACCCTGCTGGTGCGCTTCACCGACATTCCCCATGCCCGCTTCGAGCGCCGTCTCGCCGCGCTGGAGCGCGAGATTCGCCAGGCCGCAGCCGGTTTCCCGCGCGAGGCGCGGCCGCCGCAGGTGCTGGAGCTGACCTCCTCCAACTTCTTCCCCACCGCGATGGTGGCGGTGAGTGGTGAGGCCGGAGATGGCAGCGTCTGCCGCCTGGCCGAGGTCGCACGCGACGAACTGGAGCGCCTGCCCGGCGTCGCCCGCGTCTGGGCCTATGGCCTGCGCGAGCGCGAACTGGCGGTCGACTTCGATCCGGGCGCCTTGCGCCGGCACCAGGTTTCCCCGGAAAACCTGGCCCACGCCGTGGCCGATCAGGCGCACACCTACCCGGCCGGCATGGCCGATGTTTCCGGGCGGCGCTACGCCATCCGCGTCGAAGGGCTGTCGGCCAATCCCGATTTCCTGGCGGAACTCCCCATCATCAATGCCGCCGGCGAGTCGGTGCCGCTGGCCGAGCTGGCCGAGGTGCGCCAGGGCGTCGGCGCGGCGCGCGAACTGGTGCGTCTGGATGGGAAACCCGCTGTGCTGCTCTCCGTGATCAAGGCGGAGAACGTCAACACGCTGGACCTGACCCGCGCCGTGCGCGGACTGGTGACGTACAAGAACCAGGCCTTCGGCGCGCCCGTTTACACCTTGCTGGACGACCAGAGCGACACCACCCGCGAAGCCATCGGCGTGATGGAAACCAACGCCCTGTTCGGCCTTGCCGTGGTACTGGCGGTCACCTGGTTCTTCCTCGGTGGGCGCCTGGCTCTGCTCACCAGCCTGGGGGTGCCGTTCGCCCTGGCCGGCATGTTCCTGGCGTTGCATCTCCTCGGGCAGACCCTCAATGTCTCGGTGTTGCTCGGGGTGGCCATCGTCCTCGGCATTCCTCTGGACGATGCCGTGGTGGTGGCCGATGCCATCCGCCGACGCCTGGCCGCCGGGATGAACCGCCTGGAGGCGGTGGCCGGCGCGCTCAAGGAAGTCGCCCGCCCGGTCACCGCTTCGGTGTTCGCCACCTGCCTGGCGTTCGCCCCCCTGTTGCTGCTGCCCGGCCTGCTCGGGCGCTTCATGTTCGTCACCCCGCTCACCGTCATCGTCACTCTGGGCATGAGTTTGATCGCCTCGCTCTGGTTGCTGCCGCGCCATGTCGTGGCCTGGGGCGGCGCGGTACGACGAGACGCCACGGGCAGCAAAGTCTGTTGCTGGCGCGAACGTCTGGCCGGACGCCTGCGCCATTTCTATGGCTGCGCGCTGGCCGCCGCCTTCCGCCAACCGCTGCCCTTTTTCGCCCTGTTCGGTGCGGTGTTCCTGGTTGCCGGCCTGAGCATCGGCCTGGAATGGGTGAAGCCACGCTGGTTCGCCTCCGACCCCTTGCGGGTGTTCAACCTCAACCTGCAAATGCCGCCCGCCACCGGCATGGCCGCCACCCTGCAAGCCACCCGCGCCCTGGAGCAGGCCGCGCGTGGCGTGGCGCGACCGGGTGAAATGAAGGCCTCGCTGGCGATGGCCGGGCTACAGTTCACGCCCAGCGAAATGGTGCTGGGCGAGCATCTCGGCCAAGTCACCCTGAGCCTGGCGCCGGAATCAGCCGGCGCCCGTCCGGTCGCCGAGTTCGTCGCCGCGCTGCGCCCCCTGCTCAAGGCGCCGGGCGCGGAAAACATCTCGGTACAGGTGCTTTCCGCCGATCTGCCCATGCTCTCCAGCCTCACCCTGCGCCTGTCCGGCGCGCCTCTGGCTGAGTTGGGCAGCGCCGCTCAGGACCTGGAGCGCGAACTGGCGAAAACGCCGGGCTTCACCGATGTACGCAACGACGCCAGCTTCAGCCAGCCACGCATCGTCCTCAAAGTGGACGCAGCCGCCGCCGCCCGCGCCGGACTCGACCCATTCAAGCTTGCCGCCCTGATCCGCCTGCACTTCGAAGGCGTGCCGGTGGGCAAGGTGATGGAGGGCGAGGAAACCCTCAACGTGGTGGTGCGCGGCCAGCCCCTGGACGAAGCCGGGGTGCGCCGCCTGCTCTCGGAGCCCTGGCGCCTGCCGGATGGCAGTCTGGTCAACCCCGGCGAGCTGTTCAGCATGCAATTCGAGAGCACACCGGGCGAACTCAGAAGGGTGAACGGCAAACGCACCGTCAGCCTGCACGCCAGTTTCGACCAGGATCGCGTCACCGCCAGCCAGGCGGTTGCTTCAGTCGATGCCGTCTGGGCGAAGCTGCTGGCCAAGCATCCCGGCGTCAGCCTCGCCCAGGGCGGCGAAATGGAGGACGTGAAAGCCAGCCTGAACGACCTGCTGCTCTATCTGCTGCTCGGTTTCATCCTGATGTACGCCTGGCTGGCGGGGCAATTCGGCCGCCTCGCCCTGCCCCTGGTGATACTCGCCACCGCGCCGATGGCCTGGGCCGGGGTCGCCATCGGCCTGCTGGCGAGCGGGCAGTCGATCACCCTTTACACCCTCTACGGCTGCGTGGCGCTGTCCGGCGTCGCCGTGAATGCCTCCATCGTCCTGGTTTCCGCCGGCGAAGACCGCCTGGCCCTGGGCATGAACCCGCTCGCCGCCGCCTTCCACGCCGCCCGCCGCCGCCTGGTGCCGATCATCATCACCACCCTCACGGTCATCGGCGGCCTGATCTCGCTTGCCTTCGGCTGGGGTGGCGACTCCCTGCTCTGGGGCCCGCTGGCCTCCGCCATCGTCTGGGGCCTGGCCGTCGCCACCCCGCTCACCCTGTTCGTCACGCCTCTGCTGCACGCCTGGTTGATGCGAAGACGGCTGGGGAGCGAGGGGCGGGTTGTTGGCGTTCAAGCAAATGGATGAACGCAGCGTGCCGATCTGTTGCGGCGAAGCCTGGATTGAAGCGTAGCTTGGGCAAAGCGCAGCGTGCCCAACGAACCGTCGCCATGTTGGGCACGCTTCGCTTTGCCCAACCTACGACTGTTGATGCGAAGACGGCTGGGGGGCGAGGGGCGGGTTGTTGGCGTTCAAGCAAATGGATGAACGCAGCGTGTCGAACTGTTGCTGCGAAGCCTGGATTGAAGCGTAGCTTGGGCAAAGCGGAGCGTGCCCAACGAACCGTTGCAATGTTGGGCACGCTTCGCTTTGCCCAAATCTACGACTGCTGATGCGAAGGCGGCTGGGGAGCGAGGGGCGGGTTGTTGGCGTTCAAGCAAATGGATGAACGCAGCGTGTCGATCTGTTGTGGCGAAGCCTGGATTGAAGCGTAGGT
>JAUXXW010000017.1 GCA_030684775.1 Pseudomonadota bacterium
GACGTAGGTTGGGCAAAGCGAAGCGTGCCCAACAGATACCGTTGCATGTTGGGCACGCTTCGCTTTGCCCAACCTACGGCTGCTGTTTTCAGATTCATCTGGCCTCTCCCGTGGGTAGCTCGAAGTTTACCGCGCAGCCGCCCCCCGGCGTTTCCCCAATCCAGGCGCGGCCACCCACGCTTTCCATGGTACGGCGGACGATGGCGAGGCCGACGCCGGTGCCCTCGCCAGCCGAGGAAAGGCGCTCGAACACGCGAAACACCCGTTCGCGGTATTCCGGGGCGATGCCGCCGCCATTGTCGGAAACCTGGATGTGCGCCTTGCCATCGCCGAGTTCACCGCGCACGGTGATTTCCAGGGGGTGGTCGGGATGTCCATGGCGCAGGGCATTGTCCAGCAACTGCGCAAACAGCTCCGCCAGGCGGGGAGGGTCCAGATTCACGCGGGGGAGCGGCTCCACACGGACTTGCGCGCCGGCCTGCTCGATCCGCGCGCGCAGGCCGGCCAGTACCTCGCGCAGCACCGTATCGCAGTCGCTTGTCCTGAGTTCGCCGCGAGCCTGGCCCGCGGCCAGATAGCGTTGCACGTCGCGCACCAGGGATTGCTGGCGTTTCGCCTGTTGCTGGATGAATTCCAGGGACGTGCGCGAGTCCTCGTCCAACTGCTCGGTGGGTAGGTTTGCGCGCAGGCGCTGGGCATAACTGCTCAGGCGGCGCGCCGGTTCCTGTAGGTGGTGGGCGGCGATTTCCGCGAATCGTTGCAGTTCGGCGTTGCTGTTCGCGAGGTTTTTCTGGGCGCTTTGCGTGGCTTCGGCCATATGGTTGAAAGCGGTGATGAGATGACGCAATTCCGGGCTGCCCTCGATGGTCAAGCGGGTTTCCAGATGGCCACGAGCCAGCGCGTCGGTTCCCCGCTCCAGACGCTTGAGCGGCGCCAGACCGTTGCGCAACACCAGCCAGATGCCGAGAAAGTCCAGGGAAACCGCCAGCAGCAGAATGGCCAGGTGGTGCAGCAGACGTTTCCAGGCGCGGTTGGCCTGGGATTGCGCGGTCAGATGCAGGTCAAGCACGCCGTAGAGACGGCCGCCCACGCTGACCTGGGTCTGGCCGGTGATGTCGCGAAACGCCAGAGCGTCGACAAACCAGTTCGGCGCGCGCGCGGGCAGGGCGGCATCCTCGCTGCGCAACCTGGCACCGGCCTGATCGCGATATTCGACGCGGAATACATGGGGGCGGCTGACGATACGGTCGAGAATTTGCTGCATGGTGGCGAAGTCGCCGATCACCACCACTTCCGCCAGCGAAGCCGGCAGGGTTTCCAGTTCGCTGGCCATTTCCGTCGCCAGATCCGCCCGCGCGTCGCGCGCTTCCTGCCGCGCCGAGACCAGCAGCATGGCGCTGCCGGCCACCAGCAGGGCGAAGCTCGCGGTGACCAGGAGGCGGGCGAGAAACGGCAGGCGCATCCACAGGGCGTTGACGACGTGGAGCATGGTTATCTGGGCGCTCTATGTGAATCGAGTGGGGGCGGGTTTGAAACCCGCCCCCACTCGCTTGATGACCCACCGCATTTCATGCGGAGACCTCACTTGATGTCCTTCACCAGCGTGTTCCGGTAGAACTCGGTGTAACTGCGGTAGTCGGCGGGCGAGGAGGATTGGAAGCCGTAGGGCGGTTTCTGGGCGATGATCTGGGCGCTGGCCTCCAGCACCTTGCGGCCTTCCGCGTCGTGTTCCATGCCGTCGATGACCAGGCGCACGGCATGGGCCACTTCCTTGGGTACGCGCGGGTGCACGGCGATGGGCAGGTTGTGGAAGGGCACGGATTCCCAGAGCACGCGGTATTTCATGTTCTCGCGCGCGGCGAAGGCGCGCATGACCTGGTTGTTGACGCCCGCCGCGACCACTTTGCCCGCCTTGAGCTGGCCCATGATGCCTTCCTGATTGCCGCCGAATACCGGGGTGACGCCGATGCCCAGGCGCAGAAGCTGGTCCATGGGCACGGCGTAACCGACGAAGGCGGCGAGTGAGGGAAAGCCCATTTCCAGGCCCTGCAAGTCTTTCAACGACCTGATGGGCGAGTCTTCCAGGGTGACGATCTGGCCGGTGATGGCCTCGAAGCGCGGGCGCAGGATGACCTGATAGTTGGCCGTCGCCATCTTGGGCTGGAAGATGGTGTTGGAATAGACAAAATCGAATTCGCCGCGCTCGGTGGCCTCGTTCGATTCCGGTGCCGTGCGCGCCACCTTGAGCATGAGATCGACCCCGGATTTGCGTCCGACGTATTCCAGGATCGGGTTCCAGTATTGCGCGGTGAGCACCGCGCTGCGCTGCGACAGCACGCCGAAGGAATAGCTGTCCGCCGCGTGGCTGGTGGCGCTGAGCAGGGCGAGAGCGAGGAAGGTCAGCAGACGTTTCATGGGGGGCTCCTGGGGTTTTCTGCTTGGCAAGCTGAAGCGTAGGTTGGGCAAAGCGCAGCGTGCCCAACAAACCGCCGCCATGTTGGGCACGCTGCGCTTTGCCCAACCTACGACTAAATCAATGGGTTGCATGGTGTTTCCTGGGGCAGCGGCAATTCGAAGACCAACGTGCTGCCCTGGCCGTCGCCCGCCGATTCGGCGTGGATATGGCCGCCGTGGTGTTCGACGATCTTGCGGCACAGCGCCAGGCCGACTCCGGCGCCTTCGAATTGGGCGTGTGCCCGCAGGCGCTGGAAAACCTGGAACAGGCGCGGGATCTGCGAGGGATCGATGCCGATGCCATTGTCGGAGATGCGAACGGTCCAACGTCCTTCACCAAGGGTGTCAACCACGGCGCCGACCACACGGATCTCCGGCGCGCGGTCGGCCATTCGGTATTTCACGGCATTGCCGATCAGGTTCTGGAACAGGCGAACCAGTTCATCGCGGCTGGCATGGATGCGCGGCCAATCGCCGCTGATTTCAACTCGCGCCCCGGCCTCGTCGATGGCCGGCTTCAGGAACAGCAAGGCTTCGTCCACCGTCTCGCGGCTGGCGAGCCAGCCCAGCGGCTCGGTCTTGCGTCCGACCCGCGAGTATTCCAGCAGCGCCACCAGCATCTGATCCAGACGTTTGGCGCCATCGGTGGCGAAACGCAGGTACTCGTGGGTTTCATCGTCGAGTTTGTCGCGCAGGGCTTTTTCCAGCAGTTGCTGATAGCTGGCGATCATGCGCAGGGGCTGGCGCATGTCGTGCGAGATGGCGTAGGCGAACTGTTCGAGCTCGGCATTGGAACGGCGCAATTCCGTTTCCGACTGCTTGCGCGCGGAGATGTCGACATGCGTGCCCACCAGGCGGCGCGGGTGCGATACCGCGCCGTCGGCATCGACGGCCAGGCAGGCGCGCGCGAGAACATCCACCCAGTGGCCATTCTTGTGCCGCATGCGGAATTCGGTCTCGTATTTGTCCGACTTGCCGTCCAGATAGGCGTGAACCAGGCCCAGCGTGGGTTCGCGCGATTCCGGTTCGACCAGGCTCGCCCAGGTGTCCAGGGTGTTTTCCAGTTCATCCGGGCCGTAGCCGAGCATGGATTTCCAGCGTGGCGAGTAATAGACGACGTTGCTTTCCAGATCCCAGTCCCAGAGGCCGTCATCGGCGCCTTGCAGGGCGTATTTCAGGCGTTCCCGGCTGATCCGCAATTCCTCCTCGAACCGTTTGCGTTCGCTGATGTCGGTGGCCATGGCGATCACCACATCCCGCCCGAAGTAACGGCCCCGGTTGAGCCAGACCTGCTTCGGAAAAATCTCGCCGTTTTTCCGCCTCCCCCAGAACTCGAACTGCCGCGGCGCGCCGGCCAGCGTCTCGCGCAAGCGCGCCATCACCGCTTCGAGATCGTTGCGGCCGGGCGCCGCGACCTCCGCCGGGGTAAGCCCGATCAGTTCAGCGCGCGGATAGCCATACATCCGCTCGGCGCCGAGATTGACATCGAGAAAGCATCCGTTCTCGTCAAGAATGTAGATGGCCTCGCTGACGCTGTTGAACAGGCCCCGGTAACTGGCCTCGCTCTCGCGCAATTGCGCTTCCCGCTCGCGTAGCGACTGGATGCCACGACGTTGATGCAGCGCGAAGAACGCCAGCGCGGCCACGAGGACGCCGGACAGCGCCAGGAAGCCCGGTTGCGGCGTGGTGTGGGCGGCCAGTGCAACTTCCGGAACAACGGCGAGGGTGATGGCAAGCGGGAGATGGCCCATGTTCATGGGGGGCGCTCCTCGTTTCATCATCCCAAGCCCCGCAGGCAAGGGGTGAGTGATGCTGGACATGGTGATTTGATTGGCGACAAGGTTGTCCGCTTATCGGCGCCGGCAAGGAGAACTTTAAGCCTTACATGGGTCATTTCAGCGCCAGGGTCAGCGTGAAACAGGCGCGTCCGTCCGTGCTCACCACGCCGATGTCGCCGCCATGCATCCGGGCGATGGAGCGGGCGATGGCCAGGCCGAGGCCGGCGCCTTCTCCGCTGGCGCGGCGCGCGGGGTCGCCGGTATAGAAACGGTCGAACAGACGCGGCAGGGCATCCGGTGGAATCGTCGCGCCCGGATTTTCAACGGCGAGGGTGGCAAACCCGGTGGCAAACCCGGTGGCCAACCCGGTGGCCTGCCCGTCAGACACCGACAGGCGCACGGTGATTTCGCCACCCACAGGGGTATGGCGTATGGCGTTGGACAGCAGATTGGCCAGCGCCCGCCGCAGCATCGCGCGGTCGCCCACCACCCGCGCGGTGCCGTCGGCAACCAGGCGTATCTGACGGTCGGCGGCCAGTGCCTCGAAGAATTCCAGTAAGTGAGCCACTTCCTCGGCCAGATCGATTTCCTCGCGTTTCGGCAGCAACAAGCGGTTGTCGGCCTGGGCGAGAAACAGCATGTCGCCGATCATGCGGGCCAGGCGTTCGTACTCCTCCAGGCTGGAGCCCAACACCTCCCGGTATTCCTCGGCCGTGCGTGTACGCGTGAGCGCCACCTGGGTCTCGGTCATCAGATTGCTCAGGGGCGTGCGCAATTCGTGGGCGATGTCCGAGGAAAACTCGGACAGGCGCCGGAACGAATCTTCCAGACGCGCCAGCATGGCGTTGAACTCGCCCACCAGGGCTTCGATTTCCGCCGGCACTTGCGTTTCCGGCAGTCGTTCGCCCAGGCGACTGGCCGACAGACCCGCCGCCAGCGCGGTCACTTCCCGCAACGGGCGCAGGCCGGCGCGGGTCGCGGCCCAGCCCAGCGCGGCGGTGAGCAGGGCGGCCAGGCCGATGGCCAGAGTGAGGAGTTGGCGGAACTCCGCCATGAATTGCTGGTGATGCTCGATGCTCTGGGCGATGGCCACCACATAGCCACCGGACGGGATGGTCTCCCGCAGACCGCGCATGTCGCGATCATTCACCCGCCACAGGGCCAAACCGGGTGGTTCGGCGAGCAGCGCCTCCGGGTCGTCTATCTCGGCGCTGGCATAGAGCAGGGCGCCATCCGGCCCCGCCAGCACCAGCATCAGTCCGTGGTGCCCGACCAGGGCGTCGTGCAGTCGGCGCGGCAGCGTTTCCTGGCTGCCTTGCGCCAACATATTGCGTACCAGGTCCAGTTTCCCGGTGAGTTCATGGCGGTCGATCTCGATGAAATGGCGATCCACCGAGCGCGCCACGAACAAACCCACCACCAGCAGCACCAGCGCGGCGGCGGCGGCGAACAACAGGCTGATGCGAGTGGTGAGGGAAATCGAGGTCATGGCCGGGAGCAAATCAGGAACGCGGCGAGGGTAGCGCATGGTTCGTTTCCTGTCCGGTCGTGGGCGCGCGTTCGGCGCGATATAGTCGGGGAAAATTCTGTCAGGCCCCGCCATGCCCCACCACGACAATTCTCTGGAACTTCTCGCTCCCGCCAAGACCGCCGAGATCGGCCGCGAGGCCATCCTGCACGGCGCCGACGCGGTCTATATCGGCGGGCCGTCGTTCGGCGCCCGCCACAACGCCGGCAACACGGTGAGCGAGATCGCCGGGCTGGTGGAATTCGCGCATCGCTATCACGCGCGCATCTTCGCCACCCTCAACACCATCCTGCACGACACGGAGTTGGAACCGGCGCGGAAGCTGGTGTGGGAGCTCCACGACGCCGGGGTGGACGCGCTGATCGTGCAGGACATGGGGCTGTTGCAACTGGATCTGCCGCCCATCGCCCTGCACGCCTCCACCCAATGCGACATCCGCACCCCGGAGAAGGCGCGCTTTCTGGCTGACGTGGGCTTTTCCCAGATCGTGCTGGCGCGTGAACTGACACTCGGGGAAATCGCGGCGGTGCGCGCCGTCGTGCCGGCCGATACCGTGCTGGAACACTTCATCCACGGCGCCTTGTGCGTGGCGTTCTCCGGCCAGTGCAACATCAGCCATGCCCATACCGGCCGCAGCGCCAACCGGGGCGACTGCTCGCAGGCCTGCCGTCTGCCCTACACACTGGAGGACGACCAGGGCCGCGTGGTGGCCTTCGATAAACACCTGCTGTCGGTGAAGGACAACAACCAGAGCGACAACCTCAACGCCCTGATCGACGCCGGGGTGCGCAGCTTCAAGATCGAAGGGCGCTACAAAGACGTCGGCTACGTGAAGAACATCACCGGCCATTACCGCCAACTGCTCGACGAAATCCTGGAAAAGCGCCTTGAGTTGGTTGCGGCTTCCAGCGGCCACACCCGGCTGCTGTTCACCCCCAATCCGGACAAGACCTTCCATCGCGGTTCCACCGATTACTTCACCCAGGGGCGCAAGGACGACATCGGCGCCTTCGACACCCCCGCCTTCGTCGGCCTGCCGCTGGGCACGGTCACGCGCATAGGCCCGGACTGGTTCGAGATCGAAGCGGAAGACGCCCTCACCAATGGCGACGGCCTCACCTATATGCACAAGCGCGACGTGGTGGGGCTACAGGCGAATACGGTGGAAGCCGTCGGCAAGTCGCTCTGGCGCATCCGGCCGAACGAGCCGGTGGCGACTTTGCCGGGCCTGTGGCCGGGCACGGCGATCAGCCGCAACCGCGACCATGCCTGGGAACAGGCGCTGAACAAGGCCTCGGCCGAACGGCGCATCGACATCTGGGCCGGATTTGCCGAGACCACCGAGGGTTTTGAGCTGACCCTGCACGATGCCGACGGTATGAGCGCCGGCGCCAGCCTGGCCTTCGAGAAGCAACCGGCGCGGGAGCCGGACAAGGCCGAAGCCACCCTGCGCGAACAACTCGCCCGCTTCGGCGGCAGTGATTTCTCTTTGCTGGAGTTGACGATCGCCTGGAGCCAGCCCTGGTTTCTGCCTGCCTCGGCCGTCAACAAGCTGCGCCGGGAAGCGGTGGAGCGCCTGCAAGCTGCGCGGGTGGCGGCCTACCCGCGCCCGGCCCGCAAGGCCGCCGTGGAACCGCCTGCCCCCTATCCGGAAGAAGCGTTGACCTTTCTCGCCAACGTCTACAACCAGGACGCGCGCAGGTTTTATGAACAACACGGCGTCAAGCTGATTGCCGCCGCTTATGAAGCACACAAAGAAGCCGGCGAGGTTTCGTTGATGATCACCAAGCACTGCCTGCGCTACTCGTTCAGCCTCTGCCCGAAACAGGCCAAAGGCGTCACCGGCGTGCAAGGCCAGGTCCGCGCCGAACCGATGACCCTGGTAAACGGCAACGAACGCCTGACCCTGAAATTTGACTGTCGTGCCTGCGAAATGCACGTCATGGGCAAGATGAAGAAACACATCCTGAAAACCCCGCCGCCGGTGCCGGTGACGTTCCACAAGCGACACCCGTAGGTTGGGCAAAGCGTAGCGTGCCCAACAGGTATGCGTTGCAAGTTGGGCACGCTACGCTTTGCCCAACCTACATGGCTGACCCTGATATTCGACTGCCGCGCCTGCGAAATGCACGTCGTGGGCAAGATGAAGAAACACATCCTGAAAACCCCGCCGCCAGTGCCGGTGACGTTCCACAAGCGGCAGCCAAACTAGAGAACGTACCTGTTGGGTTCCGGCGGCTTGGGTTGAATTTGAATTCACTCGATGTGGTGCATACACTGCTAGCACTGCATGCAAAAAAGGAGGCCACATGGCAACCATCATGATTCGTAATCTGGACGAAGCGACAAAGACCGGTCTTCGTCTTCAAGCGGCGCGCTACGGGCGCTCGATGGAGGAAGAAGCGCGGCGGATCTTGCGCCAGGCAGTCGGCCCGGCCGAATCTGGCGAAGGCCTGGGCACCCGCCTGCAACACCGCTTCGCCGCACTCGGCGGGGTGGAGCTTGAATTCACCCGCCTCCCTGATCGCCACTTGCCGGATTTTTCCGGAGGTGACGGGCAATGATCCTGCTCGATACCAACGTGCTTTCCGAGTTGATGCGGCCGCAACCCGATCCCACCGTGGTCGCCTGGGTCGATGCCCATTCCGGAGAAGCACGGGTCAGTGTGATTACCCAGGCCGAGATCAGCCTGGGAGTCAGACTGCTGCCGAATGGGAAGCGGCGCGAAGCGCTGGCCGCCGCTGCAAGGCAGATGTTCGAGGAAGATTTCGCCGGGCGCTGCCTGCCTTTCGACGCGGCGGCGGCGGAACACTTCGCGGCCATCGTCGCGGAAAGGCGCCGACTCGGCCGCCCCATCACCACCCAGGACGCACAAATCGCCGCCATTGCCCTTGCCAATGGCATCCCGCTGGCCACGCGTAACACCAGCGACTTCAAGGCGATTCCGGGCTTGGTGTTGGTCGATCCCTGGCAAGCCGGGTAGCCGTGAACCATAGGGGACTGCCCGCGTAGGTTGGAAAAGCCGGCGAGGCGCCAGCGCTACAGGGGGCTACGCGATTTCCCGCAGAAATCCCCGAATCAGCTCCAGCCGCTTACCCAGGGTGGCGCAGTCTTTCTCGATCTTCACCTTGTCCTGGCCGGCGAGTTTGTATTCGCGTTTGGTCTGGATCAGCTTGATCAGCTTCATCGGGTCGAACGGCGGGTTCGGCTCGAACTGGATGCTCGCACCTTCGGAACTGACGGCCAGGCGGGCGATGCCGAAAGGTTTGGTTTCCAGGCGCAGGCGGTGCACCGCCATGAGCGCTTCGGCCGGTTCCGGCAACAGGCCGAAGCGGTCGATCAGTTCTTCCTTGAGGTCATCCAGTTCCGCCAGGGTTTCGCTGTTGGCCAGGCGCTTGTAGAGCACCAGGCGTTCGTGGATGTCGCCGCAATAATCGTCCGGCAACAGGGCGGGCATATGCAGGTTGATTTCGGTGGTGGCCTTGAGCGGCGCGTCCATGTCCGGCTCGCGGCCTTCCTTGAGTGACTTGACCGCGCTGGCCAGCATGTCGTTGAAAAGATTGAAGCCAACCTCCTGCATTTCGCCGCTTTGCGACTCGCCCAGCACCTCGCCGGCGCCACGGATTTCCAGGTCGTGCATGGCCAGATAGAAGCCGGAACCGAGGTCTTCCATGCTCTGGATGGCGTCCAGGCGTTTGGCGGCGGCGGGGGTGACTTTCACGCCGTCCGGCGGGGTGAGCAGGTAGGCATAGGCCTGGTGGTGCGAACGGCCGACGCGGCCGCGCAACTGGTGCAACTGCGCCAGGCCGAACTTGTCGGCGCGATTCATGATGATGGTGTTGGCGGTCGGCACGTCGATGCCGGTTTCGATGATGGTGGTGCACAGCAGCAGGTTGAAACGCTGGTGGGTGAAGTCGCGCATCACATGTTCCAGCTCGCGTTCCGGCATCTGGCCGTGGGCAATCTCGATACGCGCTTCCGGCAACAGCTTGACCAGCTTTTCCTTCATCGTCTGGATGGTGTCCACCTCGTTGTGCAGGAAGAAAATCTGGCCGCCGCGCTTGAGTTCGCGCAGCGCAGCCTCGCGGATGAGGCCGTCCGAGATCGGTTGCACGAAGGTCTTGATCGCCAAGCGCTTTTGCGGCGCGGTGGCGATCACCGAGAAATCGCGGATGCCTTCCAGCGACATCGCCAGGGTGCGCGGGATCGGGGTGGCGGTCAGGGTCAGCACATCCACCTCGGAACGCAGTTCCTTCATGCGCTCCTTCTGGCGCACGCCGAAGCGGTGTTCCTCGTCGATGATGGTCAAACCCAGGTTCTTGAACACCATGTCCTTCTGCAACAGTTTGTGGGTGCCGATGACGATGTCGATCTGACCGCTCTTGAGCCCGGCCTGGGCGGCGGCGACTTCCTTGGGTGAGCGGAAGCGGGACAGTTCGGCGATACGCACCGGGGTATCCGCGAAACGGTCGGAGAAGGTCTGGAAATGTTGTTCCGCGAGCAGGGTGGTGGGGCACAGCACCGCCACCTGTCTGCCGCCGGCGGCCGCCACATAGGCCGCGCGCAGCGCCACCTCGGTCTTGCCGAAACCGACGTCGCCGCACACGAGGCGATCCATCGGCCGGCCGGAAGTCATGTCGCTCACCACCGCCTCGATGGCCGCCATCTGGTCCGGGGTTTCCTCGAAGCCAAATCCTTCCGCGAAGGCGTCAAGGTCATGGTCGCTGGCGGCGAAGGCGTGGCCCTTGCGGGCGGCGCGCTGGGCGTAGATGTTGAGGAGTTCGGCGGCCGTGTCGCGCGCCTTTTCCATCGCTCGCCGCTTCGCCTTCTCCCACTGGCCGCTGCCGAGGCGGTGCAGCGGCGCGGTGTCCGGGTCGCCGCCGAGATAACGGGAAATCAGATGCAGATGCGCGACCGGCACATAGAGCTTGTCGCCGCCGGCGAATTCCAGGGCCAGGAACTCCTCGGTGCCGTCGCCCATATCCATGCCGCTGAGGCCGAGATAGCGGCCGATTCCGTGCTGGCCATGCACCACCGGATCACCGATTTTGAGTTCGGACAGATCTTTCAGCAGGCCTTCTGCGGTGCTGGCGCGCTTGCCTTCGCGTGCCCTTCGGGTGATGGGGCTGCGCGCGTATAGCTCGGTTTCGGTGAGGACGGCAAGTTGGGAGGAAAGGTCGATAAAGCCGGTGGCGAGCGGGCCGGTGGTCAACATGAAGCTGCCTGGCTCCCCCCTTTCCCAAAGGGGGGCTGGGGGGGATTTCGCGGACGGTTGCACGGTGGCGGGCGTTGCTAAATCTGATGAAGCCCCTACCCTTCGGTACCCCCTGCCCCCCTTTGATAAAGGGGGGTGAGCCGTGCCAAATGTTGCGCCTTGAGCGGTTTGGCGCGCATCCGAAGGCCAGCCCTCCAACAAAGCCGGCTTCAACCCATATTCAACCAGCGCATTCGCCAGCGTTTCGCGCCGCCCCAGGCTTTCCGCGATCACCAGGGTGGCGCCCTGGAAGCTGTCGAGGTGCGCTTGCAGGCGGTAATACGGGTTCTCGGCCTTGCGCTCCACTTCCACGGCGGGGGCGGGTGCAAAACTCCCCTCCCCCTCCGGGGGAGGGGCTGGGGGAGAGGGAGCGACGGTGGCTTTATCGGGGCGGTGTGCCTGGGCGTGCGTTGTTCCCTCTCCCCCGGCCCCTCCCCCGAGGGGGGAGGGGAGACTCAGTTCCACCCGCGCATACGGCTTCAACGCCCCGAAAAACTGATCCGGCGGCAGAAACAGCGCATCCGGCGCCAGCAACGGGCGGTGTTTATCGCCCTGCATCAAGCGATGCCGGCTTTGTGTGTCGCGCCAGAAGCCGTCCACGGCTTCCTGGATGTCGCCGTGCAGCACCAGCGCGGTGTCGTCGGCCAGGTAGTCGAACAAAGTGGCGGTTTCTTCGAAAAACAGCGGCAGGTAGTACTCGACGCCGCCGGGCGCCAGCTTGTTGGAAACGTCCTTGTACATCTGGCTCTTCGACGGGTCGCCCTCGAAGCGGTCGCGGAAGTTTTGCCGGAAACGGGTGACGCCGGACTCGTCCAGCGGCACTTCGCGCGCCGGCAGTAGATGGATTTCCGCCACCTTGTAGAGGCTGCGCTGGTTGTCCGGGTCGAAGGTGCGGATGGTTTCGATCTCGTCGTCAAGCAGGTCGATGCGATAGGGCAGGGCCGTGCCCATCGGGAACAGGTCGATGATGCCGCCGCGCACCGCGAATTCGCCCGGCGAGAGCACCTGCTGCACCGCGCTGTAGCCGGCCTCGGTCAGGCGGGAGCGCAGCTTGTCCGCGTTCAGTTTGTCGCGTTCCTTGAGCAGGAAGGCGTGGGCGTTGAGATAACTCGGTGGGCACAGGCGCTGCATCGCCGTGGCGGCTGGCGTCACCAATACGTCGACCTTGGCCGTAGAGGCCAGCCATAGGGCGGAGAGCCGCTCGGAAACCAGGTCTGGGTGGGGAGAGAGCGGGTCATAGGGCAACGTTTCCCAGTCAGGGAACAGGCTGACCGACAGCGTGGGATCGAACCAGGCGATTTCCTCGACCAGGCGGGTCGCTTCTTGCGCGGTCTGGGTGAGCAGCAGCAGGCGCTGCCGCGCGGCCAGGTCGGCGAGAACCATGCTGTCGGCAGAGCCGGCGGGGCGGCGCAGCTTGAGACGCTGGCCGGGGGGAGGGAGCTTGAAGGTCACTGACGGATGCGGAGTGAAGCTAGGGCGGCGATTATCCCAAATCTCTCCGGACTACGTCGGAAGAAGGGGGCATGGCTGTAGGTTGGGCAAAGCGAAGCGTGCCCAACATCGCGACGGTTCGTTGGGCTTCGCTTTACCCAAGCTACGGCGCTGCTTGAATGGCTATCAGCGATTCAGCTCGGCCAGGCTCCAGCGGTTGCCGCCCGCATGTTTGCTTTGATACATGGCGCGGTCGGCGGCGGCCAGGAGCTCGTCGGTATTGGTGCCGTGCGTCGGGTAGATCGCCACGCCGATGCTGGCATGGACATCGCAGTTGTCACCATGTACGCATTCCAGTGTCGTAGGTTGGGCAAAGCGAAGCGTGCCCAACATCGCGACGGTTCGTTGGGCTTCGCTTTGCCCAAGCTACGGCGCTGCTTGAATGGCTATCAGCGATTCAGTTCGGCCAGGCTCCAGCGGTTGCCGCCCGCATGTTTGCTTTCGTACATGGCGCGGTCGGCGGCGGCCAGGAGTTCGTCGGTATTGGTGCCATGCGTGGGATAGACCGCCACGCCGATGCTGGCATGGACGTGGCAATTGCCGCCCTGCTGGCATTCGAGATCGGAGATGCCGCGGACGATACGGTCGCAGAAATGCCGGATTTGATCCGTGCCGTTCAGCCTGGGGCAGACCAGAGCGAATTCGTCGCCACCCAGGCGGGTCACCGTGTCACTTTCCCGCGCCAGGCGTTGTAACGATTCGGCCAGTCTTTTCAGCAGGTCGTCGCCGGCGGCATGGCCGAATTGGTCGTTGATCGGCTTGAAATTGTCCAGGTCGAGCAGCAGCAGGGAGAACGTATCCTCTTTGCGTTCAACGACTTCCAGCAAGCGATCCAGTACCTCGCGCAGAGCCGCTCGGTTGAACAGACCAGTGAGTGCGTCGCGTTGGGCGATATCGCGCCAGCGGCCGCGATCCTGGTTCGCGGCATGATATTGCTTGACCAACCCCAGCACGATGACCAGAAAGTTGATCAGCGCCAACACGAAGGCGCCGGTCTGGATCGCGCGCATCTCACGGATGCGGCTGACGGAATGCTGTTCCAGCACGAAGGTGAGGTCATTCATGCGAGCGAGGATTTCGCGGTTGTTGGCGATCATGTAATCCATCGCCCAGCGGAAATCGTCTGTGGCCGACGATGGCGTTTTCAGGAGGATGTCGAGGCGTTCCGCCAGCGGCGCCACGCGGAGTAGCGCCACATCGAGCGGCCCACGTCCGGCATCGGGCTTGACGCGGCGCAGTTGCACCAGTGTGCCATCGCCCCCCTTGGTCACACCGCCCTGGTCGAACGCGCGCAGGGTGGTGGCGAACAGCTCGTAGGCGTCGGCCAACTCCTCGCGCGCCCGCATTCTGGAGGCGGCGTCCGGCGCCTGGTTGATCAGCAACAGTGATTTGGTGATCTGCTGCGAAAGCATGCGCTGGCGGCCGGCCAGGTTGATCGCCACGGCGTCGCGCGACACCTGGTTGGCGATCCACAGATTGATCACCAGTACGCTCAGATCAAGCAATACGAATAGCGTGATGGCGATGCCGAGCTTGAGTGGAGAGCCGAGAAGAAATCGGGTGGGTAGTGGCATTGCCGAAAGGGCCAAGGAAGGGCCAGGGAAGCCCGATTCTGCGCATGGCGGCGGGATTGGGCAATCGTTGAGTTTTTGACACCTGCTAGCATTGGGCCGTTGTTCATCATGTAACCGTCCCTCCTATGACCGCCGAACGCTTCCCGCGAACCCCCAATCTTGTCGGCGGTCATGCCGAAGACAAGCGCCGCGAGGTTCGCGACTACTTTCACGCCACCTTCGACCGCTACGAGCAGTTGTTCGAGGTGCTGGCCAGCGACGCGGCCTATTTCAGCAAGCCGATTCCGCTGCGGCACCCGCTGATTTTCTACTTCGGCCATACCGCCACGTTTTTCGTCAACAAGCTGGTGCTGGCCGGGCTATTGAATGAACGAATCAACCCGCGTTTCGAGTCGATGTTCGCCATCGGCGTCGACGAAATGAGCTGGGACGACCTCGGCGAGGCGCATTACGACTGGCCGACGGTGGCCGAGGTCCGCGCTTATCGCTTCTGTGGGCATGCTCCAATATTTAATTCTGTTTTGTGGCACCGAATTCTGGCAGCATGCCCATATTTTTATTCATCGCTTCTTCTGCCTGTTCTAAGTCGGCATCCGTCCGGCCTAATGCCCAACTAAGCAATACTGTGCTGCCGTTCTTCTCAATGCCTGTATATACGCCATACATGTATTTCCCGTGCGGCGATATCAGAAACAAGAAGTGACCAGAAGCCGAAGATCCAGGTAGTAATGATTTCCAATTCCCAAGAAACACTCTTTTATCTTTTATTTCGCCAGTGGCTTCATATGAATATCCACTGACTGCTTTGTTTCTAAGGCGAATTCTTCCAAACGATCTTTTAATTTCGACACGATCTTTTACTCTGCTGTCATTGCCTCCATGCGAAATGGATAGCCATTCTCCGTCTAGGCCTGAACTTGATGATACGGCAACCCATGATTCAATTCTCGGCAGTAACCAAGCTGCAAATGCACCAACAACGGCAGTGACCACACCAATGACCATTTCATTCATAGCCTCCCCCACAATCTCAATATTTATGTGCATCCATCTAGGTGGCGCGATATTACTATGCGCGGTACAGGTTGCAGCTATCAGCGGCATCGATTTCTCCGCGCGTTTCATCGGCCTCGGCGCGGAATTCGCGCAACGCGGCGTGCTGCGCTACACCCTGGTCGACGAGGGCGAACTGGTGTCCTATCGCGAGCGGCGCCTGGCCGATCTCGGTCTGGAGGCGACGCGCGACAAGGTGAGCTTCTTCCAGGGCGATGCCTGCAATCTGAAACCGCGTTTCACCGGCTACGACCTGATCCTCGCCGCCAACCTGATCGACCGCCTGTATAGCCTGGCTCAGTTCCTCGATAGCGTGCATGAACGGCTCAACCCCGGCGGCCTGCTGCTCATCGCCTCGCCCTATACCTGGCTTTCGGAGCACACACCTCGGGAAGAATGGATCGGCGGCTACAAGCAGGATGGCGAGAACGTCACCACGCTGGACGGCTTGAAAACCCACCTCAGCAAGCACTTCAAACTGGTGCAAGGCCCGCTCGAAGTGCCCTTCGTCATTCGCGAAACCCGGCACAAATTCCAGCACACGCTCTCCGAGGTGACGATCTGGGAAAGAAACTCATGAGCTTCGATTTCGACCGGATCATCCCGCGCGAAGGCACCGCCGCGCTCAAGTGGGATGGTCGCAAAAGCGTGTTCGGCACCGACGACGTGCTGCCCTTGTGGGTGGCCGACATGGACTTTGCCGCGCCGGAAGCGGTGACCCAGGCGCTGGCGGCGCGCGCCGCGCATCCCGTCTTCGGCTACAGCCTGTTCCCGGACGACGTGTATGAAGCTCTGACCGGTTGGTTGCGCGCGCGCCACAACTGGGAGGTCGAACGCGACTGGATCATGATGGCGCCCGGCGTGGTGCCCTCGCTACATGCCGCCGTACTGGCCTTCGCGGCAGCGGGGGAGGGCGTCATCGTGCAGCCGCCGGTGTATTTCCCGTTCTTCTCCGCCGTCACCACGACCGGGCGGCGGCTGGTCGAGAACCCGCTCTTGTTCGCGGACGGCCGCTACCGCATCGACTTCGACCATCTGGAACGCTGTGCCGCCGATGCCCGTTTGTTGATCCTGTGCAGTCCGCACAACCCGGTCGGCCGGGTCTGGAACGAGGAGGAGCAGCGCGAAATCCTGCGCATCGCCCGCAAGCACAAGCTGGTGGTGCTCTCCGACGAAATCCACCACGACCTGATCTATCCCGGCCAACGCCACATCCCGCTGGCGACGCTGGCGGACGACGGCGACGACATCGTCACCGCCGTCGCCCCGAGCAAGACCTTCAACATCCCCGGCTTGGGGCTTTCCGCCCTGGTCGCGAGCAAGCCGGAGCAGCGCGAGAAACTGCGCCGCGCCTTCGACCTGCTGCATGTGAGCGGCGCCAACCCGTTCAGCATCGCCGCCTTCTCGGCGGCTTATCAGCATGGCGCGGCCTGGCTGGACGCGCTGATGGTCTATCTGGTGGCAAGCCGCGACGAGGTTACCGCCACCCTGGCGCGCGAGGCGCCTTCCATCCGCGTGGTCGCGGCGGAAGGCACGTACCTGTTGTGGCTGGATTGCCGGGAACTGGGGTTGAGTGATGCGGCGCTCAATCGCTTCTTCATCGAACGGGCACGTCTGGGCATGAGCCCGGGCAGCCTGTTCGGCCAGGGCGGCGACGGCTTCATGCGTCTCAACCTGGGGGCGCCACGCGCCATGATTCGCGAGGCGATACAACGCCTCGTCGCGGCGGTGAACGGGGTGTAACTGGTACGCCTGTCCAATTGAGCCGCGGCCGCTCTACCCACAGAATCGCGGCTCACCATAATCAAGGAGACCCCCAATGCAGCGACTGTTTCTGATCTTCGCCCTGCTGTTCACCACCTCCGCCATGGCGGCTGCCATTCCCGCCACCAAGGTCGCCAAGGTCAATGACCGCGTCTACGCCCTGCTCGGGCCGATGGAACTGCCCAACAAGAAAAACCAGGGCTACATGGTCAACAGCACCCTGATCATCGGCGAAACCAGCGCCATCCTGATCGACACCGGCTTCACCGATGAAATCGGCGCGCACCTGGCGAAAGAAGTCGCCAAGCTCACGAACAAGCCGGTCAAGGTCATCATCAACACCCACCACCACGGCGACCACAGCTTCGGCAACGCCGCCTTCCCCGGTGCCAAGGTCATCAGCTCCGAGATGTGCCGCAAGCTCTTGATCGCAGGTGAAGGTGAATGGTTGGGCATCATCCAGGGCGCGCTGGGCCGCAAGTTGCCCAACACCCGCGCCGTCCCCGCCACCGAGGTCTACGCCAGCAAAACGAAAACCGACGTCACCCTCGATGGCGTCAAGCTCACCTTCTGGGTGCCGGAAGCCGCGCACACAGCCGGCGACATGATGATCTGGCTGCCCGACGACAAGGTCCTGGTCGGTGGTGACATCACGGTCAACGAAATCACCCCCAACTTCCGCGACGCCAACGTCAAGCTATGGATCGAAACCCTGGCCGAAGTAAAAGCCATGCCCGCGAAAACCATCATCCCCGGCCACGGCCCGCTGATGACCACCAAGAGCGTCGCCAAGCTGCACCAGCGCATGGCCAAGCTCTACACCGGTGTCGAAGCCGGCTACAAAGCGGGCCTCACCGATGGCGAAATCCGCAAGAAACTCGACCTTGCCGAATGGAAACCCCTGCACCACTTCGACGAACAGATGGGCGGCAACATCAACAAGGCCTACCTGGAAATCGAAGCGGCAGCGTTCTGAGGGAGGAACGGATGGGCTGAGGAACGAACCGCGCCACTCGCGTCAATAGTTCGACGACTTCAGCAGCAGCACCACCGCGCCACTGCCGCCATCCGCCGGACGCGCCTGGACGAAGGCCAATACTTCTTCGCGCTGCGTCAGCCAGTGGCGCACATGGAGTTTCAGCACCGGCTCGCGGTCTTTCGAGCCCAATCCCTTGCCGTGAATGATGCGCACGCAACGGGCGCCGCGGCGTTTGCATTCGAACAGGAAATCCGAAAGTTCCCGCTTGGCCTCCGCGCGGGTCAGGCCGTGCAGGTCGAGTTCCGCCTGGGCTACCCAGTCGCCGCGACGAATGCGGCGCAGGGTCTGGCGGGTGACGCCGGGGCGCACGTAGGAGGTTTCTTCCGTCTCGCCATCCCAGCGGATCGGGTCATGCAGCGATTCGTGGATAAGCGCCCGCTCGTCGTGAAACAGACCGAGCGGGACGGGAGGAAGCCGGACGGGGGAGGGAAGCACGCGGCCGTGCGGCGTGAGCGGAACGACATCATCCAACTCCGCCCGGAACAGCTCGCGCTCTTCACAAGGCAAGGCGGGAGCGTGAAACTTCCCGCCTTTATTCATGGTATTACAACCAGAAGTTAAGCCAGTTTATCAAGATAACGTTCGGCATCCAGCGCCGCCTGGCAACCACTGGCCGCGCTGGTGACCGCCTGCTTGTAGATCATGTCCTGCACGTCGCCGGCCGCGAATACCCCCTCGATGCTGGTCTGCGTGGCGTTGCCATGACGACCGCCCTGGGTGACCAGGTAGCCATGATCCAACTCCAGTTGTCCGGTGAACAGGTCGGTATTGGGCTTGTGGCCGATGGCGATGAAGATGCCGGTCAGCGTGATTTCCTTGGTTGCGCCATCCTGCGCGCCTTTCAGCCGCATGCCGGTCACGCCGCTCTTGTCGCCCAGGACTTCATCGAGAACCTGATTGGTTTCAAGGACGATCTTGCCCTCCTTCACACGTTCCATGAGGTGATCGACCATGATTTTCTCCGCCTTGAAGGTGTCGCGGCGATGCACCAGGGTGACCTTGGAACAGATGTTGGAGAGATAAATGGCCTCTTCCACCGCGGTGTTGCCGCCGCCGATCACCGCGACTTCCTGGCCCTTGTAGAAGAAACCGTCGCAGGTGGCGCAACCGGAAACGCCGCGCCCCATGAATTTTTCCTCGGACTCCAGGCCCAGGTACATGGCGGAGGCGCCGGTGGCGATGATGAGGGCATCGCAGGTATAGACGCCGGAATCGCCGGTCAGGGTGAAGGGGCGATTGTTCAAATCAACGGTGTTGATGTGGTCGAAGATGATTTCGGTATTGAAGCGCTCGGCATGCGCCTGGAAGCGCTGCATCAGTTCCGGGCCCTGCACGCCGTTCACGTCGGCCGGCCAGTTATCCACCTCGGTGGTGGACATGAGCTGGCCACCCTGGCTCAGGCCGGTAATCACGACGGGTTGCAGGTTGGCGCGGGCGGCATAGATGGCGGCGGAGTAGCCGGCGGGGCCGGAACCGAGGATGAGCAGACGGCAATGCTTGGCGGACATGGGGTTCTCCATTGAATGTCGGTAGGGCAATTGGTGGCTGGCGGCGAGATTGCAAGCCAGGAAAACGTGGCCGCGATTTTATCAGGGGCATCCGCGCGCGGGCCTTCACTTTCCGAAGGCGCGGTCGGCTGTCGCGGAGGGGGGCGCCAAGCGCGGAACCCCCCTTTCCCAAAGGGGGGCAGGGGGGATTTCGGACGTTCGCGCACGCGCCACAAAAGGGTGGAGCAGGCGGCGCTGGAAATGTGGGAGCAGGCGGTGCTGGATAGGGAGGGGCAAAGACCTCAAAAAAATCCCGTAGCATTCGCCGCAACATTTCAGGAGACGTTCGTGGCCGCCAAGACCGAAACCCCCATTTTCCCCATCGTCGCTCTGGGCGCTTCCGCCGGTGGGCTGGAGGCGTTCGAGCAGTTTTTCCGCAAGGTGCCGCCGGAGTGCGGCATGGCCTTTATCCTGGTGTCGCATCTGGACCCGGACCACGTCAGCCTGCTTGGTGAAATCCTGCAACGCAGCACCGCCATGCCTGTGGTGGAGGTGCGGGACCAACTCAAAGTCGCGCCGAATCACGTCTATGTCATGCCGCCCAACCGCGACATGGCGATCTTCCACGGCGTGCTGCAACTTTCCGTGCCGGAGGCGCCGCGCGGACAACGCATGCCGATCGACGCCTTCCTGCGCGCCCTGGCCGAGGATCAAGGTGAGCGCGGCATCGGCATCATCCTCTCCGGCACCGGTACCGACGGCACCCTGGGCCTGCGCGCCATTCTCGGCGCCGGCGGCGTCACCCTGGCGCAGGACCCGGCCACGGCCAAGTATGACGGCATGCCGATCAGCGCGATCCAGGCCGGTTACGCCACCCGTGTGCTGGCGCCGGACAGGATGCCGCAAGCACTGGCGCAATTGTCGGCGCTGCCGGCGGTCCAAGTATCACCACCCACGCCCGTGGCGGGTCTGAACCGCATCCTGATGCTGCTGCGCGCCGGCACCGGTCACGATTTCTCGCTTTACAAGAAAAGCACCATCGGCCGCCGCATCGAGCGGCGCATGGCGCAACACGACCTCAGCGACCACGACATCTATGCCCGCTACCTGAAGGAGCACCCGGCCGAGCTACAAATCCTGTTCAAGGAACTGCTGATCAACGTCACCAGTTTCTTCCGCGACCCCGAGGCCTTCGCCGTTCTCACCCAGGACATCCTGCCGCAACTGTTCGTCGACAAGCCGGAAGGCTATGTGTTCCGCGTCTGGGTGGCCGGCTGTGCCAGTGGCGAGGAAGCCTATTCCATCGCCATCCTGCTGCGCGAATTCATGGACGCCTGGTGGGACAAGCAGCACCAGGAATTCAAGGTTCAAATCTATGCCACCGATCTCGACGACGACGCCATCGCCCTTGCGCGCGCCGGCCTGTACCCGCCCAACATCGCCGCCGATGTCGCCGCCGACCGCCTGCGCCGCTACTTCGTCAAGGAAGACGCCGGCTACCGGGTGAAGAAGGAAATCCGCGAGATGGTGGTGTTCGCCGTTCAGAACGTCATCAAGGACCCGCCCTTTACCAAGCTCGACCTGCTCAGTTGCCGCAACCTGATGATCTACCTGGAGCCGGAACTGCAACATCGCCTGCTGCCCGCCTTCCATTACGCACTCAAGCCGGGCGGCGTGCTGTTCCTCTCGCCCTCGGAGAGCATCGGCAACCATCCGGAACTGTTCACCGCGCTGAGCCGCAAGTGGAAGTTCTACCGCGCCATCCACACCGCCGCCTCCACCCGCGCGGTGATGGCCGGCGGCCTGTCGTGGACGGCGGACAGCGTCGGCAAGGGCGTGGAGGAAATCGTAAAGAGAACCAAGGAGACGAATTTCGCCGAACTCACCCGGCGCGTGCTGCTGCAATCCTTCGCCCCCGCGTCGGTGGTCACCGACCTCAAGGGCAACCTCCTGTTCGTGCATGGCGACACCGGCAAATACCTGCGCCCGGCCCCCGGCCAGGCCAGCCTCAACGTCATCGACATGGCGCGCGAGGGCCTGCAACTGGAACTGCGTAACGCCCTGCAGGGCGCCGAAGGCCGGCCCACCCTGAGCCGCGAGGTGCTGGTCAAGACCAATGGCGACTTCCAGCGCATCAACCTGACCGTGCGCCCATTGCCCGATCCCGAATCCGGCCAGGGGCTGTTGCTGTTGAGCTTTCTGGAGTTGGCCCACGACGCCGGCAAATCCGCCGCCAAGGCGAAGCGTGGCAAGCCCGGCACTCTCGGCGACACCCCGCCTCGGGTCGAGGAACTGGAACGGGCACTCGCCTACACCCGGGAAAACCTGCAAGCCACCATCGAGGAACAGCAGGCCTCCAACGAGGAATTGAAATCGACCAACGAGGAATTGCAGTCCACCAACGAAGAACTGCAATCGACCAACGAGGAGCTGGAAACCTCCAAGGAAGAACTGCAATCGGTCAACGAAGAACTGATTACGGTGAACTCCGAATTGCAGGCCAAGATCGAGCAACTCGCCGGCATGCAGAACGACATGAAGAACCTGCTCGACAACATCAACATCGGCACCATCTTCCTCGACCCGCACTTCCATATCCGCCGCTTCACCCGCGAAGCGGCAAAGGCCTACCGCCTGATCGCCAGCGATGTCGGGCGGTCGCTGGCCGACATCAAATCCGACCTCTCGGGGGAAGACCTGCTGAACGACGCGCAAGTCGTGCTCGATACCCTGGTGCCGCGTGAACGCGAGGTGCAAATCGCTGACGGCACCTGGTATCTGGCGCGCATCCAGCCCTACCGCACCCTGGACAACGTGATCGACGGCGTCGTCTTCACCTTCACCGACATCAGCACGCGCATCAAGGCGGAAGCGGCGGTGCAAGAGGCGCGGGAACTGGCCGAAGCCATCGTCGATACCGTGCGCGAACCCCTGGTGGTGCTGGATGGCGACCTACGCGTGGTATCCGCCAGCCGCGCCTTCTATAAGCAATTCAAGACCACCCTGGGCGCCACCGTCGGGCAGCCGCTCTACGAGTTGGGCAACGGCCAGTGGGACATCCCGCAATTACGCGAACTGCTGGAGAAGATACTGCCGCGCGACCAGAGCTTCGAAGGCTATGAGGTGGAACACGATTTCCCTGCCATCGGCCACCGCAAGCTATCCCTCAATGCCCGCCGCCTCGTTGCCAGGAATGGTGTCAACCCGATGATTTTGTTGGCGATGGCGGAGCGGTAGGGTTGTTGGGCACGCTGCCAGTCCCGTAGGTTGGGCAAAGCGCAGCG
>JAUXXW010000020.1 GCA_030684775.1 Pseudomonadota bacterium
GCAAACGCTGAGGCGGCGCGCCGGCATCACCCACTGACCGCCGCCATGTTGGGCACGCTGCGCTTTGCCCAACCTACGGACTGCCATGTCGGGTTGCGGCGCAAAAAGATGCGCCTGACCCGACCTACCGGCTACAGCAAGCGCCGCAACTCGTACAACGCTTCCAGCGCCTGTTTCGGGCTGAGTTCGTCCGGGTCAATCTCGCTCAGGCGGTCGAGCGCGGGGCTGGCAAGCGGCTCCGGCGGTGGGGCGCTGGTGAACAGGTCGCCCTGGCCGGAGGGGGCGATCTGTTGGTTTTCCAGCAGTACCAGCTTGCGCCGGGCGGCGTTGATGACCGGCGCCGGCACGCCGGCCAGGCGGGCGACCTGGAGGCCGTAGCTCTGCGAGGCGGGGCCGTCTTCCACGGCGTGCAGGAAGGTGAGGCCGCCGTTTTTGCCGACACTTTCCACCGCGTCGAGGTGCACGTTGGCCAGCGCGCGGAACTCCTGGTTGAGCTGGGTCAGCTCGAAATAATGGGTGGCGAACAGGGTGTAGGCGCGTGTTTTTTCGGCCATGTGCCGCGCCACCGCCCAGGCGATGCTGATGCCGTCGAAGGTGGAGGTTCCGCGGCCGATCTCGTCCATCAGGATCAGGCTGTGCTGCGTGGCGCCGTGCAGAATGCCGGCGGTTTCGGTCATTTCCACCATGAAGGTGGAGCGGCCGCCGGCGAGGTCATCCGACGAGCCGACACGGGTGAATATCTGGTCCACCGGCCCGATCACCGCGCTCGTCGCCGGCACGTACAGCCCGCAGCAGGCGAGCAGGACGATGTGGGCAATTTGCCGCATGTAGGTGGATTTGCCGCCCATGTTGGGGCCGGTAATCAACAACATCCGGCGGCTCGGGTTGAGGTCGAGATCGTTGGGTATGAAGGCATCCACCCGGGTTTCCACCACAGGGTGGCGGCCGGCCTCGATGCGGATGCCCCATTCCTCGCTGAATTCCGGCGCGCAATAGCGGCGCTCCTCGGCCAGTTCGGCATGGCCGGATAACACATCCGCCTCGGCCACGCCGGTGGCGACCTGCTGCAAGGGGCGCAGCGCGGCGGCGAGCACTTCCAGCAATTGTTCGTAGAGCAGTTTCTCGCGCGCCAGCGCACGCTCGGCGGCGGACAGGTATTTGTCCTCGAACGCTTTCAATTCCGGCGTCAGATAGCGCTCGACGTTTTTCAGGGTCTGGCGGCGGTGGTAATCGGCCGGCACCTTCTCCGCCTGGGCGCGGCTGACTTCGATGTAGAAGCCCGACACCCGGTTGTATTCCACGCGCAGGTTATTGATGCCGGTGCGTTCCCGTTCCCGCGTTTCCATTTCGATGAGGAAGGAACCGCAGTCGGATTGCAGGGTGCGCAGTTCATCGAGGTCCGCATCGAAACCATCGGCGATGACGCCGCCCTCGCGCAGCACCACGCCCGGTTCCGGCTTCATGGCGCGCGCCAGATGGGCCAGCGTCGTCTCCGGGAAGATCAGACGTTCGCACAGCGGCGCCAGCGCCGGCCCGGCATCGGTCAACGCGGCTTGCAGCGCGGGCAGACGCAGCAGGCTGTCGCGCAGGCCGGAGAGGTCGCGCGGGCGCGCGCTTCTGAGGGCGATGCGGGCGGCGATGCGTTCCAGGTCGGCCATGCCCTTGAGCGCGGCACGCGCATTTTTCGTGGCGCCCGGTGCGCTCATCAGGGCGGCGATGGCGGCCAGGCGCTGCCGCAGCACGGCGCGGTCGCGCAGCGGGTGGTGCAGCCAGTGGCGCAACAGGCGGCCGCCCAGGGCGGTGAGGCAGCGGTCCAGTTCCGAAAGCAAAGTGGGCGCCGATTCGCCGCGCAGGGTTTCGCTGATTTCCAGGGTACGGCGCGCAGCGGCGTCGAGCAGCACATAGGCACTGTCCTGTTCCAGGCTGAGGCCGTTGATGTGGGGCAGGGCGGCTTGCTGGGTGTGTTTCGCGTAATCCAGCAACAGCCCGGCGGCGGCCTGGAGCGCGGGCGCGTCCTCGATGCCGAAGGCGGTCAGATCGGCCACACCAAATTGTTCCAGGAGCAGATGGCGGCCACGCTCGGCGTCGAACTGCCAGTCCGGACGGCGGCAGAAGGCGACTTTCAGATTGGCCAGGTCCGGGTGCGTGTAGTCCTCCGGCAGCAGAATTTCCGAGGGGTTGAGGCGAATCAGCTCGGCACCGAGGCGCTCACTGGCGATGGTCTTGGCGGCGAAACGGCCGCTGGAGAGAGTCAGCCAGGCCAGGGCCAAGGTCTGCCGTGCCGGGACGCGTGTTGGTAAAAGCGCAAGCATCACCGCATCGCGGCGATCATCCAGGAGTGCTTCGTCGGTCACCGTGCCAGGCGTGACCAGACGCACGACTCGGCGTTCCACCGGCCCCTTCGAGGTCTTCGGGTCGCCGATCTGCTCGCAGATCGCCACCGACTCCCCCAACTTCGCCAGCCGCGCCAGATATTGCTCCGCCGCGTGATACGGCACCCCCGCCATCCGGATCGGCTGCCCCGCCGAGGCGCCGCGCGTGGTCAGGGTAATGTCGAGCAGGCGCGCCGCGCGTTCGGCATCGTCATGGAACAGTTCGTAGAAGTCCCCCATGCGATAGAACAGCAGCATGTCGGGATGCTCGGCCTTGATGCGCCAGTACTGCTGCATCATCGGGGTCTGCTTTTCCAGAGCCGTTTCGTTATCGGGTTGCTTCGATGGGTTCATGGTGTTCGTGTCGGCACGCGGGCAGGGGCCGCGATTATCCCAGCACTTGCCGCCGCGCACGGCCCCTGTAGCGCCGGCATCCTGCCGAGGTCATAAAAAACGCCGGCGGGGGTGCCGGCGCTACCTGAGGGTGTTCAGGCCACGCCGGTCATGCCCGCTGCCGGTAGAGGCTGCCATCGACCGCCGCCGCCATGGCCCGCGGGTCCAGCTTGCCGCCGAGGAATTCGTTGACCCGCGCGGCCACGGCATGTGGGTCGTCGATGCTCTCGCGGTGGGAAACGAACAGGGTCTTGATGTTGGGCTGCTTCGCCAGCCAGATGCCGACCTGCTTGAGTTGCTGGCGGTAGGCCTGTTCCAGTTGCGCGTCGCTCAACTTCGCCGCTTCCCGGCCCAGGCGTTCCAGCATGGTCTTTTGCGACGCCAACATCTCTTTCGGCTCCCGCTCCATGAACACCACCCGGTAGGGCAGTTCGGGCGGCAGGTGGGGCAATAGCTGGGCGACGATCTTGACCGCCTTGCCGCGGGCTTCCTTGATCCAGTCGCGCTCCTGGCGCAGGCGGGTGGCGGATTCCAGTTCGTGATAGCCGCGCGGGTTGTCGCTGTCGGCCTCGCGTTTGCCGTCGCTGAGGATGGGCAGGGGGCCGGCGGCGAGCATCTGCATCATCATCGAGGTGCCCGAGCGCGGCAGGCCGGCGACCACGATCACGCACTGGGCGGGGTCGTCCGGCACCGCCGATTTGTCCACCAGCGGCCGCGGCGCGGCGTCGAGGCCGGGCGCCCGGCGCTCCTGCGCGGCATCGTCAGCGTAGTCATCAGCGTAGTTGTCAGAAAACGCTGCAAGCGCGGGCTGGCTGGCCCGGGCGCGGCCCTCGGCCCGCCCGCGTTCGCGGATCTCGCGCACGATGCGCCAGTGCTCGCGCGCCTTCTCGGCGCTCAATTCGCCGCGCAGGGCGTAACGGGCGAGAAAACGGTGGGCGCGTTCGAAGTTGGGGTTGATCGAGACGGCGACCCGCACCGCTTCCACCGCGCGGAAATACTGTTTCATGCGCAACAGGCCGAGGCCCAGGATGTAATGCGCCATGGGGTTCTGGTAGAGAAATCCGACCGAATCCAGGGCCGCCGCCACGCCTTCCTCGACGCGACCCTGGCGCAGACAGGCCTTGGCCATGCCGAGGTGGGCGTGCGGGTTGCGCGGGTCGAGGATCAGGGCGCGGCGGAAGGCGGCTTCCGCCTCCGGCCACCGGCGCAAGGCCACCAGTGTTTCGCCGATCTGGATGTGCAGGCTGGGACGGCGCGTCTCGCTCTGGCCGGCGCGCGTGAGCCGCTCCAGCGCCGCCTCGGGTTTGCCTTCCGCCAGCCACACCCAGCTCATCAGGAAATCCAGGTCGTGGGTGCTGAAACGGGCGGTCATGCGCAGGTCGTCGTAGGCCTGCTTCTCTTCGTCGCTGGTCTGTTCGAAGTCGATCTCGCCCTCGGCGGTCAACTGGCCCGCCTCGGCCTGGCGCGCCTTGATGCGCTCGATGAAGCCTTTCAGGTCTTCGCCGGCCTTGGCCGCCGCCGCTTGCCGATGCGCGGTCATGCTTTCCACCAGTTCACGCAGCGCCGCCACCTGGCCGAGCGCCTGGTGGCACAGCGCGAGATGGACGCCGAAACGGTATTGGTCCGGCGCGGCCGCATACAACTCGGCCAGAATCTCGCCGCCCTGGGCATGGAAGCCGCCATCCATCCAGGCGCGCGCCAGGTTGTAACGCATTTCCCGCACCGTGTTGGCAATCGCTTTTTCCAGGCCCTCGACGGGCGCTTCCACATAGCCCAGGGCGACCAGTTGATCCATCGCCTCCTTGGCGGCGAGGGGGTCGTAGCGATATTCCCCCGCGATCCGGGCATCGTCGCCCGCGACCGCGTCCCAACTGGGAATGTGGGAAACCGGGGGCGGCGTGGTGAAGGCGTCGAGCAGGGGCTTGCCGTCCATGTCCTCGCCCACCGGCAGGCCGAACAGGGTGAGGAGGGTCGGGGTGATGTCGAGCAGGTTGGCGCCGTGGATCAGGCGGTCGCGCCTGATGCCGGGGCCGGCCATGAGAATCATGCCCAGGTCGCGATGCTCGATTGCCGGTCCCGCCGGCTCCTTGGGTAGTTGCACCGGGCGCAGGTGGTCCGGATGGAAGCCGTGGTCGGAGCAGACGATCACGGTGGTGTCTTCGGGCGCCAGCGCCAGCATCGCGCCCAGCATCATGTCGTGGAAGCGGTAGGCGGCTTCCACGACGCCGCTGTACAGCTCGAAATCGCGTTCCGGAATATGGGCGCGGCGCGGCGGGTGGTACTTCATGAAGCCGTGGCAGAAGTGGTCGATGGCGTCGTAATACACCCCCATGAAATCCCACGGCTCGTGTTCCATGGTCCAGGTCGCGGCGGCGTGCACCGTGGCGCACTCGGCCAGGGTCTTCATCACCATGCCCAGGCGTCGGTCCTTGTCCTGGTCAATCTCGCCGGCTCTGGGCACGAAGGGCAGCACCTGTTCGGCCACCAGTTCGTTGGGGTTGATCCGCAGCGCAGCCAGCGTTTCCGCCAGGCGCTCGGGATGCACCATGCCGGGCGCGAGCGGCCAGGGCTCCTCCGGCGGGCCGATGGCGGTATGGAAGTGGTTGGACACCATCACCCCGTTGATCGGCTCTACCGGATGGCTCGGCCACCAGCCGATGACGTGGCTGCGATAACCGGACTGGTTGAGGATGTTCCAGATCGCCTTGGTCTTGCGCGAAAGCTGCGACACCGGCTGGATGCCGCCGCCGTCCGGAGTCGGCTCGGTAAAGCCGTAGATGCCGTGCTTGTAGGGGCGTTTGCCGGTGGCGATGGAAGTCCACAACATCGGCGAGAGCACCGGGTGCAGGGTGGCCAGATCGCCCATGACGCCGCGCTCGATCAGCTTGGCGGTATGCGGCATCTTGCCCTGGTCGACCAGGGCGTTGATGACCTTCCAGTCGGCCGCGTCCCAGCCGATGACGAGTACTTTGGGCATGTCGTCTTTCCTTGCGCCGCGCGCTGTCGGCGCGGATGAATTGAATGGTTGCCGTGGGCGCGGGCTTGCCCGCGACGCAACGGTGGCTATCGCGGGCAAGCCCGCGCCTACGGCGAGCTTGGTTGGTCGAATGGCGCCAGCCAGACATCCAGGCCGCGCGCGGTCTTGCCGCGATAATGGTAGTTGTGGCGTTGAAACGAACGACGCATGCCGGGCCGCATCAGTTTGCGGTTCTCGGTCACGATCAGCATGCCCAGCGGCTTCGGTGGTGGGGCGTCGTAGTCGCGCAGATGGTCGCGGGTGGCGTCGGTGACGGCCCACATCAGGTAAGGCACACGGTCTTCCTTCCGGAGAAACATGCGGTAGGCGTAGTAAGTCCTCCCGTCTGTCCCCGTCTGCAACGCCACCGTGGACACCCCCGCCAATACGCCGTCTACGCGCAGCACCAGGAAAACCAGTTCATGGGCGCGCCGTTCCGCTTCTTGCCGATCCGCCAGCGCCCCCTGGGCCAGCCAGAAGGCCACCGCTTCCGCGTGTTGTTCGGAACTGCCGGCGCGGTAGATGAACTCCAGGCGGTAGTCGCCGAAACGCGGGGACAAACCCCGCGATTCCAGTCTCAGCGTGCCTCCGCCTGGGCTGTCTTGCGGCGGCGGAAGGCGGCGAGCCCGGCCGCGCCGGCGGCGAGCAGGGCGAGGGAGGAGGGTTCGGGTACCGTCTGGCTCACGGTATCACCGACTTGAATGGCGCCGCCGGAGGTCTGGTAGGCCCAGTCGATCACGGTGATCTTGTCCGGAAAGCCCAGGCCAGCGCCGAGCGGCGCGCCCAATAGGGTGCTGAAGGGCTGGTTGATGCCCAGGTCGTCGAGGCGCAGGCGAATCCAGCCGTAATTGCCGCTGGCGAGCTTGATGCCGACAAAGCCCGTTACCCCGTCCGCGAAGTTGCCGTTGGTTGTCGCACTGCTGGAGACCGTGTTGACAACCTGAAACCTGACCCGCCCCACGTTGCCGCCGGCGAAATTCCCACCCGGGCCGACCATGGCGCCGGCGGCCAGGTTCGAGGCGGAACCCGCGTTCAGCCAGAGCGCGCTGCCGGCGCCTTGCAGGATGCCGCCGCCGACGTACTTGGCGGCAGTGCTGCCGGTGTTGAGTTGGCCGACAAACCCGACCTGTATGCCGAAATCCGCCCCACCGCCGTCCATGTCGATGTTCTGGCTCGCGACATTGAAAATGCTATTGGTGGCCGCCTGCGCCGCCGGATTGAGGGAGAGCGAAATGTTCTGCACGCCGCTGTAGATGATGGCGGCGTCGGCGCCGCCGGCCATCGCCAGGCCGGCGCCCACGGCGGCGGCATAGCCCGCGTATTCACCAAGGCTACGGCCCTGAGCAATCTGCCCCTTGGCGGTGATGCCATAGCGGGTCAACTGCTCGTTCAAGTCGATTGTGTGCTGCATGTTGATACCTCGTTCTGTTGTGTATTGGGGTTGGGGTGTTACAGGTATCACATTTAGCAATTATTGTGCCGTGAGCATGGGGCGTATGGAAACAAGGCGTTAGCGCGGGGGGTAAATCTGCGTGTAAAAAAACCGACAAGTTGGCGGGTGTGCCGTGCCATAAAACCTTCTGTGCGCGTTGGGCATTGATGTCGGCGTTGCAGTCGGGTTACGGCGCGAAAGGACGCGCCTAACCCGACCTACAGGTCGCCATCCGTGCGGCCGTGAGTATTTGAGCCGCTGCGGCATCACGAGCTGACGCGAAACAAGTCTTTCTATTTCCGCTCGCGCCGATGCGCGCGCAACAGGAAGCGCGCGGGGTCGATTGCTTGAAGGAGGTCTGTTTCCACCGGGGCGGGGTCGCCCGCGATTCGGCTGGCCAGGATTTCCGCCGCCAGGGCAGCCCAGACCAGGCCGCGCGAGCCGAGGCCGAGCAGGGCGTAGAGGCCTTCGCGGCGCGGCATGTCCTTGAGTTGGATGTCGTGTGGCAGTGGTGTTTGCGCATCCGCGAGGGCGCCGACCAGGGGCAGGCGGTCCGGGGTGGTGGCGCGGAAGCCGACGCGGCCATCCAGTTCGGCGGGGTCGAGTGTGCCGGCCGTGTCCGGCAGGATGCCCGCCAGGCGCGTCAGATTGTCGGCATGTTCCGATGCCTGAAGCGCCTCGCCGCCGTCATAGGCATAGGTGGCGCCCAGGCAATGCATGCCGTCCACGGCCGGGGTGAGGTAGCCCTCGCGGCAGGCGGGGAGTTGAACATCGGGCAGGCGGCCTTGCGGGATATGGCTGACCTGGCCGCGTGCCGCGCTGATCGGCAGGTCCGCGACCAGGCCGCGCAGCGACGCGCCGCCGGCCAGAACCAGCACCGGGGCGGCGGCGATGATTTGGCCTTCGCCATTCAACACCCGCCAGTTCGCGCCGCCGCGCTCGATGCGTGCCGCCTCTTGCCCGGTCAGCAATTCGATGTGTTCACCGCCCGCCGCGATTCCCGCGCGGCACAGGCTGGGTGGGTTGGCCCAGCCGCCGCCGGGAAACAGCCAGGCGCCGTAAGCGGTTGGGCTACCGAGCCGTTGGCTGGCGGCGGCGCGGTCGAGAAATTGCACATAGCCATCGGGGTAGCCGCTCTTCGCCGGCATTTCCCGCATCTGTGTTTCCTGCGCCGCGTCGCGGGCAATCTGAAGGACGCCATCGAGATTGCGGCGCGGGGCGAGCCCGCGTGCTTCCAGAGCCGACCAGACACGCCGCGTATGGAGGAAACAGGCGCGATTGAGGCGTGAGGCCAGGTTGTCGTCCAGGGCAAGCATGGGGCGCACGATGCCGGCCAGATTTCCGGAGGCTTCAGCGGCCGGAGTGGCGTGGCGTTCCACCAGGGTGACCGCCCAGCCGCGCGCGGCCAGGCGCTCGGCGATGGCGCAGCCGGCCAGACCGGCGCCCAGGACGACGGCGCGGCGTTCTCCTGTCTCGGGTTCCTTGCGCACAGGAGCCCGAGTCGCGGCGCGCATCCCGGTCAGCATGTGGCGTTTGCGGCCGAAGCCCGGCCGTTTGGCCACCTCGAAACCGGCCGCCGACAAAGCCTCGCGCACCGTGCCCGCCACGCACCAGGTGGCCAAAGTGGTGTCAGGTTTGGCAAGGCGGGCGAGGCGGCGGAACAGTTCGAACGACCACATGGCCGGGTTCTTCTTCGGGTCGAAACCGTCGAGATAAAACGCATCCACGCGTGCCTCGCAGCGGCGCAGCACCGTTTCCGCCTCACCCAGCAGGAGCGTGAGCAGCACCCGGCCGGCGGCGAACTCCAGGCGGTGGAAGCCGGGGGTGAGCACCGGCCAGTTTGCGCACAGTTCCTGGCTCAGGCTGCGCAGTTCCGGCCATTGCGCGTGCAAGCGCGCCAGGTCTGCGGCCTGGAAAGGGTGTTTTTCCACCGCCAGGTAATGCAGGCGTTCACAACGCGCCGGGTCGTCACGCCAGGCGGCCCAGGTGGCGAGGAAGTTGAGGCCGCTGCCGAAGCCGGTTTCCAGGATGACGAAGCGTTCACGCCCCTGCCAGCGTTGCGGCAGATCGTTGCCTTGCAGGAATACATGGCGCGCCTGGCCGGGGCCGCCGTCGGCGGAGTGGTAGATGTCGTCGTAGGTTTCGGAAATCGGCGTGCCGTCGCCGGTGAGGGAGAGGCGGGCGGGGGTGAGGGTGGGCAAGTTGGGATCGCTGTTGTAGCGCCGGCTTCCAGCCGGCGTCCTTGGCAAATTCGCCGGATGGAAGCCGGCGCTACATTAGTGCAGGGTGGGGGAGGGTGGCTCGAACAGCGCGGCCACGGCCGGGCCGTCGAGGCGGTAGTCGTGGTTGCAGATGTCGTCGCGGATCACGATTTCGCCCTTTTCACGCAGGATGGCATCGCATTCGGCGCGGCCCAATGAGCGCAGCATGTTCTGAATCTTTTCCCAGTCTTCCGGGCAGTGGTGGGTGACGGGACGGGCAGCGAAAACGCGGATGTCTTCCGCCGGAAACACGCGACGGAGCAGGTCTTCCGGTGCTTGGCCGAGCATTTCCGCCGGGCGCAGGGTGGCGAGCAGGTGCTGGATGCGGTTCCAGCCATCACTGTCGCGGGCATCGGCTGTGGGGAGTTTTTGCAGGAACAGGCCGACTGCCCGTTCCGGCCCGGCCGCCAGCATGAGGCGCGTGGGTTGCTGTTCGGATTGCGTCAGATAGTGCTCGAAGATGCCGGCGACGCTGTCGCCCGTCAGCGGCACCAGGCTTTGGTAGGGCTGTTTCATGCCGGCGGTATCCAGGGTCAGGGCCAGTTGGCCGTGGCCGAGCAGTTCGGGGACGGAGAGCGCTTCCTGGATGGCTTGCCAGTGCGCCATGCCGCGCAGCCGCAGTTGTTCGTCGCAATCCAGCACCAACAGGTTCACCGGGCCTTCGCCACGCAACTGGAAAGTCATGCGCCCAGCTTGCTTGAGGTTGGCGGCGATCAGCGTGGTCACCGCGCTCATTTCACCCAGCAGATTCGCCACCGGCGCCGGGTAGCCGCGCCGCGCCAGCAACGAGCGCCAGGCGCTGTCGAGGGAAACGATGGCGCCGCGTATATCCAGGTGCTCGAACAGGAAGGGGTGGACGTGGTTGAGCGAGGGCATGTTGGCTTGAGGAGAGAGGGGGGGCGGGATTTTACCCCGCCTGTTTCAGCCGTTCGGCGTGGTGCCGGCTGAACTTGGCCACCTTGGGGCCGACCACCGCGCGGCAATAGGGCTGGTTCGGGTTCCGCTCGAAATAGCGTTGGTGATAGTCCTCGGCCGGCCAGAAGTGTGTGGCTTCGGCCACCTGAGTGACGATGCGGTTCGAGTACGCGTCGGGCGTCGATAGTTCCGCGATCAGGCTTTCCGCTTCCTCACGTTGTTCCGGGGTGTGCCAGAAGATGGCGGAGCGGTATTGCGTGCCGACATCGTTGCCCTGGCGGTTGAGCGTGGTGGGGTCGTGCAGGTCGAAGAAACAGGCCAGGAGATCGCGGTAGCTGATCTGATCGGGGTCGAAGCGCACCCGCACCACTTCCGCGTGGCCGGTTCGCCCGCCGCAGACCTGTTCATAGCCGGGCCGCTCGACCTGGCCACCCATGTAACCGGAAAGCGCCTCGCTTACGCCGCGCAATCGGTTGAACGCAGCCTCCAGGCACCAGAAGCAGCCGCCGGCGAGGGTGGCGATTTGTTCGGAAGCGGGGAGAGGGGGCATGGCTGGCTCCGGTGGGTGTGTCGGGTTGTGGCGGCAAGGTGTTCGGAAGCCGCGCGGGCGATTCGACGAATGCGCGGAGGGAAATGGCTACGTAGGGTGTGGTGAGGAACGAACCGCACCACGCGACGCGGCCGTGGGCGATGCGGTTCGCTACGCTCACCACATCCTACGTCTTACCCCAGCACCCGCTTCACCAAGGCCACCCAGTACGCCACCCCCAGCGGCAGGATTTCGTCGTTGAAGTCGTAGCGCGGGTTGTGCAGCATGCAGCCGCCTTCGGCCATGCCGTTGCCGATCCAGACATAGCAGCCGGGCTTCTCGCGCAGCATGTAGGAGAAATCTTCCGCGCCCATCGAGGGGTTCAGGTCGGTGCGCACATGGCCGTCGCCAGCGACCGCGCGGGCCACTTCCGCGCACAGCGCGGCCTCGGCGGCGCTGTTGATGGTGGGGGGATAGCCGCGTCGGTAATTCACGCGCGCCTGGACGCCGTGGGCGGCGGCGATGCCGGCGGCCAGACGCTCAAGCGCGGTTTCGATCTGGTCCTGAACTTCCGCGCGGAAGGCGCGCACGGTGCCGCCGATGCGCGCCTCGGAGGGAATCACGTTGTAGGCCTCGCCGCCGGAGAAAAAGCGGGTGACCGAGAGCACGGCGGGGTCGAGCGGGTCGAGCGCGCGGCTGACCACGGTTTGCAAGGCCTGTACCAGCGCCGCGCCGGCGACCAGTGGATCGCGCGCCTGCTGCGGCATGGCGGCATGGCCACCGTGGCCGGACAAGACGATGTCGAACTGGTCGGCGCAGGCCATCACCGGGCCGCTGTGTACCGCGAACTGTCCCGCCGGCAGACCCGGCCAGTTGTGCATGCCGAATACCGCATCCACCGGAAAGCGCTCGAACAGACCCTGTTCGATCATCACCCGGGCGCCGCCGTCGGTTTCCTCGGCCGGCTGGAAGATGAACACCACCGTGCCGTTGAAGTCGCCGTCGCCCGCCAGTGCCTGCGCCGCGCCCAACAACATGGCGGTGTGGCCGTCGTGGCCGCAGGCGTGCATGCGGCCGTCATGGCGGGAGCGGTGCGGGAACAGATTCTGTTCGTGCAGGGGCAGCGCATCCATGTCGGCGCGCAGGCCGATGCTGCGTTCGCTGTCACCATTTCGGAGCACGCCCACCACGCCGGTGCCGGCCAGGCCGCGATGCACTTCGATGCCGAGCGATTGCAGGAAAGCGGCGACCACATCACTGCTGCGGTGCTCCTCGAATGCGAGTTCCGGGTGCGCGTGCAGATCGTGGCGCAGGGCGATCAGGTGTTCGATGTGCGGTTCGTTGTACTTGGACATGGATGTAATGTGCCTCGTAGGAGCGGACCGCGTCCGCGATTTTTGCGTTGCATTCGCGGACGGAAAAAGATCGCGGACGCGGTCCGCTCCTACAGGGGAATGACCTGCTTGGTTACCGCCACCGCGACGATGTAGGCGAACACGCCAAGCGCGGCGATCATGGCTTGCACCCGGATGGTCTTGGTCTTGCCGCGCTTCAGCGCCACCGTGCCCAGCCCGATATAGGCCAGCAGGCCGATGATCTTGGCCATGATCCAGGGTTGCTCCAAGGGGTTGAGGCTGCCCACGACCAGCAGGGCGATGGCGGCGGTCAGCAGCAGGGTGTCGTTGATATGCGGCGCGATTTTCAGCCAGCGCGCTTGCAGGCGCGGCGAGTCGAGGAGCATCCAGAAGCTGCGCAGCAGGAACAGCGCCAGGGTGATGACGACGGTGAGCGCGTGAAGATGTTTGAGAGCGGTGTAGGTCATATCATTTTTTTAAAAGACGCCGGCGAGGCACCGGCGCTACATGGGATTTACGCTTCGTCTTGCGCGCGCAGGCGCGCGATCAGCGCGTTGGTCGAGGCATCGTGTTTGCTCGTCGCCTTGCCGCCGGTGAGTTCCGGCAGGATGGCGCGGGCCAGTTGCTTGCCGAGTTCCACGCCCCACTGGTCATAGGAATTGACATTCCAGATCGCGCCCTGCACGAACACCTTGTGCTCGTACAGCGCGATCAGACGGCCCAGGGTGCGCGGCGTCAGCTTGCGGTAGAGCAGGGTGTTGGTGGGGCGGTTACCGGGGAACACCTTGTGTGGCAACAGCGCCTTGATTTCGCGCTTGCCCATGCCGCCGGCGGCCAGTTCCGCTTCCACTTCGGCGGCGGTCTTGCCGCGCATCAGGGCTTCGCTCTGGGCCAGGAAGTTGGATAGCAGCACGGCGTGCTGTGCGTTCACATCGTTGTGCGATTCGGCCGCCGCGATGAAGTCGCAGGGGATCAATTTGCTGCCCTGGTGGATGAGTTGGTAGAAGGCATGTTGGCCGTTGGTTCCGGGTTCGCCGAACAGCGCCGGGCCGCTGGAAACCTTCACCGGGCGGCCGTCGCGCATCACGCCCTTGCCGTTGCTCTCCATGTCGAGTTGTTGCAGGTAGGCCGGGAAGCGGCTCAAACGCTGTTCGTAGGGCAGCACGGCGTAGCTCTGCGCGTCCCAGAAGTTGTTGTACCAGACCCCCAGCACGGCCATGAGCACCGGTATGTTTTCCGCCAGGGGCGCGCCGCGGAAGTGCTCGTCCATGTCGTGCGCACCGGCCAGGAGTTCCTCGAACTCGTCCATGCCGATATAGAGCGCGATGGGCAGGCCGATGGCGCTCCACAGCGAATAACGGCCACCGACCCAGTCCCAAAAGCCGAACATGTTGGCGGGGTTGATACCGAAGGCTTTGACGGCCTCTTCGTTGGTGGAGACGGCGACGAAATGTTTGGCGACCGCCTTTTCATCTTTGGCGTGGTCCAGGAACCAGGCGCGCGCGGCCTGGGCGTTGAGCAGGGTTTCCTGGGTGGTGAAAGTTTTGGAAGCGACGATGAATAGCGTGGTGGCCGGGTCCAGGTCTTCCAGAGTGTCGACCAGATGGCTGGGGTCGACGTTGGAGACAAAATGGGCGCGGATGTTGCCGCCATAAGGTTTCAACGCCAGGCAGACCATCGCCGGGCCGAGGTCGGAGCCGCCGATGCCGATGTTGACCACATCGGTGATGGGTTTGCCAGTGTGCCCCTTCCACTTGCCGGTGCGCACTTTGTCGGCAAAGGTGCGCATTCGAGTAAGTACCTCGCGCACCTCCGGCATCACATCGTGGCCATCGACCATCACCTGCCGTTCAGAACGATTGCGCAACGCGGTATGCAGCACCGCGCGGCCTTCGGTCAGATTGATTTGTTCACCGGAAAACATGGCGTCGCGCAGGGTTTCCACCCCGGTTTCCTTCGCCAGTTTCAGCAGCAGTTTCAGCGTTTGCGGGCGGATCAGGTTCTTCGAGTAATCCAGCAACAGGTCATCCAGTTGCAGGGAAAAACGTTCGAAGCGTTTCTTGTCCTTGGCGAACAACTCGCGCAGATGCAGCGAATTCCAGGCGCGGCGTTCTTCTTTCAGGGCTTGCCAGGCGGCGGTTTGGGTGGGGGATGGCATGGTTTTAAGGTGTGATGATGAGATGTCAGGGGACGGGTTTGCGGTGAAGTAGGTTGGGCAAAGCGAAGCGTGCCCAACATTGCGACGGTTCGTTGGGCACGCTTTGCTTTGCCCAACCTACGGCGCTGAAAATCGGTTTTCGATTAGTTCGGTCAGGGTGAAGACGGTGACGGGATTGTGAGTGAATACATTGGCCTCGGTCCCGACATGAAGGTGATGGGGAAACCCGGGCAGTTCGTGATGATGGGGCGCATTGTCCCAGCGACAGATCAAAGTGCCATCAGCGGCTTGCCAGTGAAAGCTATATTTTTCGGTTTGCAACAAGCCCCCCAGGTTTCGCGCTCGCTCAACGCACTGGAGCAGCGAACCGTCTACCAGCGCCACACGAACCCGATATTGGGCAACCCCATAGCCTGTTTCCGCGTATTCCGTGGCGACATGCCGGGACAACGGCCAGGTGATCAGATGCGCGACCGCTCGTTCGAGCCATGCCGCCAGCGCTTCATCCACGCGTCACTCCGACACCATTCAACTTGTCCTCCAGGCTGGCGGCTAGCGCCGCGTAGCCGTCCCAATCGAACCATTCGGGTGCGTCGCCCAGTTCACCGGCTTCAAAACGGCCCAGGAATTCGTCGGTGCTCATGCCGTGGCGCTGTTCGAATGCCGACAGTTTTTCGCGGAATCCCGTCAGCTTGCGGCGGTCATTGTCGATCAGGCATTCGATGACCTTGTCCAGCAATTGGGTCGTGGCTAGTGGGCCCGACGACAACTGTTCGATCAGGTGGATTTTTTCGGCGATGGCATTCATGGTGGGCTTCCCCGCGTTTGCTCAATCCTGATACAGCACCACTCCCGCCAGCGGCGGCAGGGTGATGACGAGGGACTGAGGATAGCCCATCCAGGGCAGTTCTTCCGTCATCAGGCCGGCGCCGTTGCCCAGGTTGCCGCCGCCGTAGAAGGCGGAATCGCTGTTGAAGATTTCCCGCCAGAAACCGGCGGCGGGGGCGCCGATGCGGTAGCCGTCGCGTGGTATCGGGGTGAAGTTGAGGGCGACGATGACCGAGCGGCCCTGTTTGTCGCGGCGCTGGAAGGCGAGGATGGATTGGTCGGCATCGTGGCAGTCGATCCAGGCGAAGCCCTCGGAGTAGAAATCCAGTTCGTGCAGGGGCGGTAGATCGCGGTAAAGGTGGTTGAGGTCGCGCAGGCAGCGTTTCACGCCTTCATGCCAGCCGATTCCCAGCAGTTCCCAATCCAGCCCCCATTTTTCCGACCACTCGCGGCCCTGGCCGATTTCGTTGCCCATGAAGTTGAGCTTCTTGCCGGGGCTGGCGAGTTGGTAGGTCAGCAACAGGCGCAGGTTGGCGAACTTTTGCCAGGCGTCGCCCGGCATCTTGCCGAGCAGCGATTTCTTTCCATGCACGACCTCGTCATGGGAGAAGGGCAGGACGAAGTTCTCCGAGTAGGCGTAAAGCTGGCCGAAGGTAAGGTTGTTGTGGTTGTAGCGGCGAAACACCGGGTCCTGCTGGATATAGGCCAGGGTGTCGTTCATCCAGCCCATGTTCC
>JAUXXW010000034.1 GCA_030684775.1 Pseudomonadota bacterium
CATCACGCGTCGGAAAAACCGACGTTATGTCCCGGGCGCCGATAGCACGCGTAGGTCGGAAAAGCCGGCGTTATGTCCCCGGCGCCGATAGCGCCGGGGACGGTATCCCTTGCGGACTTCTTGCCGGCGCCTTCCGACAAATCCCGGCGGAAGGCGCGATAAAGCCGCTTTCCACCCTACGCCGTCGCACCCGTTCGATAACGGATCAACCCGCGTAGGTCGGAAAAGCCGGCGTCCTCATGCCGGCGCCTTCCGACACCCCCTGGCGGAAGGCGCGATAAAGCCGCTTTTCCACCCTACGCCGTCGCACCCGTTCGATGGCGAATCAACCCGCGTAGGTCGGAAAAGCCGGCGTTATGTCCCCGGCGCCGATAGCGCCGGGGACGGTATCCCTTGCGGACTTCATGCCGGCGCCTTCCGACACCCCCCGGTGGCCCCCCTCCACACAATCAAGCTTGTTTTCCCTCGCCCCCCACCGTCATGATGCGCGCAGATAAATAACGACATCCGCCACACGCGCGCAAGGGAAGCCCAGCCATGAAATCCAAACACCCCGCCGCCGCCCGTTGCCTCAACAACGGGCTGTTCGATGATCTGGCCAGCTTCTCGGAAATCGAGGCGCGCATTTCCGCCCTGACGACCACCAAGGAAATCGGCGACGCCTTCGAGGTATTCGCCGAGGCCTATCTCGCCACCCAGAAAATCGCCCAGGCGCGGGAAGTGTGGCCGTTCGACGCCATCCCGCTGGATCAACGCAAAACGCTCTCGCTCGACACCGGGCGCGACATGGGCGTGGACGGCACCTACCAGACCGGCGAGGGCGAGTTGCGCGCCTACCAGGTGAAGTTCCGCAGCCGCAGGCCCTCGCTCACCTGGGAAGAACTCTCCACCTTCATGGGCCTGACCGACCAGGTCAGCCAGCGCGTGTTGTTCACCAACTGCGAAGCCCTGCCGGACCTCATGCGTGATCGCAGCGGCTTCATCGCCATCCGGGGCAGCGACCTCGACCGCCTCACCCCGGAAGATTTCGCCGCCATGCGGCAATGGCTGCACAGCGGGCAAGTCACGCTGCCGCGCAAACAGCCCCGGCCCCATCAACAGGAAGCCCTGGACGCCATCGCCGACACCTTCGACGACAACGACCGCGCCACCGTCGTCATGGCCTGCGGCACCGGCAAATCGCTGGTGGCACTCTGGGCGGCGGAACAGCGTGATTGCCGCGCGCTGCTGGTGCTGGTGCCCTCGCTCGCCCTCCTGCGCCAATTGCTGCACGAATGGTTGCGGGAAACCCGCTGGGACAACCTCGCCTACCTCTGCGTCTGCTCCGACCCCACCGTATCCAAAGGCGTGGATGACTTCTTCGTGCATCAGGCCGACCTCGATTTCCCGGTCTCCACCGACAGCGCCGCCGTGCAACGCTTTCTCGCCCAGCCCTTCGGCGGCATCAAGGTCGTGTTCTCCACCTACCAATCCGCCCATGTCGTCGCCGAAGGCCTACCCACCGACGCCGATGGCGAGAAAGCCGCCTTCGACCTCGGCATCTTCGACGAAGCCCACAAAACCGCCAGCCGCACCGGCACGCAATTCAGCTTCGCCCTCGACGACGCCAACCTGCCCATAGTCAAACGCCTGTTCTTCACCGCCACCCCGCGCCATTACGACATCCGCAAGAAAGACCAGGAAGGCGACAGCGAACTGGTCTATTCGATGGACAAGCCGGAAATCTACGGCCCGGTCGCCCACACCCTCAGCTTCGCCGAAGCCGCCCGGCGCGGCATCATCTGCGACTACAAAGTGGTCATCTCGGTGGTCACCTCGGAAATGGTCGACGACCACCTGCTCAGTAACAACGACATCACCTGTCGCCGGCCTCTTCCACACTGTGTTCGACCTCCCACTACACCAGGACAGAGCACATGGACACCTCTCCCAACAAAGCCACCAAATTCAATACGGGCGTCAGGAAAGCCCGGGCGCAGCGGGCAACTTCAACGAATTGGCCCATCGCCCTGCTCGCGGCGGCCCTCGCCATGACAAGTTGGCATGTGCGGGCCGATGGCTGGGTTTCCGCCGGCAGCGCGCCGGCTTCAAGCGGCGGCGGATTCAGTCTGGCGGCGGCGAGCAAGACATCGGATACATTCGGCTGGGGCCTGGGCATCGTCTTCAACGGCGAGATCGCGGGTAATGACGTTCTCGATTACCCTGTGCCGCACAATAACTACACGAACCTCGGCACCAAGCGCACCGGCAATGCCATCGGCCTGGACGCGCTCTGGTTTCCCGCTGGAGCATCGGCGTGGCGCCCCTATGCGGGACTGGGGCTCTACTATGACAAGCGTGCAGAAATTGCCCGGTCGAACGTCACCGGCTGGCTCTACAAACAACAGGGGAAATCAGCGTTGAACATGGGAGGCGAATTGGGTCTTCAGTACCTCACGTCGGGAGGCACACTCTGGGGGATGGGCTACCACACGATTCGTGGCGGATTCCTGAGCGTCGGCTGGGCGATGCCGTGAAAACCGCCTACCACGACACCCTCGTCTATCGCCTGGCGCAGAT
>JAUXXW010000048.1 GCA_030684775.1 Pseudomonadota bacterium
AGCCGCGCCGAAACGTCGCCGCGTCGTGTGTAGCGCAGTTGGTTGGGAAAAGCTAAGCGTGCCAAACGAACCGCCGCTTTGTTGGGCACGCTTCGCTTTGCCCAACCTACTGCGCTACACACGACGCGGCGACGTTTCGGCGCGGCTCATTCGACCGTCACCGACTTGGCCAGATTACGCGGCTGGTCGACGTCGGTGCCCTTGAGCACGGCGACATGGTAGGCCAGCAGTTGCAGCGGGATGCTGTAGACGATGGGCGCGGTGCTGGGGTAGATGTCGGCTAGCGTCAAGTTCTGGTAGTGGTCCAGCTCGATCTTCACCTTGTGGTCGGAGAACAGGAACAACTCACCGCCGCGCGCGCGCACTTCCTGCAAGTTGGACAACACCTTGTCCAACAAGGGGTCGTCGGGCAGGGCGCAGATCACCGGCATGTCGGCGTCGACCAGCGCCAGGGGGCCGTGTTTCAGTTCGCCGGCGGGGTAGGCCTCGGCGTGGATGTAGGAAATTTCCTTGAGTTTCAGCGCGCCTTCCAGGGCCACCGGATAGAACGGGCCGCGACCGAGGAACAGCGCGTCTTTCTTGTCGGAGAAAGCGGCGGCCATCACCTTGATCTCGTCCGACAGCGCCAGCACCACTTCCACCTGGCGCGGCAGGGCTTGCAGCTCCTCCACCAGCACGGCTTCCTGCTCCGCCGTCATGCCGCGCCGCCGCGCCAGGGCCAGGGTGAGCAGGCGCAGGGCGGTGAGCTGGGTGGTGAAGGCCTTGGTCGAGGCGACGCCGATCTCGGGGCCGGCGCGGGTCATCAGGGCGACGTCGGATTCGCGGGTGAGCGACGATTCCGGCACGTTGCAGATGGTCATGCTGCCGACATAGCCGGCCTTCTTGGCGAAGCGTAGGGCGGCCAGGGTGTCGGCGGTCTCGCCCGATTGCGAGATGGACAGGAACAGCGTGCCTTCCGGCACCACCACCTTGCGGTAGCGGTATTCGCTGGCCACTTCGACATGGCAGGGCACGCCCGCCTCTTCCAGCCAGTATTTGGCCACCATGCCGGCGTGGTAGCTGGTGCCGCAGGCGATGATGTGCACGCCTTTGGCCTGCTCGAACAGTTCCTGCGCCTTGTGGCCGAAGCTCTCTTCCAGCAGCCGCCCCTTGTGGATGCGGCCTTCCAGGGTTTCCGCGATCACCGAGGGCTGCTCGAAGATTTCCTTGAGCATGTAGTGGGCGTAAGGCCCCTTGTCGGTGGTGGAAGCGGACAGTTGCGACAGGCGCTCCGGGCGTTCGACCGGGTTGCCGGCGACGTCGAAGATACGGATGGCTTCGCGGCCGATCTCGGCGATGTCGCCTTCTTCCAGGAAGACGAAGCGTTGCGTCACCGGCAGCAGGGCGAACACGTCGGAGGCGATGAAGTTTTCACCGATGCCGAGGCCGATGACCAGCGGGCTGCCGGAACGGGCGACGATGATCCGCTCCGCATCGTCCGGGCTGGCGACCGCCAGGCCGTAGGCGCCGACCAGTCGGGTCACCGCCGTCTGCACCGCTTTGAGCAAGTCGGGCTCGCTTTCCATGAGGTGCGCGAGCAGGTGGGCGATGACTTCGGTATCGGTTTCCGAGGTGAAGTGGAAACCCTTGGCCTTCAATTCCGCGCGCAGTTCGGCATGATTTTCGATGATGCCGTTATGCACCACCGCCACCTTCTCGCCGCTCATGTGCGGGTGCGCGTTGCGCTCCGCCGGCATCCCGTGGGTCGCCCAGCGGGTGTGGGCGATGCCCAGATCACCGGGGATCGGGTTGGCGGCCTCCATCTCGCTGAGATTGACCACCTTGCCGACGGAGCGGATGCGTTGCATGGCGCCGTCCGGCCCGCGCACGGCGAGACCGGCCGAGTCATAACCGCGATATTCCAGGCGCCGCAGCCCTTCCAGCAGGATGGGCACGACGTTGCGTTGGGCGATGGCGCCGACAATGCCGCACATGGTTTGGGTCTCCGTTTATTTCTTTTTGACCGGCCGCTGCCAGCCGGGAAGGGTGAGTTGCTTGGCGCGCGACAGGGTCAGTTGCCCGGCCGGCGCGTCCTTGGTGAGCGTGGTGCCGGCGCCGATGGTGGCGCCCTGGCCGACCGTGACCGGGGCCACCAGTTGTGTGTCGGAGCCGATGAAAGCACCGTCCTCGATCACCGTGCGGAACTTGTTGGCGCCATCGTAATTGCAGGTGATGGTGCCGGCGCCGATGTTGACCTTGCGCCCCACGGTAGCGTCGCCGACGTAGGACAGGTGGCTGATCTTGGAATTGAAGCCGACCTGGCTGTTCTTGATTTCGACGAAGTTGCCGATGTGGGTTTCTTCCGCCAGCTCGGTGCCGGGACGCAAACGGCTGAACGGGCCGATCCGGGCATCGGCGCCGACCTTGGCGCCATCGAGATGGCAGAACGGTTGCAGCACCACGCCAGCCGCCAGGCTGACATTCTTCAATACGCAGTTGGCGCCGATCTTGACGCCGTCGCCCAGCGTCACCGCGCCCTCGAATACACAATTGACGTCGATCAGCACGTCGCGGCCGCATTCCAGCGTTCCGCGCACATCGAGACGGGCCGGGTCGATCAAAGTGACGCCCTGCACCATCAGCGCCTCGGCCACGTTGTGCTGGTGCATGCGCTCCAGTTGCGCCAGTTGCTGACGGCTATTGATGCCCAGCACTTCCCACTCGGCGGCCGGATGGCAGGGAATGATCTTCTCGCCTTCGGCGGCGGCCATGCCGATCACATCGGTCAGGTAATACTCGCCCTGGGCGTTGTTGTTGCCCAGGCGCGCCAGCCAGCCGGCCAGCTTGGCGACGGGCAGACAGAGGATGCCGGTATTCACTTCATCGATCGCCAGTTCCTCAGGGCTCGCGTCCTTTTGCTCGACGATGCGTTCCACCTGGCCGCGCGCATTGCGCACGATGCGGCCGTAACCCGCCGGGTTCGCCAGGCGCACGGTCAACAGGGCGATGGCGCCCTCGCGGGCAATCAGCGTCATTTCCCGCAAAGTTTCCGGGCGGGTGAGCGGCACATCGCCATAAAGAATCAGGCAAATCGCTTCCGGATCGAGATGCGGCACCGCCTGTTGCACGGCGTGCCCGGTGCCCAGTTGCGGCTCCTGCTTCGCCCAGGCCAGCTCGTCACGGCCGATGGCCTGCGGCAGCGCCTCGCCACCGTGGCCGTAGACCACACAGATCTTTTCCGGCGACAGGGTATCGGCGGCGGACAGGACATGGCCGAGCAGCGGCTGGCCGGCGAGTGGATGCAGGACCTTGGGCAGATCGGATTTCATCCGCGTGCCCTTGCCGGCGGCGAGGATGACGACGTTCAGAGGTGAGCTCATGAGGGGGGAAGTGACCGGCAAAAAAACCGGCGTAAGTATAAACAGCGGCCCTCTCGATATTCAGAAAAACATCGGCGCCGGGCCGGCACGGCGTAGCAACGCCAGACAGGTAAACTCGGCGCCTGTCACATATTCGGAGACCCTCATGTTCTACAACACCCTCACCCTGCTCCACGTCCTCGCCAGCGTCATCTGGGTGGGCGGGATGTTCTTCGCGCACCAGTGCCTGCGCCCCGCCGCCATCACCACACTGGAGCCGCCGTTGCGCCTGTCGCTGTGGCGCGGCGTGTTCGGCCGTTTCTTTCCCTGGGTATGGGTATCGGTCATCGCGTTGCTGCTGAGCGGCCATTTGATGATCGGGCAGATGGGCGGCATGGCCGCCGTGCCGATGCATGTGCATATCATGCTGAGCATTGGTTACCTCATGGCCGCGCTTTATGCCTATCTCTATTTCGTGCCCTTCGCGGCCATGAAACGCGCCGTGATGGCGGGTGACTGGCCGGCAGCGGGCGCGGCGCTGAACCGCATCCGCGCCTTGGTGGGCACCAATCTCACCCTCGGCCTGCTCAACATCGCCGTGGTGTTCGTGCTGCGCTAAGGGGCCGTAAATGAATAACTTGGACGATTATGGGCGTGCTGGCGGGATGTGCCGCAAGGCGCCGGGCGCGCGGCATGGCTGTTCCCTGCAAACGACCGGCAACGCTGCGGCGCGCCCACCAGCGTGGCCAGAACGTTCTAGTTATACGTTTACGGCCCCATAGCCATGTCGATCACTACTCTTGAGCAACTCGCCGCGAGCGTGCGCGAATTCGGCCGCGAACGTGACTGGCACCTCTACCACACCCCCAAGAACCTCACCGCCGCTCTCATCGTCGAGGCGGCGGAGCTGCTGGAACCCTTCCAGTGGCTCACCCCGGAACAAAGCCTGAACCTGCCGGCACCGAAGAAGGAAGCGGTGCGCCAGGAAATGGCCGATGTGCTGATCTATCTGGTGAGCCTGGCCAACTGCCTGGAAATCGACCTGCTGAAAGCCGCCGAGGACAAGCTGGCGATCAACGCCGCCAAGTACCCGGTGGAGAAAGCCAAAGGGTCTTGTGCCAAATCCCACGAACTTTGAACACCATGAGCCACTTCAAACACCATCTGTTCTTCTGCCTCAACCAGCGCGACGACGGCGCCGCCTGCTGCTCCGATCACAATGCCGAAGCCATATTCGAGCACGCCAAGAAGAAGGCGAAGAAACTCGGCCTGCACGGCAAGGGCGGCGACTGCCGGGTCAACCGCGCCGGCTGCTTCGACCGCTGCGGCGAAGGCCCGGTCTGCGTCGTCTACCCGGACGCGGTCTGGTACACCTACGTCGACGCCGACGACATCGACGAAATCATCGAATCCCATCTGCGCGACGGCAATGTCGTGGAGCGGTTGAAGATTTGAAGCCAAGCGGCGTAGGTTGGGCAAAGCGCCAGCGTGCCCAACAACCCCTCGCCAAGTTGGGCACGCTGCGCTTTGCCCAACCTACGGGACTGAATATTTGAAACGCCACAAACTCCGCATCAAGGTCCCCATCGGCCACATCGAAACGGTCGTCGAGGAACCGGACGGTGTGCCGCGCGGCCTCGCCCTGATCGCGCACCCGCATCCGCTGAAAGGCGGCAGCCTCGACAACAAGGTCGCTTGGACCCTGGCCCGCGCCGCCCTGGCTTGCGGCCTGGTGGCGGTGCGGCCGAACTTTCGCGGCGTCGGCGACAGCGATGGCAGCTTCGACCACGGCATCGGCGAGACCGAGGATCTGCTGGCGCTGGCCGCCGCCGTCGCCAGCCATTACGGCAACCTCCCCTGGACCCTGCTCGGCTTCTCCTTCGGCGCCTATGTTCAGCATCGGGTGGCGCGCGAACTCCACGCCGAACGCCTGATCATGGTCGGCCCGGCGGTGTCCATGTACGAATTCGAGGCGAACGCCATCCCGACCACGATCATTCACGGCGACGCTGACGAGGTGATTCCCTTCGCCGCCGCCCGTGACTACGCCAGCCGTCACGACATTCCGCTGATCGCCATCCCCGGCGCCAGTCACTTTTTCCATGGCCGCCTGCGGGAATTGCAGGCGCATGTGGAACGCCTCATCTACCCATGAGCGCGCCCCTGAAGCTCTGCAAGCTGAGCAAGCACTACGGCGACACCGCCGTGGTCGACGGACTCGACCTGGAACTCGCACCCGGCCGCTGCCACGGCCTGCTCGGCCCCAACGGCGCCGGCAAGACCACCACCCTGCGCTTGGCGCTCGGCCTAATCGGCGCCGACTCCGGCACGGTGGAACTGCTCGGCCACACCCTGCCGGACGCGGCCAACAAGGCCCGCGCCCGGGTCGGCGTGGTGCCGCAGATGGACAACCTCGACCCGGATTTCACGGTGCGGGAGAACCTGCAAATCTACGGCCGCTATTTCGGCATTTCGCAGCGCGAGATGGCCGCGCGCATCCCCGCCCTGCTCGATTTCGCCGGTCTTGCCGGCAAAGCGGATGTCCCCATCACCACCCTGTCCGGCGGCATGAAGCGCCGCCTCACTCTGGCACGCGCCCTGGTCAACGACCCCGACCTGGTGATTCTCGACGAACCCACCACCGGCCTCGATCCGCAGGCCCGCCACCTGATCTGGCAAGGCCTGCGCCGGCTCATGGCACAGGGCAAGACGCTGTTGCTCACCACCCATTTCATGGAAGAAGCGGAACGCCTGTGCGACGACATCAGCGTCATCGACCACGGCCGCGTCATCGTCCAGGGCAGCCCGCGCGATCTGATCAAGACCCACATCGAACCGCATGTGGTGGAAATCTACGGCGACGGCCTGGCCGAATGGCAGACCTGCGCGAGTCAGTTCTCCCGCAGGGCCGCCCCAAGGGAGAACTCCGCCCCCTCGGGGGGCAGCGAACGCAGTGAGCGTGGGGGTCGTCAACTCTGTCGGCGCTGCGAACAGGCCGGCGAAACCCTGTTCTGCTACACGGAAACACCGGAAAAGGTGGTGGCGGAACTGGAAACGAATAATTCAAAAACCGCCGGCCTGCGCTACCTGCACCGCCCGGCCAACCTGGAAGACGTGTTCCTCAAACTGACCGGGAGGGATCTGCGTGATTAACCTCAACTGGTTCCCTGTCTGGCAACGCAATTTCCTGGTCTGGAAGAAGCTGGCGATGCCGTCGCTGATCGGCAATCTGGCCGATCCGATGCTTTATATGCTGGGCCTGGGCTATGGCCTGGGTGGGCTGCTGCATGAGGTGGACGGCGTGCCCTATCTGAATTTTCTCGCCGCCGGCACGCTCTGCTACAGCGTGATGAACAGCGCGACCTTCGAGACGCTGTATTCCGCCTTCTCGCGCATGCACGTGCAGAAGACCTGGGACGCCATCCTCAACACGCCGTTGACGCTGCGCGATGTGCTGATCGGCGAATGGGTCTGGGCGGCGACCAAGAGCCTGCTTTCCGGGGTGGCGATCATCCTGGTGATCTGGGGGCTGGGGCTGTATTCGAATTTCGCCATGACGCTGGCGCTGCTGCCGGTGGTGGTGCTCATCGGGTTGTGCTTCGCCGGTCTGGGCCTGGCTATCAACGCGGTTTCGCCCAATTACGATTTCTTTCTCTATTACTTTGCCCTGGCGATCACCCCGATGGTGTTGCTGGGCGGCGTGTTCTACCCGCCCACCGCGCTGCCGGCCTGGCTCGCGGGTATCGCCGCCTGGCTGCCGCTGACCCACGCGATCGAGCTGGCGCGACCGCTGTTGCTGGGACGTTGGCCGGATGCGGTGCCGCTGCATGTGCTGGTGTTGCTGGGCTATGGGCTGGCGGGGTTCACCTTGGGGCTGCGCTTGACGCGGAAGCGGCTGCTGCGTTGAGCCTTGCTCCCCTCCCCCCCCGGGAGAGGGGCCGGGGGTGAGGGAACGACGCCGGATTCGAGCTGAGGCTAGGCCTTGGTGGCTACGGCGGGGCTTGCGCTGACCTTGTGGTTATTTCGACCGCTGCTCCCTCACCCCCGGCCCCTCCCCCGCAGGGGGAGGGGAGCGGTGTTCGCGCCGGCACAGCCCGCGCATTTCGCACCATTCGCAAGTCTTTGGCGCGGCATTGGCCGGTAATGGCGCGCCGGCGGCAAGGGCGGTGAAGGTGTGTTCCAGGCGCTCGCCCTCGGCGGCGGCGGCGGCGCGCAGATCGCCTTTCCAGAGCAGGGTTTCCACCTTGTCGTCATCCAGGGTGACGAAGCCGGCTTCGCTGGCGCTGGTGATCCAGGCGTAGGCGGTGAGTTGCACGTCTTCCGCGTTTTCGTCCAGCTTGTGCCTGAGCGTTTGTTTCGACTGCGTCTTGTAATCCAGCAGGGCGTCGCCGCCGGCTCGTTGATCCAGGCGGTCGGCGCGGCCTTCCAGGCGGGTGCCTTGCTCTGGCGACCATGCGATCAAACGCGCCAGTTTTTCTTCGGCTTTAGCGAAGTGGTAGCCGTCCGCTTCGCGCTGCAAGGCCCAATCCAGGTAGGCGGGAATGTGGCGCTGCCAGCGCAGGCGCCAGGCGCCGGCGAGATAGCCGCGCGCTTCCGCCGGGGCGAAGACGCGCACGCTGGTGGCGAGCAGGTCGGCTTCCAGCTCGCCGCGTTCGCTGCCGACGAGACTGGGCCGTCGGGTATGGAAATCGGCCAGTACTTTATGCACCAGGCTGCCGTAATCCGCCTTGTCCATTTCCTCCGGCACGTCGTCGAGTTCGTTCAGGCCGAGCAGGTGGCGCGCGAAGAATTGGTAGGGGCACGACACCAGGCTCTGCCAGGCGCTGACACTGATGCGTTCCGGCAGGGCATCGGCGGTCGGGCTGGCGGCGGCCATCGCTGTTGCGGAAATCGAGGTGGGCAACACCCACGGAGTGGCCAGTTTCAACCACTTGGTCCCCCAGCCGGCACGCTGAAACACTTCCAGGCGCAACAACCAGGGAGAGAGCGGTTTTTCCTCGCCGGCTTCCGCGTTTTGCCAGATCAGCGCCACCCGTTCGCAACGCGCCAGGGCATCGGCCAGGGCGGCGCGGCTTTCCGCTTCGCGCTCGGCCGCGCCGGGCAGGCCAAGTTGTACGCGGGCGGCGTCATTGAACAATCCAGCGGGCGTTTTTCCGGGCAGGTGGCCGGCATCGACGCCGAGCAGCAGCAGACCGTCGAGGTCGCGCAGGCGCGCGGCGTTGAGGTGGGTGAGGCGGATCGGGCTTTGCACCCGGGTATCGGCAAAAGTGGCTTGCTCCAGATGGAGATATAGCCAGCGCCGCCATTCCGCCAGGGCGAAGCGTCGATCATGCTGTGCGGTGTCCTGCGCCAGACCGGCGAGCATGGCCAGCAACTGGTTGCCCACCGGGTCGGCGCGCAGGGCGGGGGTGGCGGCGAGGCGGTCGAAGGCGTCGAGCAGGCGGCGGGTCCAATCCGACAGGGGCAGGCGAACGTCGGGGAAGAGGCCGCGCACGTGTTCGATGCGGGTCAGGATCTGCACCGCAGCGCCGAGGCCTTCCTGGCGCGCCAGGGCCAGATGGCCGGCCAGCCCCTGCGGCGCGCCATGGCGGCGCCAGGCCTGTTCGAGGCTGTTGGCGGCGGCCAGACGTGCGCCTTGGGCGTCGGTCAGGACGAAGGGCGATTTGATGAAGTCGAGCAGGTCGCGGAACCAGGCGTCGTCCATCACCACGTTCAGCCAGCGGTCCAGCACATGGCTGGCGGAAGCGGTGGAAAAGGCCCAGCCGGTTTCGTCCTGAATCAGGATCAGCCGCCGTTCCAGCAGGGCGCGCAGGCGGCGCGCGGCGAGACGGTCGAGGGCGACGATGGCGATGTCGCGGCGGCCTTCGCGCAGCCATTCCAGCAGGGTGCTTTCCGCCGCCCGCGCCGCCGCTTCCAGGCTGGGCGCGGCGAGGAGTTCGACCGCCCCATCCAGCGGGTTGTCGGGATGCAAGGCGGCAAAGTCGGCGCCACGCCGCGCCAGTTCCGGTGTATCGACATTCCACACCGCCGCCAGTAGGGCCTCGCGTTCGGGAAAGCGCGGCGGCACCGGCAGGTCGACCAGAGCCTGGCGCCGCGCCCATGCGTCGAGAAAGGCCTGCTCCACCCGCGACAGGCCGGCCAACCCGAGGCTATAGAGCGGCGTCTCGCAATTCGCCGCCAAGTGAGCCAGGCGTTCGCCGTAGTCGCGCTTGCGGCTCTTCGCGCCGCTCTGGCACATGGCTTGCCACACCGCCTGGGTGATGCCGGCTTCCACGCTGAGATGGCGGTTTTCGCCCGGCGTCGGCAGGGACAGGCCCAGCCCTTGTTCATCCAGTTCGTTGAGCAGGCTCAACAACTCCTGCGCCGCCGGCCACAGCGCCGCGCGCGGCACCTGGTCGGTGCGCGCCAGGAAATGCTGCAACTCGGCCAGACGCAGGCTGTCCGGCTCCGGGTTGCCGTTGCCGGGCGCGCCGGCGGCCAGTTCCGGCAGGGTGAGCAGGCGCGGCGGCAACAACACCTTGCCCGGCAGGGCTTCATGCAGCGCGCGACGAAACGCCAGCCCGGCATGATGGTGCGGGGTCAGGATCGGGCAGGAAGAAAAATCGGGAAAGCGTCCCCCCTCGTGTTCGAGAAAGACCCGTGCGGCAGTGGCGAAGGAAGTATCCATGCGCGCCATTGTCCCGGCGCGCGGGACAAAAAAATACCCCGACGCAAGGTCGGGGTGAAGAGAGGAGGAGATATCGGCCGCGCCGGTGCTGGCCCGCGACCGACCATCCCGGCCCGACCGCCCGATAGATCAAGGCAACCAGGGGGGATTCAGGTGGAAACGCTTCACGGCACGCCGAAAAGTCATTTCGGATGCGAATGTATGAAATATAACCATTACTGTCAAACGGGTTTGTTTATGCCCTGGTGATGTGGGTGCATTCATCCTGAATCCAGCCGTTGAAGCGTAGGTTGGGCAAAGTGTAGCGTGCCCAACATGGCGACTACGTCTACTCACCCAGCGGGTGACGCCTTATCGAAATCTCAAGAACCGCCGAGCATTCAAGGCCCTTTTCATCCCGGCAAGGACCGGGCTCATTGGTTGGGACTCGGTTTTCGAGGGGGGCCTGACAGGCGCTTGTAACCCAAGCGACTAAGCATGTGGAGCCAAGCGCCTACACAACGGAGCAACGCCCCTGACAAGTAATTCGTACCTGTCTGTCAGGAATCTCTCTTTGCCGCGACGAATGGATGTCCTCTTCCCCGATCCGGAGTCCGCCATGCTGATCCAACGCCTCACCGACATCCTTTCTTCCGAAATCACTGCGCCCGAAATCTACCGGGGTCGTCGCGAATTCATGCGCGCGGCCGGCACTCTGGCGCTGGCCGGTGGCCTGGGCCTGCAAGTCGCCGACGCGGCGGCGGGTGTCAAACTCGCGGGCACCCGGCCTGGCCCCTATGGCACCAGCGAGGAGCTGACGCCCTATAAGGATGTGACGACCTACAACAACTTCTACGAATTCGGCACCGACAAGGCCGACCCGGCGGTTAACGCCGGCAGCCTGAATCCACGGCCGTGGACCGTGCGGGTGGATGGCCTGGTGAATCGTCCCGGCCAGTACGACATCGACGCCCTGCTCAAACTGGCGTCGCTGGAAGATCGCATTTACCGCATGCGTTGCGTGGAAGGCTGGTCGATGGTGGTTCCCTGGGTGGGTTATCCGCTCAATGAATTGATCCGCCGGGTGGAGCCGCTGGGTAGCGCGAAATATGTGGAATTCACCACCCTGAACGACCGCGCGCGGATGCCGGGGCTGCGTTCCCCGGTGCTGGACTGGCCCTACACCGAAGGCCTGCGCCTGGACGAGGCGCGACATCCGCTCACCTTGCTGGCTGTGGGTCTCTATGGCGAGACGCTGCCGAATCAGAATGGCGCGCCGGTGCGCATCGTGGTGCCGTGGAAATACGGTTTCAAGAGCGCGAAATCCATCGTCCGCATCCGCTTCGTCGAGCACCGCCCAATCTCGTCCTGGGAGCGCGCGGCGCCACGTGAGTACGGTTTCTATTCCAACGTCAATCCGGAAGTGGATCACCCGCGCTGGAGCCAGTCCAGGGAACGCCGCATCGGCGAGTTCCGCAAGCGCAAGACGCTGATGTTCAACGGCTATGGCGAACAGGTGGCGCGGATGTATACGAATCTGGATATGCGGCGGTATTACTGAGGCCATGAGCGGTTACAGCATGTCTCCTCGCCAATTCACCGCCCTGAAAAGCGGCTTGTTCCTGCTCTGCCTGGTGCCGCTGGCCAATCTTGTTTACGGCCTGATCGCCGATACCCTGGGCGCCAACCCCATCGAGGTGCTGACGCGTGGCCTGGGTGACTGGACCTTGCGCTTTCTCCTGATCACCCTGGCGGTGACGCCTTTGCGCCGGCTCAGCGGCCTGGGCTGGTTGCTCCGGTTGCGGCGACTGTTGGGCCTGTACACGTTCTTCTATGCCCTGCTGCACTTCGCGAGCTATGTCTGGCTGGATCAGTTCTTCGACTGGGCCGAGATCGGGAAGGACATCGTCAAGCGCCCCTTCATCACCGTCGGCTTCGCCTCTTTGCTGTTGCTGCTTCCCCTGGCGGCGACTTCGACCAACGCGATGATGAAACGACTCGGCGGCCGCCGCTGGCAGGTATTGCACCGCGCGGTCTACGCCATCGGCATCTTCGCCGTGCTGCACTTCTGGTGGATGGTGAAAAAGGACATCACCGAGCCGGCGACCTATGCCGTTGTGCTGGCGTTGTTGTTGGGAATGCGGCTGTACTGGGCGCTACGGAGCGGCCCGGGGCGTCACGGAGTCGGCGTGTCTTGAGGCCCGAGCACGGGCGCGGTGCCGCCCGTCGCGTCCGGGTTCGCCGGCTTGGAGCGCAGGCCGCGGAACCACGATTTGATCCGTCCGGCGGGCGGTACAGTACCGGCGCCCTCCTGAACCAGGCGTTCCGCGATGTCCGGCGCCTGGCTGATCATCGCCTTGCCCGCCAGCTTGGCGGCGCGAAAGGCATCACCGTCAAGATGCGCGCGCATGGCATCCATCAAGGCGCGGTCAGCCAGGTCACCGCGCCGCCTGGCATGCCAGCCGCGCACATCGTCAGGCAGGCGCAGCGCGGTCTGGCCCAGGCGCAGCATGGCATACGCCAGCACGATGAGGCCGGCCAGCAGCGCCAGAGCGAGCATGAATGACAGCTCCATGCGCCAGGGCGGATAGACCACGATGACATAACCTTGATCGACCTGAGCCGCCAGAGTCAGCGCCACGGCCAGGGCGAACAGGGCGAGCAACCAGAAGGCGGCGCGCATCAGTTGCTCTTCCCACGCGCGGCACGCGCGGCCTTCAGGCTGGTGTTGATTTCCGCGTCCTGGAGCACCACGGGAACCTTGAGCAACTCGTCCAGGCTGGCGAGTACCGCGCTGGTGGCTTCGTCGCGTGGATTGAAGTAGCGCCCGGTCCAGGCATGCGCGGCGGCGATGTCGTTGCGGAAGGCGGTTTCATCACGTTGCAGCAGACTCATGCGCGCGGAAAGCAGGCGCAGCTTGAGGTTTTCACGCAGGAAATAGAGCTGCGAAGGCGCCAGCAAGGGCAGATCGGGATGATCCAGGCGGCGGATGCGTACCAGGCTTTTGAACTCCTTCCAGGCCTCCGCCGAGAAACGCGCGAGGGTATCGACGGCCCCCCCCTGGGCGGGGGATGCCTGTTTCAGCACTGGTTCGGTTTCGGATTCCGGCTTGAGCCGGTCCACGTTCTGTATCAGTGCTTCGAGACGGGCATTGAGGCTGACGATGTCCGCCGCCGGCAACAGCTTGAGCCGTTCCATATCGCGGGCAATGGCGTCGCGCAGGCCATTGAACTGTGGCTTGTCGAGTTGCGCCAGCCGGGTTGCCGCCGCGTCCAGCCCAATCAGGGCCGCCTTCACATTGCCCGCCAGTTGCAATTGTTGCTGCGCGAGCAACAGGGTCTGTTCGAGGTCTGCCACGATCCGCTCATCCTGACTGCGCGCGATGTCCTGATACATCGCGTTGAGGGCCAGTTGCTGATTCTGGGTTTCCTGACCTGCGGATTCCAGTGTGGCCAGGCGACCTTGCAGGTCGGACAGCGCCATGTTGGCGGCCTTGGCGGCGGCGCGCGCTTCCTCGCTGGCGGCATCGAAGGCGCCGATGCGGCGGGCCAGTTGCACTTCCATGGTCTGGAAACGGTCGTAAGCCATCCAGGCCAGACCAAGCGTCAGCAATATGGCCGCGCCGGCCAGGACGATGCCGAACCACGCCAGGCGCGAAGTCGGAGGAGTGTTTTCAGCGGTGTTTTCAGACATGTGCGAAGTATTCCACAAGACCCTGCAACAAGCCCGCTTCGCCCGGCCCGGTGGCAATGACCGAGGAAACACCCAGCCCTCGGGCATGCGCGGCAATGCGCGGGTGTGGCACGAACAGCGGCGTGGCGCGAACCAGGTTGGCGTTGCCCTCGCCCAGCAGGGTAAACAGATTGTCCAGGCCTTGTGAACTCAGCGCGGTGACGGCCTGGATGCCACCCCGCCGCCAGATAGCGAGAAGTGGAGCCGGAGTGGCCTTGGGTAGGCCGCGTCGGTAGCACTCGGCGTATTCCACGGTGGCGCCACGCGCGGCCAGGGTCTCCGCCAGCAGTTCTCGACCACCTTCACCGCGAAAGATGAGCACGCGCCGACCCGCCATGTCGGCCAGCTCCGGGTGGGCGAGCAGATGTTCGCTGTCGCCGCCGTCGCTGGGCACCAAAACCGACTCGATGCCGGCCGCGCGCAGAGCCGCCGCCGTACCCTGCCCTACCCCGGCCGCGCGCGGCCCGCTTGGCCAGGCCGGAATGCCGGCGAGGCCGTATTGCACGGCGGTCGGGCTGATAAAGATGGCGAGATCGTAATCCGGCAGTTCGGCCAGGCGCCGCGCCAAGGTAGCCGTGTCGGCCGGCGGCAGGATGTCCAGGGTGGGAAACAGAACGGGGTCGGCGCCCAGTTCGCGCAAACGTGCCTGCATTCCCATCGTCTGCCCAACCGGGCGGGTCACCAACACACTCTGGCCGGACAGAGGCAGGTTCATTGCATGCGATGGATGAGTTCCGCCAGCAGGGTGTCGGCGCCCTGGGCGATCAGTTCCCGCGCGGCGGCGTGGCCGATGGCTTCCGGGTCGGCCGGATCGCCTTCCACCTCGCTCTTGTAGAAGCGAATCCCTTCCAGATCGGCCACGAAGGCGCGCAGGTGAATTCGTCCATTATGCAGTTCGGCATAACCGCCGATGGGTGCCTGGCAGCCGCCATGCAACATGCGGCTCATGGCCCGCTCGGCGCGCACGCAGGCCGCGGTTTCGGCGTCATTGAGCGGTGCCAGCAGTTCGATCAGGTCGGGGCGTCCTTCGCAAATCTCGATGCCGAGCGCGCCCTGGCCCACCGCCGGCAGGCTTTCTTCCGGGGTCAGGATGGCGCGAATATGGGCATCGAGGCCGAGGCGCTTGAGCCCGGCGGCGGCTAGCAGGATGGCGTCGTACTGGCCTTCTTCCAACTTGCGCAGGCGGGTGTTGACGTTGCCGCGCAGGGTGTCGACATCCAGGGTCGGGTATACGGCGCGCAACTGCACCTGGCGGCGCAGGCTGGAAGTACCGACACGGGCACCGGAGGGCAGATCGCTCAAACTCGCGTATTTCCTGGAAACGAAGGCATCGCGAGGATCATCACGTTGCGCGATGGCAGCCAGTTCAAAACCGGGAGGCAGATCCATCGGCACATCCTTGATCGAGTGCACGGCGAGATCGGCGCGCCCTTCCGCCATCGCGGTTTCCAGTTCCTTCACGAACAAACCTTTGCCGCCGATGCGCGAGAGCGGGGAGTCGAGAATCTGGTCGCCCTGGGTGGTCATGCCTAGCAACTCGACTTCCAGGCCGGGATGCAATTCCAGTAGGCGGGCCTTGACGTGTTCGGCTTGCCAGAGCGCAAGTGGGCTTTCACGGGTAGCGATGACTATTTTTTTCGGCATGATTGAACTATTGAGCGTAAGAGGAGCATCGCTAGAATGCTCGACTATGTTGAGGAAAACGACGATGAAACAGGCAGTTAAGCAAGTACTCGCGTGGCTGGCGATCTTATCATGCGGCATTGCGCTGGCCCGCGCGGATGTGCCTTACGCGCACGACCTGCAAAAAGACGCCGCAGCCGCGCGCGCGGTTCAGGGCGTGGTGTTGCTGGTATTCGTCGGCGCGCACTGCTCTTACTGCGAAACCGCGCTCAAGGAATTCCTGATTCCCATGAGCGGCAACGCCGATTACCTCTCCAAGGTGGTGATGCGCCAGGTGGAAAGTACGGGTTTCCGCGATCTCAAGGATTTTCAGGGCCGCAAGGTGAGCCATCGTAAATTTGCCGGGGAAAACGGCGCCCGCCTGACCCCGACGGTCATGATTTTCGATGGTGAAGGCCGCCAATTGGCCAAGCCGGTAGTGGGCGTCACCACCCTGGATTACTACGGCGTCTATCTTGACCAGGCGATAGACCAGGGGGTGGCGAAGATCCGTTCGAAACTGGGCGGCCTCGTTCCCAGCGGTTCCTGATTTCAGGCGTAGGTTGGGCAAAGCCGAAGGCGTGCCCAACATTCGACGGTTGCATGTTGGGCACGCTGCGCTTTGCCCAACCTACGCCTGATCCGACCTACACCTTAGTGCGTCACCCGCGCCTGGCCGCCGGATTCCAGCATACGAACGCGATCGCCCTTGGCGAACTTCTCGCCGGTGTCTTCCTGAACCACGGCGATGGTGCGGCCGGAATCGAGCCTGACGATGATTTCCTGGCCGGCCTTGCGGGTGATGCCCTCTTCCGCCGCCGCGCCGCCTATGCCGCCGATCACGGCGCCGATCACGGCCCCTACGGCGGAACCTTTACCGCCCCCGACATCGCTTCCGGCGATACCGCCCACTGCGGCCCCGGCGGCGGTTCCGACCCCGGAGGAGGTGCCTTCCAGCTTCACGACACGCACGCTTTCCACCACGCCCATTTTCACTTCGTACACACGGCGGGTTTCCGTGCGCTCGTAATCGTCGCTGCCCTTGCCGCTGGCGCAGCCGGCCAGCGCGACGGGGATGAGCAACAAGCATAAGGTTTTGTTCATGACTGACTCCTTCATCACAGTGCGTAACCGTATTCGGTTTTGAAGCGTTCGGCGATTTCGTCCCAGGTGAAGTGGTGGTTCTGGCCGCCACGCTGGGCAATCTTGATCGCCCCGAGCAGCCCCGCCAGACGTCCGCAGGTGGGCCAGTCCATGCTCTTGAGCATGGCGGCCATCAAGCCGGCGCGGTAGGCATCGCCGCAACCGGTCGGGTCCACCACCGCGCTCGCCTTGGCCGCCGGGATTTCATGCACCTGGCCATCCGCGTAAATCCGCGAGCCTTCGCCCCCCAGGGTCACCACCAGCGCGCGTACCTGCTTCGCCAACGCTTCCAGCGTCCGACCGGTGCGTTCCTGCAAGAGTTTCGCCTCGTAGTCGTTGCAGGTGAGGTATTCCGCCTGGCGGGTGAAATCCAGCAACTCCTCGCCATTGAACATGGGCAAGCCCTGGCCGGGATCGAAGATGAAGGGAATACAGCCCTCGGAAAACTGGCGCGCGTGATCGATCATGCCCTGGCGACCATCCGGCGAGACGATGCCGAGCTTGACCCCCTCCGCGCAGTCCACCTTGTTCTGGTGCGCGAAGTTCATCGCGCCGGGGTGGAAGGCGGTGATCTGGTTATCGTCCAGGTCGGTGGTGATGAAGGCCTGCGCGGTGAAGGTGTTGGCGACACGGTGAATGTGGCCGGCATCGAGGCCAAGCTGCTTCAGGCGTTCGGCATAAGGCGCGAAATCGTCGCCCACGGTCGCCATGATCAGCGGCTCGCCGCCCAGCAGTTTCATGTTGTAGGCGATGTTGCCGGCACAACCGCCGAACTCGCGACGCATGTCCGGCACCAGGAAGGCCACGTTCAGGATGTGAATCTGATCGGGCAGGATGTGGTTCTTGAACTGGTCGTGGAACACCATGATGGTGTCGTAGGCCATGGAGCCGCAGATTAGGGTGCGCATCATTTTTTCCTTTATGGGATGGGGTTAGCGGTAGACGTTGCGGCGACGGCCAGCCTTGACTATTTCGACCGGCAACTGGGCAAGGAATTGCTCGTAACTGACTGGCTTCTCGCTCACGCGCTCATCGAACGCGGCCAAATCTTCCTCATCTTCGCGTAAGGCCGCGCGGACTGCGTGGTTGACGATCTCGGACATACTGCGCCGGGTGTTGGCGGCTTTCAGCCGTAGCGCCTGATGCAAGGGGTTTTCCAGATAAATCGTGGCGCGGGTGGTATCCATGACGTGAATCCCGGTGGAATAAAGCGTGACGACTAGCAGCCTGTCGGACTTTGGTCGTCGATAGCGAAAAGCGGCCCCAGCGAGGCCAGTTTTTGCCGGATTCGCAGCCGCATAGTCGAACTATGGGGCAAGAAGCTGGTAAAAACTGGTCCGCTGCGGTCGTTTTGCAGCCGACGATTCCAAAGTCCGACAGGCTGCTAGGGTGTTTTGGCTACATGGATGGGTCATGCCGCCAGCGGCATGACCTCTTCTTCCACCCTTTTCGCCAGCGTGGCTTCCGCCTGCCGGATTTCGTAAGCGGTTTGCAGGTTCATCCAGGTCTGCACGTCGCCACCGAAGTAGCGCGCCAGTCGGAAGGCGGTATCCACGGTGACGCCGCGCCGTTCCAGCACGATGTCGTTGATCCGTGAGGCGGGTACGTGCAATGCCTGGGCCAGGGCATTGGCGCTCATGGTCAGCGGCTTGAGGTAATCCTCGCGCAGAATTTCGCCCGGGTGAATCGGGCGCATTCCATTCTTTGGGGCTGCAATGCTCATCTTGGTCTCCGCTGAAATTCAGTGGTAATCGACAATTTCCACGTCTCGCACGCCCGCCGCCGTCCAGACGAAGCACACGCGCCATTGGTCATTGATACGGATACTGTGCTGACCCTGGCGTTCGCCCACCAGCGCTTCGAGCCGGTTGCCCGGCGGAACCCGCAAGGCATTCAAGGTGGCGGCGCTATCGAGTTGCTGGAACTTGCGCTCGGCCACCGAGGCGATATTGGCGAACCGTTTCACCCGTTTCCCGGCAAACAGATCGGCGCTGTCACGGTCTGCAAAGGTAAGGATCATGGCGCCAGAATATAGCGCTTACCGGTAAACGGCAACATCTAGTCCGACTCGATATGCAACGTCCGCGTCGGAAAGGCGATTTCCGCGCCATGGGCGGCAATCACTTCGGCGACCTTGAGCAGCACATCCTGCTTGATCTCCTGATAACGCACCCATTGGGTCATGGTCGTGAAGGTGTAGATCATGAAATCGATGGAGGAGGCGGAGAAGGTCGTGAAATTCACGATCATCGTCGCCTCGTTGTCGATGTCCGGGTGCGCGGTCAGCATGGCCTTCACGTCGGCGGTGATGGCGGCCATCTTGGCGATGTCCTGGTAACGGATGCCGATGACTTCCTTGATCCGCCGGTGCGACATGCGCGAGGGGTTTTCCACCACGATGGTGGTGAACAGGGCGTTCGGCACGTAGATCGGATTCTTGTTGAAGGCGCGGATGCGGGTCTGCCGCCAGCCGATGTATTCCACCGTGCCTTCGATCGCCTTGTCCGGCGAACGAATCCAGTCCCCCACGGAAAAGGGCCGATCCAGATAGACCATCAGTCCACCGAAAAAATTGGCGAGCAGGTCCTTGGCGGCAAAGCCGACGGCGATGCCGCCGATGCCGCTGAAGGCGAGCACGCCGGAGACGCTGAAGCCCAGAGTTTGCAGTATCACCAGGGCGGAGACGATGAGCACGATGACCCGCCCCAGCTTGCTCATGGCATCCACGGTGGTCTGATCCACCGCTTCTCCGCTTTCCCGGCTCTGTGCCAGGATGCTGTGCGCGGCGTTGTTGATCATGCGGATAAGAAACCAGGCGAGGCAGGCGATCACCCCGACACTGCGGGCGGGCAGCGCGTAATCCAGCACATGGGAGCCGATTTCCCGGTCGAGAATGCCCGCCACATGGGCGAGACCGACCACCCACAACAATACGGTGAGTGGCCGCTTCACTGCATGGATCAGCGCATCGTCCCATACCGTGCTGGTTTGGCTCGCGGCCCTCTCGATGCGCCGCAATGCCTCGCGAGCCAGCAGGATCAGCAGCAGCACCCCGACCAGCACGAGCAAGACCTCGGGCAACCAGGAGGCCGCGAGGAAATCGAAACCGGTAAATCGAGCCCAGTCTTGCATGCGGTCTATGGCCTTTTCTCTGCTTTGGAGGGGGGCGAAGTGTAAAACCTAAAACACTGAGAAGGCTGCCTTGAACCACGATTGCTACAGGAGGCCTGGGCGCGCCTCGCGTGCCGCTATGGCTACAGAAATGAAAAAGGCCGGTCTATGCCGGCCTCGGATCGTGCCCGGAAAAGGGCTCTCAGAAGGCGACCTGCGGAATCACGTCGAGGATGTCGTGGGTGTCGCGGTTCACCAGAATCACATCCGCGCCCAGGGTCAAACGGGTGTAGGGGGCGGGTAATGTCGGCAACTGCGCATCGAGCGAGGTGGGGAGCTTGTTCGGCCGCACCCCGGACATGAGCTTGTCGCCGATATTGACCCGGCCTTTTGCATTGGCATCTACTTTTACCGGCCGCGGGTAGTAAGCCATGATGATCTTGCGTTCCGCATCACTGAAACGCATCCCGGATTGGTCAGCCGCCTTTTCCTGCCCTTTACTGGCGCAGCCAAAGAGGGCGATGGCGGGAATGAAACCTATGAAAGTGCGACGATCCATGACAAAGCCCTCTTATTGACCAGGAGAAGGAGCACTGTTTAACAAAACCGTCGGGATAAAACTTTGATTGTCATCAACATTTTCTTCGCTGACGCCTAACCCGGCAGGCTCACATGAAAAAAGCCCGCGCGCGGCGGGCTTTTTTGCTGATTCGTCAGGATCAGGGATGGACTTTGTCGATGACCAATTTGATGTCCTTGCTACCCACAGCCACGCCGGCCAACGTCCCTTCCAGGTCACCCGCCCCGCCCATCGGGTCACCGGATTTGGAGACGCGCACGGTGAGTGTCACCTTCTTGAAGTTGGACAATCGGTTGTCAGGATTCATGGCCATCTTGTCGTTCAGCTCGAATTCCAGCGGGAACTTCACGGCTGTGGCGCGTATGGCGGCCACCGGGGCACCGCCCTCGGCGGAACGGGCGAACAGGAACACCACGTCCGTATCGGTAATCTTCGATTTCAGCGCGGGGGTGATATCCACCTTGCCGTGCAGGGTGGCGCCAGGACCTGCCGCCGCCGCGGCGGGCTCCTGGTCACCGAGGTTATCCATCCCGGTCATGGCGGTACGAGAGAGACGCGTCGCCTCCTTCTGCGCGGCCAGAATGTCCTGGGCGTAAGGCGAATCAGGCGGCAGTTGCTTGTGCAGATGCTTGAAGTAATACGCGGCCTTGGCGAAGTTCTTTTCCTGGAAGCCGTTGATGCCGGCCAACTCCAGGCCTTTGATGTCATCCGGATCTTTTTCCAGCGCCTTCAGAACGAGCTGGATGGGTTCACCTTTCATGACGCGGTCACGGCTGATCGCCAGGGCCTCGGCATAGCCGGTCATGATCGCCGGCTCATCAGGCTTGAGCTTGTAGGCTTTTTCATAGGCAAGGAGCGCTTCCGGCCAGTGGCCGACGACGGCATAGGTCTTGCCGAGCATGGCCCAGGCGGCGACGTCGTTGGGATCTGTCTTGGTTTTCTCCTCGACCTGCTGGATCATTTTCATGACGTCGTGCTCGCCCGGAACGACCCCGGACTCGGCCATGGCCGGGTTGGCTTGCGCCTCGGCGATGGAAATCAATGACATGGGATTGCCCATCAGGAAATACAGCCCAAAGGCCGCGACGGGCAGTACGCCGGCCAGGGTGAAGCCGAGACGGCGGCTGGCGACCGGCGCCATCACGCTATCGGTCTTGACCAGCGCGTCCTCGGCGAGCCTGCCCTCTAGTTCCAGCTTGCCGGCCTGGTATTGCGCTTCATTGAGAAGGCCGCTGGCGCGATCAGACTCCATTTCCTTCATTTGATCCTGATAGACGGCGATATTGATGTCGCGACGCGCGGCTTTGGCCTCGATTTCTTTTTTGCGCAGGAGAGGCGGCAAGATGAAGGCAAGTGCAACGAGAACGCAAATAGCTGCGGCTATCCAGAACAGGGAGACAGTCCAGAACGGGTTCATTTTTTTCCATCCAATAGTTGAGCGGCGGCGGCGAGTTGTTGCTCATCCACCGGGGTGTTCTCAAGTGCGCGGCGCTTCTTCAGGGTGACATACCAGACGCCACCACCAATGCCGAGGAACAGCAACGGTCCCAGCCACAGCAGGTAGGTCACCGGTTTGAAGGGTGGCCGGTACAACACGAAGTCGCCATAGCGGGTGGTCAGGTATTCGATGACTTCCTGGTCATTCTTGCCGGCTTTCATCTGGGCGCGGATTTCGCGGCGCAGATCTTCCGCCAGTTCCGCGTGCGAGCCGGCCAGTGATTCGTTCTGGCACACCAGACAGCGCAGTTCCTCCCCGAGCTTGACCAGGCGCTGTTCGATTACCGGGTCTTCGCCGATGGAAACGGCTTCTCCCGCCCAGACAGGGCCGGCAAGCGCGAGAAGTAGAGAGAACAGCAAGGATTTCATGCACCCAACTCCTTCAGTTTCGGTTCAAATTTTTCTTTCCAGACATCCGGACTGATCGGGCCGATATGCTTCATCCGGATGATGCCGGCCTGGTCGATGACATAGGTTTCCGGCGTGCCGGTGACGCCGTAGTCAATGCCGATCTTGCCGCTCAGGTCGTCCGGCACGGCGACGTAGGGGCTGCCGTGATCCGCCAGAAGCTGTTCCGCTTCGCGATCCTTGTCCTTCCAGTTGAGGCCGACGAAAAGCACCGACTGGCTCTGCGCCACCGCCATGAGCACACCGTGCTCCTGGCGGCAGGACACGCACCACGGCGCCCAGACGTTGAGCAGCCAGACCTTGCCCTTCATGTCGGCGGGGCTGAAATCGGCCTTGGCATAGGCGTTTGCCGTCGCCACCACCGGCAAGGTGAACGCGGGTGCCGGCTTGCCGATAAAGGGCGACGGCACCTCACGCGGGTTCAGGAACAACCCCTTGGCGAAGAAGCCGACCAGAACAGCAAACAGGATCAGGGGTAGCCAGCGTTTCATGACCGGCCTCCCGCCATGCTGTCGCGGGGGAGTGTGCCGCCCACACGCGGGGCGGAGTACATGGGTAGCGTAGCAATCCTCATCTCAGGCACCCTGGGTAACCGCGCCGGCGGGCACTGTGGCTTTCACCGCGATGCGGTAGCGTCGATCCGATGCCGCCAGGAAACCTCCGATCACCATCATCAGCGCGCCTATCCACAACCAGTTGATGAACGGCTTGTAGAACAAGCGCACCGCCCAGGTCTTGGCCTCCTCATCCAGGGGTTCGCCTAAGGCAACGTAGACGTCACGGAAGATGTTGGGATGGATGGCGGCCTCGGTCATGGGCATGCCGGAGGCGTTGTAGATACGTTTCTCCGGGTGCAGCACGAACAACTGTTTGCCGTCCTGGCTCACCTCCAACGTGCCGCGCGCCGCGCGGTAATTGGGGCCGGGATGTTCCACGGCGCCGCGGAAGGTAAACGTGTAGCCGGCCAGGGTGGTGTGGTCGCCGACATTCATGCGTACGTCACGTTCCTCCTGGTAGTTGGCCACCACGGCGATACCGGCGATGCCCCAGGCCAGCCCGAGGTGCGCCAGTTGCATGCCCCAGAAAGCGCGCGGCAGCTTGAACAGGCGAGTGCCGTTCTTCATGCGATCCCGGAAACCGATGAACGCCGTCAGGGTGATCCAGGTCGCCACGAAGAAGCCCAGGCTGGCCCAGGGATTGAAACCTTTCAACGTGAGCGGCAACAGCAAGCCGGTGGCAGCCGCGACGGCCAGCGCCCATTTCAGGCGGCTGAAGATATCCGGCAGACTATCGCCCTTCCAGCGCAGCAGGGGGCCGACCCCCATCAGGAACAGCGCCGGCGCCATCAACGGCACAAACACCGCGTTGAAGTAGGGCGGTCCGACGGAAATCTTGCCCATGCCCAGGGCATCCATGAGCAACGGATAGAGCGTGCCGAGCAGCACCGAACCCATTGCCGCCAGCAAGATGACGTTGTTGGCCAACAGCATGGCTTCGCGCGAGAACCCGGTGAAAGCCCCGCCGGTGACCATCTTGGGCGCCCGCCATGCGTACAGGATCAGCGAGCCGCCGATCACGACCACCATGAAGACCAGGATAAAGGCGCCTCGCGCCGGATCGGTGGCGAAGGCATGCACCGAGGACAGCACCCCGGAGCGCACCAGGAAGGTGCCCAACAGCGACAGGGAGAAGGCGGACAGCGCCAGCAGCACGGTCCAAGCCTTGAAGGCGCCGCGTTTCTCCGTCACCGCCAGGGAATGGATCAGCGCCGTTCCCGCCAGCCAGGGCATGAATGAGGCGTTCTCGGTCGGGTCCCAGAACCACCAGCCGCCCCAGCCGAGTTCACGATACGCCCACCAGCTACCCAGACCGACGCCCAGAGTCAGAAAGGCCCAGGCCACCGTGGTCCAGGGGCGCGACCAGCGCGCCCAGGCGGCATCCAGGCGGCCCGATATCAAGGCCGCGATGGCGAAAGCGAAGGCGACGGCAAAGCCGACATAACCCATGTACAACATGGGTGGGTGGATGATCATGCCCCAATCCTGTAGCAGCGGATTCATGTCGCGACCATCGGCCGCGGCCGGCAGCAGGCGCAGGAAGGGATTGGAGGTGGTGAGCATAAAAGTCAGAAAGCCGACGGAAATCAGTCCCATGACGCCGATCACCCGCGCCACCATGTCGTCCGGAAGGTGACGTGAAAACACCGACACGGCCGTCGACCAGAACGCCAGCATCAGCACCCATAGCAGCAGGGAGCCCTCATGCGAACCCCAGGAGGCGGTGACGCGATAGACCTCCGGCAACTGGGAGAAGGAGTTGCGCGCCACGTTCTCCACCGAGAAGTCATTGACGAGGAAGGAATACACCAAGCAGGCGAAGGCGAGGGCAACGAACACAAACTGCCCCTGGGTAGCCGGTCGCGCCACCGCCATCAGGGTGAGGTTGCCGCGCTGGGCGCCGATCAGAGGCAGGATGGCCTGGGTGAGCGCCAACAGCAGCGCGATGATTAAGGCGAAATGGCCGAGTTCTGGGATCAATGGTGTCTCCTGGTTATTACTGCTGGAGCATGGCTTCGACAGTCAAGCCAATGTCCTTTGCGATTTGTCTGAGCAAGATCGGTGATATATCGCGTCCGGCATGAAAGGGTACGGTGGTGCAACGTCCATCCGGGTGTCTGTATTGTTGATGGGAACCGCGTTGTCGAACCATGGCAAAACCGATTTTCGTGAGCAAGGCCGCGACTTCACGGGGACTCAATACGGGCTGGCTACCCAAGTCAGGCCACCGCGACCATCTGAGTACCCACAAACTCGGCTTCCAGTTGTGGTTCGCCCTCTTCGAGCAGCATTTCCAATACTTCCCGAAGATTGCCGTTCAACTCATCCAGGTCGGCCCCCTGGCTGTGCGCACCGGGAAAGCCCGGGATGTATCCGACATAAAACCCCGTCTGAGCGCAACGTTCGATGACCGCCGTATAGTGCCTCATGTCAATTTCCTCACTTCGCCAATGTTTCTTGTGCTTTCTGCGCCTGCTCCAATGCATGAGCAGCCTCGGGCGGCATGTAGTTCTCGTCGTGCTTGGCGAGCACCTGGGTCGAGACGAATACGCCATCGACGCCCTGCTTACCTTCCGCCACCACGCCTTTACCTTCCTTGAACAGGTCGGGAAGGATGCCCTTGTAGACCACATTCATGGATTTTGCGGTGTCGGTGACCACGAAGCGTACCGTCAGGCCATCGGGGTCGCGCTTGACGCTGCCCTCCTCGACTAGGCCGCCGATACGGAAGGCGCGATCAGTCGGCGCCTCGCCGTTCGCCACCTGGGTGGGCGAAAAGAAGAACACCAGATTGCTCTGGAAGGCGTTCAGGATCAACGCGGCGGCGATACCGATGCCGGCAAGGGCCAGGACGATGACCAGGAGTTTCTTGTGACGTGATTTCATTGCTCTTCCCACTGCTGCATGCGTTTAAGGCGGCGACGCGTATCGCCGGCGGCGCGTTTCAACAAATAGACCTCGACCGCGATACAGGCGGCGGTCACGCCATAGGAGCCCCAGACGTAGAACCCGTAGCCACCCATATTCCAGAACTCGGACCAGCTTGCCCATTCCATGTCAGACCTCCCGCCGGGCCGCCCCAAGGGGGGGCTGCTCCCCCTTGGGGGGATACGAACACAGTGAGTAAGGGGGTTGTTTCATTTATGTCTCCTTTTCCAGCAATGCCTTGACCCATTCCGTCTGCCGTTCCCGTTCCAGAATGATGCGTCTTACCCGGATCAGGGCCACGGTGATGGTGTAGAGCCAGGCGGCGATGGCCAGGACCAACATGCCCTGCAACATGGTCGCGGCCATGCTCGGCGCCTTGGTGAGACTGACCGAGGCGCCCTGATGCAGGGTGTTCCACCATTTCACCGAGAAATAGATGATCGGAACATTGATGGCGCCGATCAGGGTCAGCAACGAACCCGCGCGATCACCGCGCTTGATGTCGTCGATCGCCGCCCACAGGGCGATGATGCCGACATAAAGGAACAACAAAATCAGTTCCGAGGTCAGGCGCGCGTCCCACACCCACCAGGCGCCCCACATCGGCTTGCCCCACCAGGCGCCGGTCCACAGGGCGATGAAGGTGAAGATCGCGCCGGTCGGCGCCAACGCGCGCGCCATCATGAACGACAGGCGCGTATTGAAGGCCAGGCCGATGGCGCCCCAGAAGGCCATCACCAGATAGATGAACATCGACATCCAGGCCGCTGGCACATGGATGAAGATGATGCGATAGGCCTCGCTCTGCTGGAAATCCGTGGGCGCCAGGAAGAAGGCGATATACAGCCCCCAGACGGTGAAAATTCCCGTACCCCAGGCGAACCAGGGGACAAGCTTGCCGGCGAGGACGTAGAAATTTGCGGGGGAAGCGTAGGTATATAGGTTCATTCGTCGGTCATTCGATGATTATTCGAGTGAGACACGCAGGGCGGCGGCGGCTATCCAGGGGGCGATCATAAGGGAGAGAACCAGAAAAGCGCCCAACAATGACAAGTGCGCCTCGGCACCGGTTCCCGCCATGACGCCATCGACGGCGCCGGCGCCGAAAATAAGCGCGGGGACATAGAGCGGCAGGATCAGCAGGGTCAACAAAACTCCGCCGCCACGCAGGCCAAGGGTCAGCGCGGCACCGACGCCGCCGAGCAGCGACAGGATGGGTGTACCCAGCAGCAGGGAGATTTCCAGCACCCAGATGGCTTCCCAACTCAGGTTGAATTGAATGCCCAGCACCGGCGCGATCAGCAGCAGGGGAATGCCATAGATCAGCCAATGTGCCAGCGACTTGCCCAGCACCAATAGCACCGTCGGCTCCGGTGACAGCACCATGTGCTCCAGGCTGCCATCGTGGTGATCGTCGGCGAACAGGCGCGACAGCGACAGCAGCGAGGCCAGGGTGGCCGCCACCCACAACACGCCGGGGCCGATACGCGCCAGCATTTCCGGCTCCGGCCCGACGCCAAGCGGAAACAGACTGGCAACCATGACGAAGAAGAATTGCGCGATCAGCCAGTCACCACGGCGGCGAGCGGCCAGGGTGAGATCACGACGCAGGACGGCGAGGAGGAAGCGGTGCATGGTTACTCCGTGGGAGCGGGCTTGCCCGCGATACGCGCGTTATCGCGGGCAAGCCCGCTCCCACACCTGGTTCGCTCGGGCGTCTTCCTCATGCCAACTCCGGAATCGCCACGTTGCCGACCAAAAGCCGTTGCACCGTCACTCCTTCCAGATTCAAGGCCTGGTGGGTGGTCGCCACCACCATGCCGCCACCCTTCAGGTGATCGCGAATCAGCCCTTCCATCAATGCCACCGCGTGCACATCAAGCCCGGTCAACGGCTCATCCAGTATCCACAGCGTTGCCCCGGCAAGAAGCAGGGCGGCCAACGCCACACGACGGCGCTGACCGAAAGAAAGCACACGACAGGGCAAATCCAGGCAGCGACTCAAACCAAGTTTATTCAGTGTGGCGACACCTCGTGCCGCGTCGAATTCGCGGCCTTGCAGGCCATCGGCGAAACGCAGGTTTTCGACAGGATTAAGGTCGTCCTTCACACCGTTGGCGTGACCGAGATAAATCATCTCCGCATGGTAAGCCTCGCGTTGCTTGCGGATGGGCTGACCGCGCCAGTGCACTTCCCCCTCTTCCGGACTGGACAGCCCGGTCAGCAGACGCAGCAAACTGGTCTTGCCCTGGCCATTGCCCCCCTGAACCAGTAACAGCGCACCGGCGTTCAAGGTGAAGTTCATGTTCTTGAACAACAACCGGTCGCCACGGGCGCAGGCCAGATCATGAACGGAAAGAGAAGGGTCGGACATTGGATGGAGGTGGATTCAAGGCGAGCGAGGATACCAGCAAGACATGGCAAGCCTGTAGCCGGTGAGCAGTCGGAAGAGCGGTTGTTGAATGGGCGACAAACGCCATGGCACGCTTATTCCTACCATCTGGTCACTGGCTACAAGCCAACAAGACAGAAAAAGGGGCGGATTTCTCCGCCCCTTTTCACTCACTGACAATAATTACTTGCCAGCGGACTTCAGTTTGGCGATCTCAGCCTTCAGGAACTTGATGCCATCCTGGGAAGCATCGATGGAGCGGGTCAGCGACTCGCGCGCATCATCCGGGTTGTGGAAGCCGTCGGAGTTCTCGGCGGTCCACCATTCCCAGTACAGGGTGCCGTCGTACTGGTAGTCGTAGGCCTTGTCCAAAGCATCCGGAGAAATACCGGCTTCCTTGGCCTTGTTGATCCAGTCGATCAGCTCAGCCAGCCAGAATTCAGCCTTGGCCATCTTGCCGCGGGTGTAGCCCTGGATCGCCTCCATATGGTACTTGGCTTCCTTCTCGCTCCACTCCTTGTGGCAGGTCAGGCAAGCGGCCTTCAGGTTGTAACGCGGCGACATCTGCTGGTGATTGGTGGTCACCTTGCCGTTGGCGGCGCGCTGCTTGGTCATATGGCAGTCCTTGCACTCGACGCCAGCCTTCTCGTGCTTGGAACCCCAGTAGGTTTCCATTTCCGGGTGCTGGATCTTGGGCAGCAGGGCACCAGTTTGTGCGTGCTTGAAGTCCTTGAACTTGTACTGACCAGCCATCTTGTCCTTGTAGCCGAACACGTTCACCCAGGTGAACAGGTTGGTACGCGGATCGTCCATCTTGATGTAGAACTCCTTGCCTTTCTCGGCGCAATCAAAGCCGGGGCCGCAGTTGTACTCCACGTGGCACTGGGCACACATCAGGTTGGAGTCGGACTTGGACAGCAGACCAATGGCACGGAAGTCTTTGCCATCACGCTGGAAGTTGACCTTGGTCATCTTGATCTGCTCGGACTTCACCTTGTCATGCGGATAGGTGCCTTCCTTGCGATCCACCACAGCCTGGATCAGGGCGTCACGCACGACACGCGGACCAGCGGAGTGCGGGTCATGACACATGAAGCAGTTCAGCGGGTGGCTCATGGCGCGAGCGAACTCGACCGGCTTGGAGGTGCGGTCCCACTTGGCGCGCGGATCCTTATCGCCCATGAATTTCCAGTCCAGGATGTGATCCTGCGTCTTGCAGTTCATACAGACCGGGTTGACGGCCGTTACCGTCTGACGCATGAATTTCTTCTGGTCGGAGGTGCTGGGCTCCTTGTCGACAATCACGTTCCAGGCGCCATTGGCGACCAGTTCGGCCTTGTTGACATAGGTCCAGTCCTTGAACTGGAAGCGGCCACCGAAGCCACGATCAACGACCCACTGGTCCACCAGCATGAAGGCGTGGGAACGCGGCTCGTTATGCTCCTTGGTGAAGCCGTAGCCATCCATGAGCTTGTCGAACAGCGGCGAGCGGCTCTTGTAGCTGGCTTTCTCAACACGAGCATGCGAGTCCAGATTGGTCTGCACAAAGGTGTTGTACTGCTCGACGTGGCAGGTGGCACAAGCGCGATGGTCCTTGTTGGTATTCGGACGCACGCCCCAGTCCTTCTGCTTCGCCAGTTTCTGGTGCTCGGCGGCATTGTCGTGACAGTGCGCGCAGTTCACCGTGGCATGGCGGCCCTTGGTGTGGAAGTCCTCGATGTCCTCGTGGCAGGAATAGCATTTTTTAGCTTCCACGGGCTGGATCGGCGGCGCCTTGGGCGCATCGGGCGGCGGCAGTTTCGGTCCGGGAATATCCACGGCCGCCTGCACGCCAAAGGCGAACAGGGCTGCTGCCAGTCCCATCGCCATTCGGCTTACTACGTTTCCAAATTTCATGGTCAGTCTCCTGAAAATTTAAACTTGCTTGGCGGCCCATCACGCGCGACTGCGCGCGGGCCCACCGGGTGGTTAAACGTCGGTAGTCTCGCGCGCGTCTTTCATAGGCCTCCTTGGTTAAAAGTCAGCAATCGGAACATCAGATGAAGGCATCCGCCATCACGTTACGCAGCCAGCCGTCCGCGTACTCGGCTTCGAGCTTGCGATAGATCGCCGGCACCGGCGACTTGTCCGGCATGAGGATGGGAGAAATGCCGCTGCCTTCCTTGATGTACTTGAAGGTGCCATCCACCACCCGGTACTGGTGCGCCACGGAGAAGCCGTAGTCATCGCCCACCACGCTGTAACAGGTGTTGGCGTAATAGGGCTGCGGCGTCGGCAGGCCATTGAGCTTGGCGACGATGGCGGCGGCGGCGACCTTGGCCTGGGTCATCGCGATATGGGCGGACTTGGGCATGTCGAAGTTGGCGTTCGGATTGCCGTAGATGGCCATCTCGCCAGCGACACAGGAGTCGCCAATGGTGTAGATGTTTTCATCCTCGGCGGAAGCCATGGTCATCGGCACCACCTTGCACCAGCCGTTTTCCTTGGCCAGGCCGGTATCGACCGCGATCTTGCCGGCCTTGTGCGCGGGGATGATGTTGAGCACATCGGCCTTCATGTCGACGAAGTCGGAAGAGACCGTCCGGTTCTTGGCATCCAGCTTGTTGACGTTGCCGCCCTGGGAGCCGGCCACCCATTCGACCATGCTGTTGGTGCCCATGCCGTCTTTCTCCCAGCCATACATCGCTTTCCAGGCCTGGGTGAACAGACCCTTCTTGGAATGGGAGTCGTTGGCGTCGAGGATGATGACCTTGCACTTCTTCTTGCCGCTGTGCTGGAAGTAGTTGGCCGCCAGGGAAGCGCGCTCGTAGGGGCCGGGGGGGCAGCGGAACGGGCCCTTGGGCACGACGATGACGAACTTGCCGCCGTCGGGTATGGCCATCAGCTGCTTCTTCAGCAGCAGGGTCTGCTCGCCGGCCTTCCAGGCGTGAGGAATATCCGTGGTCACCGCCTCGGAATAGCCTTCGATGCCGTTGTAGTGGAACTCGATGCCGGGCGACATGACCAGCGCGTCATATTCGAGTTTCTTGCCACCCTTGGTGGTCACCACTTTCTTGGCGCGATCGACACCGATCACAAAATCCTGCAACACGTTGACGCCGCGCTTTTTGAGACCGTCATAGCCGGTCTGGATGGTCTTGATGTCGCGATGACCCGAGATCACCTCGTTGGACAGCGGGCAGGAGGTATAGACCGCGTTCGGCTCGATCAGGGTCACATCGATGCCACCATCCAGCATCTTGACGTACTTGGCGGCGGTGGCGCCGCCATAGCCGCCACCAATGACGACGACGCGCGCTTTGCCGCCACCACTGGAAGTCTTGGCTCCCGGGCCGGCACAAGCGGACAAGGGAATGGATACGGCGGCTGCGGAGGACGCGGCGGCAATGGCCTTGATGAAGTTACGACGATTGATTTGGCTCATGCTGTCTTCCCCTTACTTGCTCTGCGCGCCGTAGTACTTGGCGGCGGTTGCGACATCACCCTGGTCCAGCTTCTGGGTGTTCCTGATCATTTTCTTGTGGGTCATCTGGAAAGCCGGGTCGCGGTACTTGAGCATCTCCAGTTCCAGATACTTGGCCCATTGGCCATTCAGGCGCGGTGTCTCCTCATCGTCGGGCTTGCCACCGGTCACGCCATGGCAGGTCTCACAACGATCGGTAATATCCTTGCCTTTGGCGATCAGGTCGGCGGCCACCGGCTGAACAACGGGCGTCCAGGGCAGCTTGGCGTAATACTTGGCCAGCGCGGCGATTTCCGCGTCGGTGTAACCCGAAATCAAGCGGGTCATGTTGGCGGAAGCGCGGGCGCCGCTCTTCCATTCCATCAGAATGTTCTTCAGGTAGGTCTCGGACAGACCGGCGATAGAGGGCATCGAATGGCCGACGCTGACGCCGCCGGTGCCATGACAGTTGTTACAGGTGTTGACCAAACCCTGAATCGGGTCGGCGGCCAGGGCGGGGGTGGCGACCAGCCCAAGGGCGGCCATAGCTATCAGCAACTTGTATCGCATTTGCTTCTCCTACGGTTTCGACAACCATGGACAGCCCACGATTGACTCCAGGGGGCGAATAGTAGGAATGAGCCAACCCATACTTCCTTGATGGCTATCAAGTTTTTCGTATATCAGCATGGCAAAGCCCGCGCTGGCAGCGGGAAGAGCGCTTCAGCCCATAAAAAAAAGCGGCCTAAGCCGCCTTTTTCAGAGAGAAAAGTACCACTGTCATGTCGCCGCGCGCGGTGGGTGGTGGCTGACAATTTTGCTGTCATGCTCCAGCCATTTTCGTATCCGTTGGGCGTCGCCGATACGACTCCATTTTCCCAGGGAGTCCAGCAGCACGATGATGACCTTCTGCTCGGCGATACTGGTCTGCATCACAAGGCAGTGGCCGGCCTCGTTGATATAGCCGGTCTTGGAAACGCCGATGTCCCAATTCTGGTTGCGGGTCAGGCTGTTGGTGTTGTTGAAGGCGATGTGGCGCTGCACCGAGCGGGCAATCTTATGCGTTTTGCCGTTTTCACGTACCCGCACGACTCGGGTTCCCGGGACGGACACGTCATAGCTGCCGGTGCTGCTGATCTGGCGTATCAGTTGATAGCGGTGGGCCGCGTCCACCATCTTCACCAGGTCGGCCGCGGTGGCGCGGTTGCCGCTGTCGAGGCCGGTTCCGTCGATAAAATGGCTGTTCTTCATACCGAGTTCGCGTGCTTTCCGATTCATGGCGGCGACGAATGCCCCACGACCACCAGGATAGGCACGGGAAAGCGCGGCGGCGGCGCGATTTTCTGAGGCTATCAGCGCCAGATGCAACAATTCCTCGCGGGTCAATCGGGTTCCCAGAGCCAGGCGGGAGCCGGTGCCCTTGAGCCGATCCACATCCTCACTGTTGATCACGATTTCTTCGTTGAGGTCGAGCTCGGCATCCAGCGTGACCATCGCGGTCATCAACTTGGTGATGGAGGCGATGGCGGTGGGGACATCAACGTTCTTGGAATAGAGCGCTTCACCAGTTTTCTGGTCGACCACCAGGACAGCGGCGGAGCGCAAATGGAGGTCTTCATCGTGCCAGGACTTGTCGTAGGACACCGCGCGCAGCGGCGTCATGATGGGCTTGGCGACAATCTTGCTTTGCTTGGCCGCGCGGCTGATTTTTTTGTTGCCCTTGGCTTTCGCCTTCAACGAAGACTTGGGTTTCTTGGCTTTGGCCTTCGCCTTGACCTTGGAGACACTGGCCTTGCCATTCTGGGCCGCCTCCACCTCGGGTACCGCCCCCATAGGCGAGGCCAGAAATGCCGATAGCGTTAGGAATAGCAGTGTCTTCCTCATTTTCACTCCTGGGGGCGCACCGGAAACATGAGCGCAATGTAGCAAACATCGGTGGTTGTAATGAAATCTTTAGACTTCACTTTAACTGTGCACATGAAAATTTCAAGCCGTATTGTAAGCGCGGGGGCCGCTTCCCGCTTCCCGGCAAACCTTCCAGGGACTTCATCAGACACCCGGCAACTTCACGACGCGGCTGCCATCGGTGCTGTCGGTGGCCAGACACGCTCTCGCCTCCAGTATGGTGTGAGGGCTTGATGTCCCGGATTTACACCGATTTCACCGCGTCTCACGTTCAGCCAAGCACGGTCGTGATCGAGGCGAGACGGCTGTATCGGCCACTCGTATAATTCCGACCCACGACGACGACCAGCTACCCGTATGAACCATTCAGGCCGGCATGGCGCATGGGTATGCTCGAACGATCAGGAACCCCGAGGAGAAGCGATGTCTCATACAACAGCGAAATTTCTTGCCGCCCTGGCCTTGCTGGGCGGCGGACTGACACTTTCCACCCACGCGCCGGCGGAAAGCCCAGCCGCCACGGCAGCAGCCAATGTCTGTGCCGGCTGTCACGGCGCCGATGGCAACAGCACGGTGACCACCTTCCCGAAACTCGCGGGCCAACAGCAGGTTTACCTGCTGCGCGAACTCAAGGACTACAAGAGCGGCAAGCGCGCCAGCGAGATCATGGCGCCGTTCATGGCCGACCTCACCGAGGCCAATCTCGAAGAACTCGCCACCTGGTACGCCAAACAGAAACCGGCCCCCGGCGTCGCGGGCGACCCGGCCCTGCTGAAAGTGGGAAAAAACCTGTACCTGAAGGGCAACAGCAAGACCGACGTCCCGGCCTGCGCAAGTTGCCATGAGGATGACGGCAGCGGTTACAAGAAATTTGCGCGGGTGGCCGGCCAGCATGTCGAGTACACACTTGAGCAGTTCCGCCTCTATGCCTCCGGCAAACGCAGCAATGGCGCCCGTGTGATGCAGACGGTGGCCGAGCGGATGACCGAGCAGGAAACCCGCGCCGTCGCCGAATACATGGCCAGCATGCCCTGAGACCGAGGACAACCATCATGAAACTGAAACTTACCCTGATCGCACTCACCCTCGGCGCGTTCGTCACGCTTCCCGCCGCCGCCGATTTCCAACAGCAACCGCGCGCCGCCGGCATCGAAACTTACGGCTACACCTGGAACAGTCCGGACCAGGACATGAACCGGGCGCTCGCCCACAAGGCCAACGCCCGCGAAGGTGAAGCCGCCTACAAGGTATGCAAGGGCTGCCACAAGCCCGACGGCTCCGGCCTGGCCGACGCCGAATACCCGCAACTGGCCGGACAGCATGTCAGCGTCATCATCAAGCAGATGATGGACACCCGCGCCGGACGCCGCGACAACCCGCGCATGTACCCCTTCGCCGGCGAATGGATCGTCAGCGCCGAGGAAATCGCCGACATCGCCGCCTACCTCAACCAATTGCCGATTCCCAGCAGCAACGGCAAGGGTGACGGCGCCAATCTGGCGCTGGGCAAGCGCCTCTACACCAAGGATTGCGCGAGCTGCCACGGCGAACACGGCGAAGGCGATGCCAGGAAGTACTACCCGCTGGTGGCCGGGCAACACTACAGCTACCTCAAGCGCGAATCACGAGAAAGTCGCGACCAGGGCCGCCGCAACGCCAGCCCGGAGATGGTGAAAGTGCTCAAGCCCTACAGCGACAGCGAGATCGACGCGGTTAGCGATTACATGTCGCGCCTGAAACTACCGAAGAAGTAAACCTCGTGGCGGGGCTGTGCTAGCAGCCTGTCGGACTTTGGTCGTCGATAGCGAAAATCGGCCCCGGCGAGGCCAGTTTTTGCCGGATTCGCAGCCGCATAGCCCGGCTATGGGGCAAGAAGCCGGCGAAAAATGGACCACCGCGGTCGATTTGCAGCCGACGATTCCAAAGTCCGACAGGCTGCCAGTGATTACTCACTTGCCACCCCGCTGCTCAGCAGGCTGAACACCCCGTTCATCCTGGAAACAGCCGTT
>JAUXXW010000056.1 GCA_030684775.1 Pseudomonadota bacterium
AGTCCCTTCTTCGGGCCGTGATTGGCGAACAGCTTGGCTTGGCTGGCGTTGGCGACCATGATCCACGTGATGGACATCTCTATCCTCTTGTGCAAGTCAGACTACCTGGGGAAAAACAGCCAACCTTCTTTCTGAAGATTACGTTGTAGCCATTGAAGCGCGGTACAACGATTCCAGCCTAGCAGGCCATTCCCGGTGGTCAAGCAGATACACACATCCAGATTTTCGGCTTCTAGCGCGGCATCGGCGTCTGTATAATGCGGTTTTGCGCGTAGAGGCTTTTAATAAAATGCGTATTCTCCAGAAAGCGCTCACCTTCGACGACGTCCTGCTCGTCCCCGCTTACTCTTCCGTCCTGCCGCGCGATGTCAGCCTGAAAACCCGACTTACGCGGGAAATCGCTCTCAACCTCCCGGTTGTCTCAGCGGCGATGGATACCGTCACCGAAGCGCCCATGGCCATCGCGATGGCGCAGGAAGGCGGCATCGGCATCATCCACAAGAATTTCACGGCCGAACAACAGGCCGCCGAAGTCGCCAAGGTCAAACGCTATGAGTCCGGGGTCGTGAAAGACCCCATCACCATCAGTCCCGGCATGCGCGTGAGTGACGTGCTGGAAATCACCCGTCGCTACCGTATCTCCGGCCTGCCGGTGGTGGACAAGTCGGGCAAGGTCCTGGGCATCGTCACCAACCGCGATCTGCGCTTCGAAACCAATTTCGAGCATCTGGTGCGCGACATCATGACCCCGCGCAAGAAGCTGGTCACGGTCAAGGAAGGCGCCAGCAAGGAAGAAATCGTGGCGTTGCTGCACAAGCACCGCCTGGAACGCTTGGTGGTGATCAATGACGACTTCGAATTGAAGGGCCTCATCACGGTCAAGGACATCAGCAAATCCAGCGAACATCCCCTCGCCAACAAGGACGGCCAGGGCCGCTTGTTGGTGGGAGCGGCGGTGGGCGTCGGCCCCGAGAACGTCGAGCGCATCGCCGCGCTGGCCGAGGCCGGCGTCGACGTGCTGGTGGTGGACACCGCCCACGGCCACTCCCAGGGCGTGCTCGACCGCGTCAAATGGGTGAAGGTGCATTACCCGAACATCCAGGTCATAGGCGGCAACATCGCCACCGCCGATGCCGCGCTGGCGTTGGTCGATCACGGCGCGGACTGCGTCAAGGTCGGCATCGGCCCCGGCTCCATCTGCACCACCCGCATCGTTGCCGGCGTCGGCGTGCCGCAGATCACCGCCGTCGCCAATATTGCCGACGCGCTCGCCCGGCATGGCGTGCCCCTGATCGCCGATGGCGGCATCCGCTATTCCGGCGACATCGCCAAGGCTATCGCCGCTGGCGGCCACTGCGTGATGCTGGGCGGCCTGTTCGCCGGCACCGAGGAAGCCCCGGGTGAAATCGAACTGTTCCAGGGTCGTTCCTACAAGTCCTATCGCGGCATGGGCTCCCTCGGCGCGATGCAGAAAGGCTCCAAGGACCGATATTTCCAGGACAACGAAGCCAACGCCGACAAGCTGGTGCCGGAAGGTATCGAAGGCCGCGTTCCCTACAAGGGCAGCGTGCTCAACGTGCTGCATCAGTTGATGGGCGGCCTGCGTTCCTCGATGGGTTACATGGGCGCCGACAGCATTTCGCGCTTCCACGAAGTCGCGCAGTTCGTTGAAATCACCAACGCCGGCATCAAGGAATCCCACGTCCACGACGTGCAGATCACCAAGGAAGCGCCGAACTACCACGTTTGATTTACTTCGCCGGAAAGGAGGGCGGGTTTGCGTACCCTCGCCCTCCTTTTTGCATTTAGAGCCACCGCCATGCACGCCAAAATCCTCATCCTCGACTTCGGTTCCCAGTACACCCAGCTCATCGCCCGCCGCGTGCGCGAGCACAACGTCTACTGCGAACTGCATCCCTATGATGTTTCCGAGCAGTTCATCCGTGATTTCGCGCCGGCCGGGGTGATCCTCTCCGGCGGGCCGTCGTCGGTGACCGAGGACGATACGCCGCGCGCGCCGCGAGTGGTGTTCGAGCTGGGCGTGCCGGTGCTGGGCATCTGCTACGGCATGCAGACCATGGCCGCGCAACTGGGCGGCAAGGTGGAAAACGCCAGCCATCACGAATACGGTTACGCTGAACTGCGCGCGCGCGGCCATTCCCGCTTGCTGATGGATGTTCAGGATCGCGTCGATCCCGAAGGCCGTGCCTGGATGGACGTCTGGATGAGCCACGGCGACCGGGTGGTCGACCTGCCGCCCGGTTTCAAGGTCATCTGCGACAACGCCTCCACCCCGGTGGCGGGCATGGCCGACGACGAACGGCGTTTCTATGGCGTGCAGTTCCACCCGGAAGTCACTCACACCCTGCAAGGCAAGGCCATTCTCGGCCGCTTCGTGCATGACCTGTGCGGCTGCGGCCAGGACTGGAACATGCCGGACTACATCTCCGAAGCCGTGGCCAAGATTCAAGCCATGGTCGGCACTGACGAAGTCATCCTCGGCCTGTCTGGTGGCGTCGATTCCTCGGTGGCGGCCGCGCTGATCCATAAGGCCATCGGCGACAAACTCACCTGCGTGTTCGTCGATACCGGTCTGTTGCGCCTGAACGAGGCGGAACAGGTGATGGAAACATTCGCAAAAAACCTCGGCGTCAAGGTCATCCATGTTGATGCCACCGAGCAGTTCATGGGCAAACTGGCCGGCGTCGCCGACCCGGAGAAGAAGCGCAAGATCATCGGCGGCGAATTCGTCGCCGTGTTCCAGACTGAATCCGCCAAGCTGGAAAACGCCAAATGGCTGGCCCAGGGCACCATCTACCCGGACGTGATCGAATCCGCCGGCGCCAAGACCAAGAAAGCGCATGCCATCAAGAGCCACCACAACGTCGGTGGCCTGCCCGACGACATGCACTTGAAGCTGCTGGAACCGCTGCGCGAGCTGTTCAAGGATGAGGTACGCGAACTCGGCGTCGCCCTCGGCCTGCCGCACGACATGGTCTATCGCCACCCCTTCCCCGGCCCCGGCCTGGGCGTGCGTATCCTCGGCGAAGTAAAGAAGGAATACGCCGACCTGCTGCGCCGCGCCGACCACATCTTCATCGAGGAACTGCGTGCTTCCGGCTGGTACGAGAAAACCTCGCAGGCCTTCGCCGTGTTCCTGCCGGTGAAAGCGGTGGGCGTGATGGGCGACGGCCGCACCTACGACTACGTGGTCGCTCTGCGCGCCGTGCAGACCCAGGATTTCATGACCGCGCACTGGGCGGAACTGCCCTACGCGCTGCTGGCCAAGGTCTCCAACCGCATCATCAACGAAATACGCGGTATCAACCGCGTCGCTTACGACATCACCGGCAAGCCGCCAGGCACGATCGAGTGGGAGTGATCTGGCGTCTGGCAACGGCAGGCACAAGACGGTAAGAAAATCACGTAAGCCCGCGTAAATGCGGGCTTTGGGGTTTCTGCTAGACCGTTGTTTGTGTGAACTGATAAAGCGGGCAACCCGCTGAATGACACCCTCGGTCGGCTCGATCAGTTAGACGGCGAACTGGATTCCGTCATCAGCGGCTTGCTCAAGGTGGTTGGTCGCGAACTCATCGGCGCGGCAACGCCGGTATCATCTGTCTCGTTTGAATCGGCGCGCGCCCTGGGTGACGTCTGGATGCTGACCGAGTTGTGGAAGACGTTGGGCTTTGCCCAACGGCGCTTGCGTGGTTTCCTGAAGCGTAATGAAATGACCCGCCAATTGTGGTTCCCAGGAGGCGTGTCGTGCGACTGTCGCCGATCATTTTATTGTTGGCCATCACGGCGTCCCAAGCCGCCGAAGTCGAACAGCGCGAAATCCTCCAGGTCTCGCCCCTGGCCGGTTTTCAGCATCACGCCGGGGCGGCGTTGTTCGCCCTGATGAACGTGGGTGATCGTCTGACCCTGCGGCGCGAACCCGGCAATCCCTACGACGCAAAGGCCGTGCGCGTGGAATGGCACGGTACGCAAATCGGTTATGCCCCGCGCGCCGACAACGTCGACCTGGCCCGTCTGATGGATCGCGGCACGCCGGTGGAAGCCCGCATCCTGCACTTGCAGAAATCGCGCGACCCGTGGAAGCGGGTGCTGATCGAGATCTACCTGGTTCCGACGAAGTAGCCCGTAAGCCGCATGTAGCGCCGGCATCCATGCCGGCTGTGTTTTGCAGACGCCGGCAAGGATGCCGGCGCTACATTAAACCCCCTGTTTCAGGCTTGCCTGGATGAAGGGATCGAGGTCGCCGTCGAGCACGCCCTGGGTATTACCGACCTCGTAGTTGGTGCGCAGATCCTTGATCCGTGACTGGTCCAGCACATAGGAGCGGATCTGGTGGCCCCAGCCGATGTCGGTCTTGGAGTCTTCCAGCTTCTGCTGCTCGGCCTGGCGTTTGCGCAGCTCGAATTCGTAGAGGCGCGATTTCAACATGGCCATCGCCTCGGCGCGGTTCTTGTGCTGCGAGCGGTCGTTCTGGCACTGCACCACGATGTTGGTGGGCAGGTGGGTGATCCGCACCGCCGAGTCGGTCTTGTTGATGTGCTGGCCGCCGGCGCCGGAGGCGCGGTAGGTGTCGACGCGCAGATCGGCCGGATTGATGTCGATCTCGATGGAGTCGTCCACTTCCGGGTAGACGAAGACGCTGGTGAACGAGGTGTGGCGGCGGGCGTTGGAGTCGAACGGCGACTTGCGTACCAGGCGGTGCACGCCGGTCTCGGTGCGCAGATAGCCATAGGCGTATTCGCCGCTGAACTTGAGGGTGGCGGATTTCAGACCGGCCACTTCGCCTTCGGACTCTTCCAGCACTTCCACCTTGAAGCCGCGCCGCTCGCCGTAGCGGATGTACATGCGTTCCAGCATCCCGGCCCAGTCCTGCGCTTCGGTGCCGCCGGAGCCGGCCTGGATGTCGATGAAGCAACTGGCCGGGTCCATCTCGCCGGAGAACATGCGGCGGAACTCCAGTTCGGCGACGGCCGTTTCCACTTCAGCGACATCGGTTTCCACCGCTTCCAGGGTGTCGTCGTCCCCTTCCTCGCGGGCGAGATCGAACAATTCCTGATAGTCGCCCAGGCCCTGGCCGATCTTGTCCAGATTGTGGACGACGCCTTCCAGTTCGCGGCGCTCGCGGCCCAGTTCCTGGGCGCGCTTGGCGTCGTTCCAGACGTCCGGGTCTTCCAGCAGGCCTACGACTTCAGCCAGGCGGTCATGCTTGCCAGGGTAGTCAAAGATACCCCCGAAGTTCTTCGGCGCGGCGCGCCAGGTCGGCAAGGTTGCTTTCGATGAGGTTGAGGCGTTCGGCTTCCATGGCGTGATCCAGAGATTCAAAAAAGGGCGCGAATTATACGCGCGAGCGAGGTCACGCCGGTTTCATGCCGGCCGCCTATGTCCCCATGACTTGACCTCCGTTGCCGTGGATGCCGCCGCGACATTCTGCCGCGCGGCAATCCGCCGCATTTCCGCGCGTGGGCTCCACCACTACGATGCCGCCCAGTTAATAACGACAACGGTATCCGTTTATGAAACTCAGCCCTCTTGCCCTTTGTCTGGCTTCCTTGCCCCTGGCCGCGCAGGCGGAAGATGCACGGCTCGACGAAATCTCCATCACCGCCACCCGCGAGGCGCGCTTGAGCGCTCAGGTACCGCAGGCCATCGCCGTGGTGGGCAAGGCGGAGTTGGCGGAGAAGAAGATGTTCAACGTCAAGGAAGCCTTGCAGGGCATACCGGGCGTGCTGGTCGACAGCAAGAACGGCGGTTTCGACGCCCGCCTGATCATCCGCGGCGCCGGCTTGAAGGCGCCCTATGGCATCCGCGAGATCATGGTGTTGCGCGATGGCGTGCCGCTGACCGACCCGGATAGTTTCAGCCGCCTGGATTTTGTCGATACCCAGGATATCGAGCGCATCGAGATCGCCAAGGGGCCGGGCAACCTGTTCGCCGCCGGCAGCAGCGGCGGCGCCATCCAGATCTTCTCGAAATCGGTGTTCGACGACAGCGCCAACAACCTCAAGCTCGGCGTCGGCACGGAAGGCACCCTGAACACCCATCTGCGCTACGGCAAGACCGGCGAGTCGCAGGCCCTGGCGCTGACCGCCACCCACCGCGAGCAGGACAACGACTGGCGCGCCTGGAACCGCTTCGACACTACCCAGACTTCCCTGAAACACGGCCTGATGCTCGACGGCGGTAGCCTGGAGACCGAGTTGTCCTATGCCGAGGCGGACATGCAGTTGCCCGGCTCGATGGACAAGGCCTTGTATGACCAGTTCGTCGCCAGTGGCGAGCAAGCCAGCACTTCGGAGGCCTGGAAGCATTCCGGCCGCTATTCGAAGGTGTGGTTCTTCAACAGCAAATACGAGGTGGAACGCGGCGACTTCACCTTCAAGCCGCGCTTCTATTACAACACCTGGTATCACTACCACCCGGTCACCGGCATCATCAACGAGTCGGAAGATTGGGTGTCCAACCTCGGCGGCGACCTGGAAGGACAGTGGAAGCACGCTGGCGGCACCCTGGTCGGCGGCCTGACCGCGCGCCAGGAACGGACGCCGGATTCGCGCAAATACCAGTACAGCCTGGTGAAGACCACCACCAGCGCCGGCGCCTGCGTCGATTCGACCGTCGCCACTGGGCGGATCACCGCCACCTGTTCCGACGCCAGGGGCCGCCTGGCCGAGATCGACGACGCCACCAGCCTGCTCACCGGCATCTACCTGCAGGAATCCTGGCGCCCGTCGGCGCGCTGGATCGTTGACCTGGGCCTGCGCTATGACCAGATCAAGTTCACCGACGACAACCAGCAGTTCTGGAAATACGACTACGCCACCGGGAAATATGTCGCCGGGGCCGGCGTCACCCACACCGAGAAGACCTATCGCCTGCCGGCGCCGAAGCTGGCGCTGAACTACAAGCTGTCCGATACCCTGAACCTGTTCGGCATGGTCGCCGAGGCCGGGCAGATTCCCTCGCAGAGCGAGTTTTCCAGCAACCCGGCGCTGGAGGCGCCGGTCTCGCGCAACCACGAGATCGGCCTGAAGGGGCGCGGCAAGCACTGGCATTTCGACGCCAGCGTCTACGTCAACGACGTGCAGAAGGAAATCGTCACCGTCAACAACGGTGGCGTGAACAGCTACGTCAACGCCGGGGAGACGCAACGCAAAGGCCTGGAACTCGCCGGCGGCGTCACACTGGCGGCCGGCTTCGAGGTCGGCGGCCACTATGGCTATGCCGATTACCGCTACAAGCGCTTCAGCGAGCCGGTCGGCGTGTTGAATCTGGATCGCGCCGGGAATGCCCTGCCATTCATCCCGAAGCACCAGTACGGCGTGTTCCTCGGCTGGCAGTCGGGCAACGGCTGGAAGGCGCGGCTGGCTTCCAATTCCTGGGGCGAATACTGGCTGGACAACGCCAACAGCGAGCGATACGCGGGCTGGGACTGGGTCACCAACTTCTCCCTGAGCTACGCGCGCAAAGGCCATTCCCTCACCCTCAACGCCGACAACCTGTTCGACCAGCATTACGCCGCCGAGGTGAAGAAGGACACCAGCGGCAAGGTGACCTATACCGCCGCCGCGCCGCGCAGCCTGATGTTGACCTATCGCTACGACTTTCAGTGAGGCCGGCCATGCGCGTCTTCGCTTCCCTGATGCTCCTGGCCCTGATTCCGCTGGCGCACGCGGCCGGGCATCCGGGCCATGCCGCGCCGGCCTGGACCGAGCTGCCCTTGATCGAGGCCGTGCCCGGCCGCGACCGCGCCCTGGCGGCGTTTCGCCTGCGCAATCTGGCGGCGGACTCGGTCAAGGCCCATGCGCCCGGCCCCCAGGCGCGGCTGCCCGAGGGGCTGCGTTTCCAGACTGAGCGGCTGGAGTGGGACATCCTGACCGCCGCTGGCCGCTTCCAGTTGCAGGCTGGCGGCGTCGGCAACTACCACTGGCTGCTGGCGCGCGAGGAAACATCGGAGGCGGTGAAAGTGGCCAGCACCGCGCATTACTTTTCCAACCCCGGCCCCGCGCCCACGGCCATGCTGGCGCGGCCGAAGAGCGAGCTGGAAATCGTCCCCGCGCCGCTGCCGCGCGAGCACAACCGCTATCGGGAGAACCAGGAAGGAGAATTTTTGCTGCGTTTCCAGGGCCAGCCCCTGCCGGGCGCGACCCTGCGCTTCGCCAGCAATGCCGGTACCCAGGCCAGTTTCACCAGCGATGCGGCGGGCCGGGCGCGGGTGCGCTTCCCCGACGATGTGAAGGAAGCGGCAACTGGGCATGGGGGCCACGGCGGGAGGGCTTCCAACCGCTTCGTCCTGGCCGTGGAACACGACGCCGGCGGCCGTCACTACCTCACCACTTTCAATTACAGCTATGCCGAGGATGCCTACACGAATCGCAGCCTGGCCTGGGGCGGCGGTTTTCTGGCCCTGGGTGGGCTGATCGGCCTGCCCCTGATCATCCGGCGCAAGGAGGAACACCGTGGCTGAACCCGTGAAATCTCCCTTCTTCAGCCTCGGCCGCCTGCGCCTGCTGACACAGTTGTTCATGCTCGCCCTCACCGTCTGGGGCGGCGCTCTGGTCGGCCATTACGCCGCCGAGAAGATTTCAAATTCATTGCCGGCGCTGTCCTGCGCCTATGACCAGGCCAACGGCGCCTACTGCGTGCTGATTCCCCTGCAACACCAGATGCACCACCGCGTCGGCGAACTGATCCAGCAGACCGGGCATTTCGCGCTGGCCATGCTGTTGCCGCTGCTGTTCACCGTGCTGGCCTTCTACGTGTTCTATTTCTTCATCGGCAAGGCCTTCTGCGGCTGGGTCTGCCCGCTGGGCACGGTGCAGGAGTGGCTGCATCGCCTCGGCCGGCTGCTGCGCCGACCGTTCCGGTCGCTACCGGAGGCGGCCGCGAAACGGCTGCGGCCGGTGAAATGGGTGCTGCTGCTGGTTCTGGTGCTGGGCCTGCCGCTGGCCGCCGGCCTGGGGGTGACGCCGCATGCAACCGGCGACGCCTTCTGCCAGGTCTGCCCCTCGCGCCTGGCCACCACCCTGCTCACCGGCGATGGCGAGCAGGCTGCGATCCGCACCGGCGGCGCACTCGACTTCGCTTTCGGCGCCCTGGCCAACACCCTGTTCGGCTTCATCCTCATCGCCGGCCTCGCCGCGCGCCAGCCGTTCTGCCGCGTCTGCCCGTTGCTGGCGGTGAACGCGACCTTCCAGCGCCTTTCGCCCCTGCGTCTGGTCAAGGCGAAGCACGACAAATGCGAGAAGTGCGGCATCTGCGCCCAGGCCTGTCCGATGGACATCCCGGAAATCTGGCGCGAGTCCGGCCCCAAGGCGTTCGCCGAGGATTGCACTCTGTGCGGCCGCTGCGCCGAGTTCTGCCCGGACGACGGCGTCATCCAGATCAAGTTCGGCCCCGCCGCCTTGTTCGCTTCCAGCCGCCGCTACTACAAGGCGCGGGTGAAGCGGGAGAGCCCGCGCGGCGAGATCAAGACGATCCGCTGGTTGTCTCCCCTCTCCCCCCGGGAGAGGGGCCGGGGGTGAGGGAATGACGATGGATTTTCCGCTGACAAGCTTTCTCTCCGCCTGGCTGCTCGGCCTCTCCCTGGGCCTGACCGCCTGCACCGTCACCTGCCTGCCCTTCATGGGCGCCTGGGTGATGGCGCGAGAGCGCGGCGCGGTGCTGGCCGATACCGGCCTGTTCCTCGCCGGGCGGGTCAGCGCCTATGCCCTGCTCGGCCTCGCAGCCGGCCTCGCCGGCGCCTGGCTGAGCGGTGTCTTGAACAGCGGCATCGGCCATTTCGCCATCGGTGGCGCCTCGCTCGCGGCCGGCGCCTGGTTGCTCCTGGGCGAGGGCCGGCACCGCGCCTGTGGCGCCGCGCGCGGCGCCGGCGCGCCGCCCTTCGCGCTCGGTTTCTCCTTGAGCCTGACCCCTTGCGCGCCGCTTGCCTCGCTGCTCGCCTTCGCCGCCCAGTCCGGTTCGGCGCCGCTGGGGGCCGGCTATGGCCTGGCCTTCGGCCTCGGCGCGGCGGTCACGCCCCTGCTTTTGCTGCTGCCGCTGCTCGGCGTCTTCGCCGCCCGACTGCGCGCGCAACAGGCCTGGCTGGGGCTGTGGCTGAAGCGCGGCGCCGGTGGGGTGCTGCTGTTCTTGGGTCTGTATCGAATCTCTCTGGGATGGTGACGCAATGACGTTGAAGGAAGTGGTCGAATACGGCGTGCTGGGTTTGCTGCTGGTGCTCTCCATCTGGGCGGTGGCCATCGCCATCGCCCGCTTTGCCCACTATCGCCGCGTCGACGTCGCCGCCTGGCCCAAGCGGGTGGAATTGGAGGCCAGCCTCACCGAGGGTCTGACCACCATCGCCACGGTCGCGGCCAACGCGCCCTATGTCGGCCTGCTCGGCACCGTGCTGGGCATCATGCTCACCTTCCAGACACTGGGCGCCAGCGGCGACATGGACGTGAAAAGCATCATGACCGGCCTCGCCCTCGCCCTGAAGGCCACCGCCGCCGGCCTGCTGGTGGCGATTCCCTGCGTGGCGCTGAACAACGCCCTGCGGCGGCGGGTGAAGGTGCTCCTGGCCGCCTGGGATGCCCAGCATGGATGAGGAAATCGACAGCATCAACGTGATTCCGCTGGTGGACATCATGCTGGTGCTGCTCACCATCGTCCTCACCACCGCCACCTTCATCGTCACCGGCCATATTCCGGTCGATCTGGCGCGCGCCTCGCACGCGGCGGACAGCCGGCACAGCCCGGTGGTGCTGACCCTGACCCTGCATCGCCTGGTCTATCTCAACGATCAGCCGGTCGCCGATCTGGCCTCCGCCCTGGCCAAGCTGCCGCGCGCGACGCCGGTGGTGGTGCGCGCCGATGGCGGTCTCGCCCTGCGCGATTTCATCGATCTGGTGGATCGGGTCAAGGCGCTGGGCTTCACTCAGGTCAGCCTGGATGTCCGCCGCGCCTGAGACCGCCCGTCCGCCCGCTCCGGCCTGGCTGACTTCCCTCGTCCTGCATGGCGGTCTGGTGGGCGTGTTCCTGGCGTTGTCCTGGGCGCCGCCGCCCATGCCCAGTCGCGCGCCCTGGCAAGTGAGTCTGGTCGCCGGCGCCTTGCCGCCGCCGGAGACGCCCGCGCCGACGCCCAGGCAAGCGCCCGTGCCCGCGCGGGCGCCCATGCCGCCTCCTCAAGCCGCGCTTCCCGCGCCCATACCCGCGCCGGTATCTATGCCGCTGACCCGTGAGGCATCCGTGCCTGATGCCGCGACAGTGGCCGTTGCCGCGCCGTTCGCGGTACCGACCGCCGTGGGAGGCGGCTTGCCGGTGGCGCGCGGCCCGGCGACAGCGACGCCCGACAAGGTCGTGGCGGTCGGCCCAGCCGCGGCGTCCCTCGCGGCGGCGGAAAGCGCCGCGCGCCAGGCGGCACAGCGACGCTGGTATGCCGCCCTGGCAGAAAAGCTGCGCGAATACCGCCGCTACCCACCGGCCGCCCGTCGCCTGGGGCAGGAGGGCGTGGTCACCCTGCTGATCGAAATCGCGGCGGATGGCGATCTGCGCCAGGCGGAAGTGCGCGCGAGTTCCGGCTACCCGCTGCTCGACAAGGCGGCGACCCATCTCCTGCATGAAGCCGTCGCCGCGCTGCGCGGCCAACTGCCGCCACCGGGCAACAGCCGTCTGGAGATACCCGTCTCGTACCGGCTGGATGGCTGATCCCCGCAATCCCCGATATGCCGGGTGCGACAAAATGCCGCAGGGCGCGTCGAAAGCCAAGAATTAGCATCTGCTTATGAATCAGTCTTTCGCTCTTCCTGCGTGAAACACGACATGGCCCGCTTCCAGCAACGACGCGGTTCCACCCTGGTTGGGGGAGCGCTGGCGCTGGGCGTGCTGGCGCTGGTGCTGGTTCTGCTCGATAGCGGCAGGTTGGCCGCCGAGCGAGGCGCGGCGACACAGCGCGGCCAAGTGCCGACGCGCGCCGCGATGCTGACCGACCCGGCCCTGTTCACCGAGGCGCGCTATGCCCGCCATGCCAGCCAGGCCGACCACCATGCCGCGTTCCAGGATCATCCGATGGCGCTGGAACACTTTCCCGCCGGCAGCCTGATGCCGCCCCCTGTAGCGCCGGCGCCTCGCCGGCCCGTTCGTCATGAATAACTGGTTCGAGCGGCAGCGCGCCCTCATCGACTTCTCCGTAGCCAATCTCGGGCGCCGGCGCGGGCGCAATCTCGGCTTGTTCCTGGCCTACACCCTGCTGGTTTTCATGCTTGCTTCCGTGGTGTTGTACGGCGACGCGCTGCGCCGCGAGGCGCGTTTGTTGCTGGCCGACGCGCCGGAACTGGTGGTGCAGCGCCTCACCGCCGGGCGTCACGATCTGGCGCCGGCGGCATGGCTGGATCATGTGGCGGGGCTGCGGGGTGTGCGTGGGGTGGAAGGCCGACTGTGGGGCTATTACTTCGATCCCGCCGTCGCCGCCAATTACACGCTGCTGGTGCCCAATAACGTACCCCCCCCTTTATCAAAGGGGGGCGGGGGGGGATTTGGGGTGGCTTCGCCAGGATCGGCAA
>JAUXXW010000079.1 GCA_030684775.1 Pseudomonadota bacterium
GCTGTAGCGCCGGCTTCCAGCCGGCTAGACAAAAACGCCGGCTGGAAGCCGGCGCTACAGGGGAACAGCATGCTCAAGGGAGCGGCATCGGAACAGGCAGCGGCGGATTATCTGACGGCACGGGGGCTCAAACTGGTCGCACGCAACTACCACTGCCGGGGCGGCGAGATCGACCTGATCCTGCAAGACGGTGGCAGCCTGGTGTTCGTGGAAGTGCGCGAGCGCGCCGGCACCGGATTCGGTGGCGCCGCCGCCAGCATCACCGCCGGCAAACAGGCCCGCATTCGCCTGGCCGCCCAGCATTACCTCAGCCGCCACAACCTCGACCTGCCCTGCCGCTTCGATGCCGTGCTGGTGCAGGGTGGCCGCCTGGAGTGGCTGCGCGCCGTCATGGGGGTGTGAGGGAGACGGCTATAATGGCCGCGCCATGCCCCTTCAAGCCCACATCCATTCCCGATTTCTCAGCAGCCTCGACGCACAGCGCGATGCCATCGAGCAACTCGCCGAGCCGATCGCGCGGGCGGCGGAGTTGATGGTGGAAAGCCTGATGCGCGAGGGCAAGATTCTCGTCTGCGGACAGGCCGGCAGCCACGACGGTGCGCGCTTGTTCGCCTCCCTGCTGACCAACCGGTACCAGCAGGCGCGTCCGGGCCTGGCCGCCATCGCGCTGGATGGCGGCGCGCGGTCACTGGCCGACGATGGCGATTGCGGCGCGCTATTCGCCCGCCAGATCGAAAGCCTGGGCCAGGCCGGCGATGTACTGTTGGCGATTTCCGGGACCGGCAACGCACCCGCTGTGCTTGCCGCCTTGCGTGGCGCGCACGAAAAAGACTTGCGTGTGGTCGTCCTGGCCGGTGGTGATGGTGGGATGCTGGCCGAGTCGTTGAATGAACAGGATGTGGTGATCTGCACCTTCGCCGAATCCGCCGCTTTCACGAGGGAACTGCATTTACGCGCCATCCACAGCCTGTGTGATGGCATCGATTACTTGTTGCTAGGAGCCTGAACCATGCGAACCCTTATCCTGACCGCCCTGCTGGGTATTGCCGCCGTCAACCTGAGCGGCTGCGTTCCCGTCGTCGCCGTCGGCGTCGGCGCCGGCGCATTGATGGCCGACGACCGCCGCACCGCCGGCACCTACCTGATGGACGAAGAAATCGAACTGAAGGCGGCCGGCCGCATCCGCGAAGCCTACAAGGAAGGCGTGCATGTCAACGTCATCAGTTACAACCGCCGCGTGCTGTTGACCGGGGAAACCGCCGACGCCGACGCACGCGCCAAGGCGGAACAGATCGCCAAGGAAGTGCCGAACGTGCGTGAAGTGCAGAACGAGGTGCTCCTGGCCGGCGTCAGCACCATCATGGCGCGCAGCAACGACAGTTACATCACCACCAAGGTGAAGGCGCGCTTCCTGGATGACCGCCGCTTCAGCATCAATCATGTCAAGGTGGTCACCGAGGCCGGCACCGTGTTCCTGATGGGCCTGGTCAAGCGGGAAGAAGGCGCCGCCGCCGCGGAAGTGGCCGCGAAGACCAGTGGCGTCGCCAAAGTGGTCAAGGTGTTCGAGTACCTCGATTGACGCATTCCGGCGAGAGGCAAGCGCCTCTTGCCGCCCACCGCCCGGCGCGCCCACAATGCCTCCCCCATGCTCATGTGAGCAGGAGGAGGACGACATGAAAACAGCCATCACCGCGCTCTGCCTTACCCTGTTCTGGGCAAGCGCGCCGCCCGCCCTGGCGAGCGAAAAACCCGTCAACATCACCCAGACCGTCAAGGCGGTGGAAGTGTTGCATCAGGGCAAGAAAGTCAAAATCGAGCGCAATCCGGACACGGAAAACATGCTCGACCCGGACTTCTCCCTCACTTCACGCCCGTGTCCGCCTTATTGCATCCAGCCCATGCACCTCGCTCCCGGCGTGGAAACCCTGGGTGAACTGGAAATTCTGGAATACCTGAAAAAACTGGGCAAGGATGCCAATGTCATGGTCATCGACTCGCGCGATGGCGACTGGCCGTTACGTTCCGGCATCATCCCCGGCGCCGTGCAACTGCCCTGGCAGGAACTGCATCCCAGTCACACCGATGTGGAAAAAATCGTCGAAACCCTGATATTCCGCTTCGGCGCCGCGCGCCAGGGCAGCCTGTGGAATTTCGAAAACGCCAAGACCCTGGTCCTCTACTGCAACGGTCCCTGGTGCGGACAATCTCCCACCAACATCAAGCAGTTACTCGCACTGGGTTATCCGGCGCACAAGCTCAAGTGGTATCGTGGCGGCATCCAGGACTGGAAAATGCTGGGCCTGAGCACGGTCGCACCAATGTAACCGTAACAATCAAACTGGCATTCGCCAGGAAGGACGCAACAATGACTAAAAGCAGCATGAAACACACCCTACTCGCCACCCTGGCGCTGACTCTGGCCGTCCCCGCGCTGGCCGCTGATCCGGCCCCCACAGGCAACCCCTACCTGACCAATGTGCCGGCTACCACCGGCCTGGCGCTGCCGAAGTTCCCCTCGCTTCCGTCGCTTCCGTCCATCCCGAAGTTCCCGGCTCAGGGCGTCCGCCCCTATGAAATGTCGGGCGTCGTTCCGCAGGATGTGAAGGCGGGATTAATCAAGTCGATGCTGCCCGTGATGAACCTGACCACGCGCATGGACCTGAAGGACATGATGAATCTCATGACCATCAAGTACAAAGCCAAGCCGGGCCTGACTTTCGACGACGTGAAGACCTCCATGGAGTTGCGCGCCAACAGCCTCAACTTCAAGAAAGTCGGTGAGAGCCCGATGTGGAAGGATTTCCAGGCCGTGCTGGGCGACATGGACGCGCCGCGCATCGAGGTCTACCACTACTGCGACATCGCCGTCGGCCGCGAAATGCTCAAGTACTCCCCGGAATCCGCCGTCTACATGCCTTGCCGTTTCACCATCATGGAAGACGCGGACAAGAACATCTGGGTGATGACCCTGGACTGGGATACCACCTGGCTGGATTCCGTCAAAGGCCGGATGGGCACGCCTGACGTGTTGTGGGACCACGCTGTCATCATCCGCGACAAGATGGACAACATCATGAGGGCCGCCGCCAACGGCGACCTGTAACACAGGCAAGCCGCCCCACGCCGGCTCCGGCGTGGGGCATCAACCCACGGTCCTGATCATCACGACCCGCGCGAGACACCGGTTCCCGGTTCTCCTCCCCTACTCCCTGGAGACATCCATGAAACGCCTAGCCCCGCTATTGCTCGTCGCCGTCGCCGGTTCGGCACAGGCCGGTTTCGAGAACATGTTGAACCCGCTCGCCATGATGGCGCCGACGCCCTCGTTCAACCCCTTCGGCGGTTATGGCGGTTATGGCGGCTACGGGGGATTCAACCCGTTGTCCAATCCGCTCCTCACCGTCGGCGGCCTGGCCGCGCTCGGCGCGCTGGGAGGCCCCGCGCTGCAATTGGCGCCCGGACTGCTCACCGGTGGCTACTCCAACCCCTTCTCCAACCCATACGCGGGTAGGCCCTTCTCCGGCAATCCTTTCGCCCAGCAGAACGCGCCGATGCCTTTCGCGATGCCGGGCTATGGTGCCCAAGGCTATGCCCCCGCCCGCTACGGCAGTCCCGCCTTCACCCCTTCCATCCCGAATATGCCCGCGCTGCCTTTCGCCGCGCCGCAACCCGCCATGCCCAATTTCTTCTCGATGCCGCAGGGTAATCCGTTCCAGCAGGCCAACCCCTACCCGCAGGGCAACCCGTTCCAGCAGGGCAACCCGTTCCAGCAGGGCAATCCTTACCCGCAAGGCAACCCGTTCCAGGCGCCTCCCGCCCAGCAGATGCCCTTCTTCATGACGCTCCCGGCACCCACGGCGCCCCAGCAGCCGGCGCAAAACCCGACTTCCTCGTTCTTCCCTCCCATGCCGCAGGCCACTGCCCAGCCCGCCGCGCCCAGCCCGTTCACCCCTCCCAGCCCACCCGCCGCGCAACAGCAGCCGGCACTCCCGTTCATGCCGTTCCTGATGCCGCCCGCAGCGACTGCCACGGCTACAAAGCCAGCCGCTCAGGCCAAACCGGCGACACCCGCTCCGGCGACGCCCGCCGCGCCCGCGCTGACAGCGGCCCCGGTCATGCCTATGGACCCGGCGACGCTGCTGCAGATGTTTCTGAAGCAGGCAGAACCCGCCAAGTAACCAGGCAACCCCCTCACCACGGGTAGGCGAGGGGGGAGCAACCACTGCACCCGCTGGGATAATCCCCCCAACATCAAGCACTTGCAGGCCAAATGCGGTTATCCGGCGGACAAACTCAAGTGGTATCGTGGTGGCCTGCTGAGCTGGAAATCGCTGAGCCTGAGCAGGGTCACATCCTGGTGACCGTCACAATCAAACCGGTATTCACGAGAAAGGATGCAAAAAATGAATAGTCGCGGCATGAAACAAACCCTACTCGCCACCCTGGCTCTGAGCCTGGCCGTTCCCGCCCTGGCCGCCGATCCGGCGCCCGCCGCCAACCCCTATCTGACTCATGTGCCCATTTCCGCCGGCCCGATGGTGTTGCCGGTATCTCCGGGTGGCCGCGGCACGCGCCCCTACGAGATGTCACGCACCATCCCTCCGGAAGAAAAAGAGGCGATGATGAAAAAAATGATGCCGATGATGGGCATGGTCGCGCGCATGGACGTGAAAGACGTCATGAACATGATGGCCATCAAATACCCGGCCAGGAAGGGATTGAGCTTCGACGACGTCAAGCAGTCCATGGAACTGCGCGCCAACCAGCTCAACTTCAAGAAAGTCGGTGAGAGCCCGATGTGGAAGGACATTCAGGCCGTGCTGGGCGACAAGGACGCGCCGCGCATGGAGGTCTACCACTACTGCGACATCGCCGCCGGCCGCGAAATTCTCAAATACGCCCCGGAATCCATCGTCTACCTGCCCTGCCGCATCGCCATCATGGAAGATGCCGACAAGAACATCTGGGTGCTCAGCCTGGACTGGAACACCTCCTGGCTGGATTCCCTCTCCGGCAAGATGGGCGCCCCCAGCGAGCTGCTGAAACATGCCACCGACATCCGCGACAAGATGGACAACATTATGAAGGCCGCCGCCAACGGCGATCTGTAACAAGCAAGCCGCCCCGCGTCGCTCCCGGCGCGGGGCGCCAACCCGCGCAAAGCAATTCGACCGTGCTTGATGCGGTTTGCCCCGCTCTGATGAAGCCTCTAAGCGAGGGGCTGATAAACCGAGATTGTTCATTGGAACGCAGGGTGCGCCGCGCGCACCGATTTACGCTTGATGGTGCGCACGGCGCACCCTACGTTTTCGGGGTATGCCGCGCCTGGCAGCGCACTTGGAAGCACTGTTCGTCTTCCAGCCTGAACGCGGTCAGCGCGCCGCCCCAGAGGCAGCCGGTATCCAGGGCGATTACGTCTTCCCGCACCATCAGGCCCAGCGTGGACCAATGGCCGAACAGGATGCGCGCGTCGCCGCTACGGCGATTGGGGAAGTCGAACCAGGGGACGAGGTCGTCCGGCGCCGTGCCCAGGCCCAGCTTGTGCTGGAACTCCAGGCTGCCATCGACGTGCAGATAGCGGGTGCGGGTCAGCGCGTTGGCGATGAAGCGCAGGCGATCCTGGCCACTGAGCAGCGGACTCCAGCGGCGCGGTTCGTTGCCGTACATGTGTTTCAGGAAACCGCGCCAGTGCGGCCCGCGCAAAGCCCGTTCCAGCTCACCGGCATGCAATTCGGCGGCATCGGCGTCCCACTCCGGCGGCAGACCGGCGTGCAGCATCAACCATTCCCCGTCCCGGTGCAGCATGGGGCGGTGGCGCAGCCATTCCAGCAGCGCCGCGCAGTCGGGCGCTTGCAGGATCATGTCCAGCGTGTCCTTGCGGTGTGGCGGCACGAAGCCCTCCGCCACCGCCAGCAAATGCAGGTCGTGATTGCCCAGCACCGCCACCACGCAATCGTCGTGCCGCATACACCAGCGCAGCACGGCCAGCGAATCCTCGCCGCGGTTGACCAGGTCGCCGGTGATCCACAGGCGGTCACGGGCGCGGTCGAATTTCAGGGCGGCAAGCAGCGTTTCCAGGGCCTCGTTACAACCCTGGATGTCGCCGACGACGTAGGTGCTCATGGAAACCTCTTGGTGAATTTTGGTACGCCCGTAGGTTGGGCAAAGCGCAGCGTGCCCAACGCACACCGGTCATGTTGGGCACGCCGCGCTGTGCACCCGCAAGGGGCGCGCCGGATTCGTAAGCCGCTAAAGCGGGCAACGACTCCGCTGCCCAACCTACGCCCCCGGCCCTTGCAGCGTCATCAGCGGCTTCATCGCGGTGAGCAGGCTGGCGAACAGTTTGGAATGAAGTTTCTCCTGTTCCGCCAGCAGGTTTTTCATCTGGTAGCGCTGCATCGGCATGGAGAAACAGGCCGGGCAGTTCTCGAATATCACCGGCAAGCCGGCGCGGCTGGCGAAGTCGCGGGTCTGCCGTTCACGCGCATAGACCAGGGGGCGTATCACCCGCACGTCGCCGGCATCGTTCAGATAGTGCGCCTGCATGGTGCGCAGCTTGCCGCCGAAGAACGCGCTCATCAGGAAGCTTTCCGCCAGATCGTCGAGATGCTGCGCCAGGGCCAGCACGCCGTAGCCGTTCTCGCGCGCGATGCGGTAGAGGATGCCGCGGCGCATACGCGAGCAGTAGGCGCAGAAGGAGTCGCCCTTCATGTGCAGGGCGGCGGATTCGAGGATGGGCTGGCTTTCATAGAAATAGGTCACACCCAGATCCGCCAGGTAGCCCTTGAGCGGCGAGGGGTCGAACTCGGGTGATTGCGGATCGACCGTGCAGGCCGCCAGTTCGAACTTCACCGGCGCCTTCTTTTGCAGGTGCAACAGGATCTGCAGCAGCGTGAGGCTGTCTTTGCCGCCAGAAAGGCCAAGCAGGATGCGGTCGCCGTCGCGGATCATGGCGAAGTCGCCGATGGCGCGACCGGCGGCGGTGAGCAGGGGGCGCGAAGGCGTGGCGGGAAGCCGGATTCCCCCCTTTCCCAAAGGGGGGCCAGGGGGGATTTCTGCGGCCGATACGTTGGCGAACGCCGCTAAATCCCCCTCATTCCCCCTTTGGGAAAGGGGGAGGCCACTCTCCCCGGCGCTTTCAGTCATATCGGCGGCCGACGCGAAAAGGGCCTGTGCAAAGTGGGGTTCCCGCATGGGAGGAGGTGTCCCGTTCATAGCAGCGGCTTGACCAGCGCTTCCATCCGCTCGCGCGACACTTCGCCGCTGAGGCCGGCGATGGCGTTGCCCTTGCGGTCGAACACCACGGTGTAGGGCAGACCGCCGAGACGGTTGCCGGCGATCTGGCCAAGTTGCACCGCCTCGCTGCCGCCCAGCAGGATGGGGTAGTTCATGCCTTCGCCTTCGGCATAGGCCGCGACCTTGTCATGTTCATCCAGCGCCACGCCGACGAATTGCAGGCCCTGCTGGCCGAATTGTTCCTGGAGCGCGATGAAACCGGGGATTTCCTTGCGGCAGGGCGGGCACCAGGGCGCCCAGAAATTCACCACCACCACCTTGCCCAGCCATTGCGTCAGCGGCTGTTGCCGCCCGGCCAGGTCGGGCAGGCTGGCATTCCAGAATTGCGCGGAACGCGGTTCAACTTGCGCGGATGCGCTGGATTCGGCGGGAAACAGAATTCGCTGGGCCACCACCCCGGCGCCGGCCAGTCCCAGCGCGGCGACGAACAGCAACAGTTTCTTGTCGATCACGGCAAGGCTTTATCCACGCTGCGCAGGAATTTCTCGGCCGGCTCATAGCCAATCACGCGGTAGGCCACTTCCTGCCCGGTCTTGTCCCAGAAGATGATGCCGGGCGGGCCGAATAGCTTGAAGCGGGCCAGCAGCGCCTTGTCGTCAGCCGAGTTGGCGGTGACGTCGGCCTGGAGCAACAACACGTCCTTGAGGCGCGCCTGCACCTTGGCGTCGGCGAAGGTGAAACGCTCCATTTCCTTGCACGAGACACACCAGTCGGCATAGAAGTCCAGCATCACCGCGCGGCCACCGGCGCCCTGAATGGCGGCATCCAGTTCCGCGTTGTTTTTCACGCGCTGAAAGGTCATATGCGGTGCCACTTCGGCCGCGCCGGCGACACCGCCCTTGAAGGTGGCCAGCGGTTGCAGCAAATCGCGTCCGCCGCCGAGCGCGCCCAGCAAGATGGCGATACCCACCACCAGACTGATGAGGCCGGCGCCTTTCCAGAAGCGGGCCCAGCCACTGGCGTTCACCGCCAGATGTTCGGTCGCCTTGAGATAGACACCGGAGATCATCAGCAGGGCGGCCCACATCAGCATATGCACGACTTCCGACAGCACCGGCGAGATCAGCCAGATCGCCACCGCCAGCAGGGAGACGCCGAAGAATTTCTTCACCGATTCCATCCAGCCCCCCGCGCGTGGCAGCAGGGCGCCGGCCGACAGACCGACCAGCAGTAGCGGCACGCCCATACCCATGGCCAGGAAGAACAGGGAAATCGCGCCCAGCACCACATCGCCGGTCTGGCTGATATAGAGCAGCGCGCCGGCCAAGGGTGCCGCGACGCAAGGGCCGACGATCAGCGCGGAGATCACGCCCATCAGGAACACGCTGGCAAACCGGCCGCCCTTGACGCGGTTGCTGGCCTCGGTGAAGCGGCTCTGCAAGAAGCTGGGAAGTTGCAGTTCATAGAAACCGAACATGGACATGGCCAGCGCCACGAAGATGGCCGCGCCCATGCCCAGCGCCCAGGGATTCTGCAGGGCGTTGGAAATCAGGGTGCCGGAAAGTCCCGCCGCCACACCGGCCAGGGCGTAGGTGAAGGCCATGCCGAGCACATAGGCCAGCGACAGCATGAAGCCCTTGCGCTTGGTGATGCCCGCGCCCTGGCCGACGATGATGCCGGAGAGGATGGGAATCATCGGGAACACGCAGGGGGTGAATGAAAGCAGCAGGCCGAAACCGAAGAAGCTGGCCACCACCACCCAGTAATTGCCGCCTTCGAGGAGGGCGGTGATCCTGCCCGCGTCGGAGGTGTCTTTTTCGGGCGCGCCCGCGACGGGAATGAGCGGCGCGGTGACGGGTGTTTCGGCATCCGACGCCGACAGGGCGGGTTCAGAGGCAGGCGCCGGTGTACCTTCCTCAGCCGCCGTGACCTCGGCGGCGGGCGCGGACAGGGCAGCCTTTACGGGCACCGACGCGGCCAATTTCACGGACAGGCTGAAGTCCTGCTCCTGCGGCGGGTAGCAGATGCCCTGGTCGCTGCACCCCTGGAAACCGGCGGTCAGCTTCAGCTTGCTGGTGCCCGCCGGCAGACCGGCCAGTTTCACCACGGCGGTGAAAGACTGATGGTAGATGCGCATCTTGCCGAAATTGGGGTCGTTCTTGACCTCGGAAGGCGGCAGATCCACGCCCGCCACGGTCGCCCCGGCAGGCTGCGTCAGCTTGTACGTCAGCTTGTCGCGATACAGGTAATAGCCCTTGGCAATGCGGTAATGCGCTTCCAGGCTACCGTCGGCGCGCGCCTTCAAGTCCATCTTGAAGGCCTCCTCGGCGGGCAGGAATTCCGGCTCGTCTTCCCCCATCAAACTCCCCGCCATCGCTTTCAGCCGGTCGAGCGCGGCCGAGCTCTGCTGCCGCAGCGACGAGGCTGGAGCTTGCTCTGGCGCGGCCGGTTTGATGGCCGCCACGCCCTCCTGCGGTGGATAGCAGACACCGACATCCGCGCAGCCCTGGAATTCGGCATTCAGGTTGAACGGTTTGGGCGTGCCGCCAGGGAAAACCACGGGAATCCGGAAACGCACGTCACCGCGATAGGTTTCGACGCGCCCGAAATATTCATCCTGCTTGATCTTGCCGGCGGGCAGTGCCGGAGTTCCCAGTTTCACACCCGAATCGGCGCTGAACTTGAGTTTGTTTTTGTACAGGTAATAGCCCTTGGCGATCTGGAAGCTCACCTCCGCGCTGGCCGAGTCCACCTGGCGCGCGGAATAGACAAAGGCCTTTTCCGGCTCCAGCAGATCCTCCTCGGCGTGGGCGTGAAACGAAAAAATACAAAAGAGGGCGGTGAGGAAGCCGATGGGGAAACGCATGTGGAACTCCGGTTCAGGGTTGGGTCGCCGCGGCGGCCCAGCGGAGATAATCGGGCAAGCCATCGTTCACGTCGATGGCGATGATTTCTGGTATCTGATAAGGATGGTTCTCGCGCAGAAAGGTTTCCAGCGCGGGGTAGCGTTCTGCTGTGGTCTTGATGATCAGGGGAATCTCCCCATCTTCTTGCACGCTCCCAAGTCGATCACCGGGGTCGCTGCTATCCTGCCAGCGGTAGATCGAACGGCAGGGCGACAACACATTGACGCAGGCCGCCAGCTTCGCTTCCACCATCTCATGCGCCAGACGGCCGGCAATTTCGGCATCGGGCAGGGTGGTAAGGACTAGGCGGAGTGCCGGCGGCGAAGACACGAGGATAAGTTATGAGTATGCGAGTTACGGGGGGAGGTGCATGGCTGGCGCTGATTATAGCTGTCGCCATTCCGGCCCTGGAAATAGTGGGGATTTACCAGATCGCGCAAAAGATAGGCTGGGGCTGGACCCTGGTCTGGCTGATCTCGGCCATCTGGATCGGGGCGACCCTGATTCGTGCCCAACACAGCGACCTGCCGACGCGCCTGAAGCAGGCGATGGCGCGCGGCGAAGCGCCATTCGGTGAAGTCTGGGCCAGCGGCCGCCGCCTCCTGGCCGGCGTCCTCCTGATCCTGCCCGGCGCCGGCTCCGACCTGCTCGCCCTGCTGTTGTTGCTCTGGCCGACCACGCGCGCGCCCGCCCACATGCCGCCGCCCAGCGCCAGGCAGACCAGGCCGGTCGAGCCGGATGTCATCGAGGGAGAGTTTCGCCGCGAGGATTGATCCTGGAAACAGCCGTTGCCGGGATGAAAAGAGGCTGAATGCGGCGGTTCCCGGGATTTCGAGAAGGTGTCACCCACTGGGTGAGTAGACGTAGGTTGGGCAAAGCGCAGCGTGCCCAACATGCACCGGTTATCTGTTGGGCACGCTGCGCTTTGCCCAACCTACGCTTCAACGGCTGGATTTAGATTAATGCGCCATCTTGATGGTGTTGCGCCCC
>JAUXXW010000080.1 GCA_030684775.1 Pseudomonadota bacterium
TGTAAGCGTCCAGCCGTCCCATCTGTACTGACTGCGTGAGCCTGAGCAATCTGAGTGCCTTTTTCAGGAGGCACTGGAGATGGCGAAGCGGCATGGGGCGGAATTTTGGCGAGGGCACCTCGCGGCATGGCATCAAAGCGACCTGACGCAACGAGCGTACTGTGCGCGGCACGGATTGGGCGAGCGGGCGTTTTATCGCTGGCATCGCAGGGAGAAGGAAGCCATCGCGGCGGGGAAGGCCACGCTGACCCTGGTCCCGGTCAACGTCGGTACGTCCCCGACGGGCAACGTCATCCGGCTCCACAGCCCGGGCGGCTGGCGCATCGAACTGCCGGCAGGGGACGTCCCCGCACTGGCCGATTTGTTGAGGCGGCTGCCATGATGCCGACAGCGACTCAGGTCTGGCTGGTGGTCGAACCCATCGACATGCGCGCCGGTATCGACGGGCTCTCGCAGCGAATTCAGAACACTTTGGGGCGTTCGCCCTGCGACGGCAGCGCCTACGCCTTCCGCAACCGCCGCCAGAACCGGATCAAGCTGCTCATCTGGGATGGCACCGGCGTCTGGCTGTGCCAGCGGCGCCTGCATCGCGGCCACTTCGTTTGGCCCAACGCTGACAGCTCGGTGTGCACCCTGACGGCCACGCAGTGGCAATGGCTGATCACCGGGGTGGATTGGCAACGCCTGGACGCGCCGGCGCCGGCCCATTGGCAGGTCTAGCACACTGCCCATTCGGGTAGGGCGAACCTACCCGAAAGAAACCGCGCGAACCCAGTATCCAGGCGGGTTGCGGCGGAATTGCCGGGGTAAAATCCAGGCATGAATTCGAGCCCTGAACTGGTTCTCAAAGAAGCCCCTGGTGGCCTCCCGGAGGGGGACGGAAACTCGGTTCAGGCTCTGCTCGATCGGCTGCAACAGCAAGCCGCCGAAACCCTCAGATTGAATGCCGTGCTGGTCGCGCGCGATGCCACCCTCAAGCACGCCGAAGCCAAGATTCAGGCCTTGACCCTGGAACTCGCCCACCTGCGCCGCATCCGTTTCGGTGCCAAGAGCGAAGCGCTCTCCGCGGAACAGCGCGACCTGTTCCAGGAAACGGTGGAAGCCGACCTCGCCGCCTGCGAGCAGGAAGTCGAACAAGCCGCTCCCGCAGCCACGGCCCCCACCCCCAAGCGCCCGCGCGCCGGCCGCCAGGCCCTGCCGGAACACCTGCCGCGCATCGAACACCGGCACGAGCCCGAATCCTGCACCTGCGGCCAATGCGGCCAGAATCTGGTGAAGATCGGCGAAGACATCAGCGAACAACTCGACGTCGAGCCCGCCCGCTTCTTCGTGCATCGCCACATCCGCCCGCAATACGCCTGCCGCGACTGCGAGACCATCACCGCCGCCCCGGTTCCGGCCGCGATCATCGACGGTGGCCTGGCGGCGCCGGGACTGCTGGCCTGGGTGACGATCGGCAAATACGCCGACCACCTGCCCCTGTACCGAATCGAACAGATCGCCGCGCGCCAGGAGGTTCCCCTGTCGCGCTCCACCCTGGCGGAATGGGTCGGCCGGGTGGGCGTGGCGCTGACGCCGCTGGCGGAACGAATGGCGGAACTGCTCAAGCAATCCCCGGTGCTGCATGCCGACGAGACGCCGGTGGCGCAGCTCGACCCCGGCGCCGGGAAGACCCGCCGGGCGTATCTCTGGGCCTATCACAGCAACCGCCTGGCGGCGGGGCCGCCGATCGTGGTGTTCGACTACCAGGCGAGCCGTGCGGGCAGCCATGCCGGCGCCTTCCTGGAAGGATGGCGCGGCCATTTGATGGTGGACGACTATGCCGGCTACAAGGCGCTGTTCAAGTCGGGCATCACGGAACTGGCGTGCCTGGCGCACGCGCGGCGCAAGTTCTTCGACCTGTACAAGGCGAACCAGAGCCCGATTGCCCAGGAAGCCTTGGTGCGCATCGGGAAGCTCTATGCCATCGAGCAGGCGGGGCGGGATCTGGACATCCTCCAGCGGCAGGCGCTACGGCAACGCGAAGCCCGGCCGGTGCTGGATGCGTTGTTCGCCTGGTTGTTGGCCACCCGCAAGGGTGTGGCCGATGGCAGCGGCACGGCAAAGGCGATCGACTACAGCCTGAAACGCTGGGCGGCGTTCATCCGCTATGCGGACTCGGGGCACCTGCCCATCGACAACAACCCGGTCGAGAACGCGATCCGGCCCATCGCCATCGGCAAGAAGAACTGGCTGTTCGCAGGCTCCGAGCGCGCGGGCAAGCGCGCGGCGGCCATTCAAAGCCTGATCGCCACCGCCCGCCTCAACGGTCTCGACCCCGCCGCCTGGTTGCGCGAGACGCTGGAGAAACTGCCGGCCTGGCCGAATAGCCGAATCGACGAACTGCTGCCGCTGCGGCGCGAACACAAACCCTGACTTGATGGCGGTCGGCTAGAGGGGAGGGCTGGACGCTTACAGTAGGATTGCAGATCGCTGTCGCCACCAGTGACATCCGACAGGAATGCCAGCCAGCGTGGGCATGACCCGCGGGGAGTCGCTGTGGCGATCTTCGTCATCCGGTCAGCACGCTCATGCGGACGCATCCGACCGGTGCGCAGATCCACCACCCCACCCGGGGTGTTGAGCAACCAGATGTTTGCATCCCACTCGTCGGCTGTGGCGGCGTGCTTGCGGTCGGATTTGGCCAGGCGTTCCACGCCGCCGACGGTGCTGGCTCCTGCGAGTTTGGCCGCAATCTTGGGGTTGTCCGCCTGGACCGAGGCCTGGCGACACACCTGACGGATGAGATGGGAGGCGGCCAGCGTTTCCTCGGATCGCCAGCGCTGACCATCCCACATCAGCCATTTGCCCCAAGCTGCGATGTAGCGCCAGTCCCGGTGATAACGGCGGGTGAAACTGAGTGCCAGAGCATCGTCGGTGCCCCACACGGTCTGCTCGTCGGCAGGATGGGGATCCGAACTGTAGGGGTTCAGGTCTTCCATGGCATGGACGGTCATGCTGGGTCCGGTGGACAGAAACGCGGATACCTCGAAGCCTTCAGCGAGAGCATCCGCCGCATCCCAGCCTTCTGGTTTGTCGTCTGGCGGAAACAGGATGTTGCAGGACGTCGCCCCTGCCGCCAGGATGGCTTGCGAGGCCGCCTCGGTGTAAGCCCAGCCGGGTTTGTCCTTGTCTGGCCAGATCAGCACTGACTTGCCCGCGAGTGGAGACCAGTCGGTCTTCTCCACCGGAGCATTCGCGCCGTGCATGGCGGTGGTGGCGCAGATGCCGACATCGATCAGCGCCTGCGCACATTTCTCGCCTTCCACCAGCACCACGCTGTCGGTGGTGGCGAGGCCCGGCTGGTTGTAGAGCGGACGCGGCTCGGGCGGGGCCATCTTGCGCCGCTTGGCGTCCCACGGCCGGAACTCCTTCTTGCCGCCGGGCGGGTCGTAGCGATAAACGACCGCGATCAGATTGCCGTCTGTGTCCTGGTAATCCCACTTGGCTGTCGCCGGACCCAAGTCATCTACCGGCGCCTGTTTGCGGGATTTGCGCACCGACTCGACTGGTGTGCGCCCGAGCAGGTCACGCGTTATGCCTATCACCTTGGGGAAATCCGTGCGCGCGGCGAAACCATGGTGGAGCGCGATGAGATCGAATTCATCACCACCTTCACCCGAGGCCCGGTCGGTCCAGAGTCCAGCCTTCTCGCCGGTGAGCACCACTTCCAGGCTGCGTCCCGGACTGCCCAGCACATCACCGATGAAGAACTTGTCACGGCTCACCTTGCCGGCGGGAAACAGCATGCGCAGCACGGACTCCAGTCGGGCGATGAGTTCGGCATGAATGGCGTCGCGCTCGGCATGATCGACGGCGTGAACGGGTTCGACTTCTTGCGGAGGTACATCGTTAAAGTCCAGCATTTGTGGCCTCCGTCATGTTCCGGTCGCGAGGTGCGCCGCGTTTGTTGGTATGGGTCTTGGTGGGTTTCAACGGCTTCCAGAGCGCGTCTTCATGGACCAGATAGCCAGCCTTGATCGCCACCTCGCGCACGAAGCCAAGGTCGAGGCCGATCAGTTCGCACCAGAAAGCGAGCCTTTTGCCGTAGATCAGGAAACGGCGGGCACGGAGACGATGGTTGTCGTCGCTGCTGATGGCATCTCCCATGGCTTGGGCGATCATCGCTACCCACAGCTTGGTTTCCGGGCTGACCTGGGCCACATGGCGCAGCAATAGACGCTGCACAGTGGACATGCTGATACGTGGGGGCTGGGGCGCCCACACCTCGGTCTGGCCATCCGCAGTTCTGCGGATTTTTGGAGCAGGTTTGGTTTTCATGGGTTTCTCCAACAACGGTCGGACCAGGCGCACATGCGGCATTCGACGTGGGCCGGATCGGTGGTCATGCGGGAGAGTTGGTCGCCGGCATCGGTGGCAGTGATCACTTTCACTGCGCGGTCCGACATGCGCTGGGCCAGCGCCGCATCGAAGGGCACAAGCTCGGCGTAGATCTCCATCGTGTCCGCGTTGATCGCGGTGAACAGCGCCGGGTGTTCGTGCAGTCCGAGATAGACCTGATAGAGCGCGACCTGGGCGGCGTAGACGGGCTTGGAGACGGCGAGATGCTTCTTCTCCAAATCTCGCCACGACTTCGCTCCCAGGCACTTGTTCTCCCAAAGCGCCGGGTAGGCGAACCCTTCCGGGCCACCGACGATGACACCGTCGATATGCCCCTGGAGCCGGCCATCGAGCAGGCTGAAGCCGAACTGCTCGCCATCTTTGCCCTGGGTGCGCAGATCGAATCCGGCCAGGCGCAGCCAGGCCACCATCTGCGCCTCGTTGTCGTGGCCGCGTTGGAAGATGCGCAGGATGCGCCCGGGAAAGTCCTTGCCCGGATCCACGGGGGCTGCGGCGTACTCGAACTGCAGGGCGCGCTCGCAGGTGACGCCTAAGCGCGAGGCCCCGAGGTAGGCGCGGCGTTCCTGCTGCCGCGCCTTCGCCTGCATGCCGGTGTCGACCAGGGTGGTGATCTGCCCGGAGAGGGAGGAAGTGGAATTGAAATCCAGCATCACTTCTCCCACGGCAGGTCTTCTGCCAGGTCGGCGAACGGACCACTCGCGTTGACGCGCGCCTGGGCCTTGGCCATCACTTCCTGGTAGGTGGTGACGATGGCGTTGACCACGGCCAAGGCCTCGGCTTCGCTGTAGTGGCCCAGGGGTTTGTCGAAGCCGATCTCGCCGGCCGCTTCCCCGAAGGGACGCAAGCAGGCTTTCAGCGCCGTTGTTTCCATTGCGGTCGGATCAACCATGAAGGTCTCCTCCCGCGCGGGTGCCTTGTTTTTCCAGAACCCGTAAAGGGCATGGAAGGCGTCCTGACACCGTCGCGAACAGAAGACCCAGTCGAGCGGCGCGGACCGGATATCGCCGGGCTTGAACCGGGTATCCAGGTGGCCGAAGCCACGCGCGGGGCGATTGCATATCCAACATGGCATTGGTCCTCCCCATCACTGCGCCCAGGCGGGCTTGGTGACCGGGGCCTGCGCTCGCTGCGGAGGCTGGGCAGGCGGTTGAGTTGGCATTGCCGGTGCGTGCGTGACCGCTGGCGCTGGCGCTGGCGACGGTGCGTAGCTCGGTCGTCCCATCGCGGCTGCGTAGTCGCGGTGATCTGGCTCGATGGCCTGCTTGATGACGTTCTTGTTCTCGCCCTTGGTGTCCTTCTCGACGTCCACCTTGGCGACGAACTCGATGCCGTCCAGGTCGTTGAAATCACGGATACGCCGGGCGGCTGCCGCCTGGGGCGAGTTGTCCTGGGGATGAACGCCGCGTGCGGAGTTGAGGACGGCGCGAATGAAGCTGCGGCCCATGTTGCCCCAGGCCGGGCCCTTGGCCGAGTGGAGGCCGACGTTGGACCAGAGCTTGCGCTTGGCGTATTCGCCTTCCAGCACCACGAACTCGCAGGCGAGATAGACGCTGCCGGTGTCGAAACTCTCAGTAGCGTAGCCGCCGGTCCAGCCTTGTTCGGCGTTGTCGTGGCCGCCCGGCTTGATGGTCATGCGCAGCTTGACCACGGTGCCCTTGGGGATCAGGTCGAAGGAAGGTTGCTGTTCGGCGTCGTTGAAATCGTTCCAGTTGCTCATGATGGTGTCCTCTTATTGATGGATGGCGGCGGCGGTGACGGCGACTTGGCCGGCGCACTTGCGGATCAGTTTCAGCAGGTCAGGCTCCTCGACCACGTCGAGGTGGCCGGAGCGGTCCTTGGCGGGGAAACCCCAGGGATTGACGGTTTGGCAGACGAAGGCGCGGTAAGAAGTGCCGTCCTCGGTCTTGAGTTCAGTGAACGTGACGACCTGATCGACGATGCCGGGCAGTTCCAGCGCGGTCTTGCTGCCCTCGATCTGGGCCACGAAAACCTTCCTGTTGAAGTCATCAATGCGCTCATCGAGGATGGCGACGAACACCACGTTCTTGCCCCGGGCGTGCTGCAGGTGGGTCAGCGCGGTGATCATTTCCTGACCCAACAAGCCATAGGCGCCCCGGCTGTCCGGCTTGCCGGTGCGTTCTGAAAAGGCGGCTGGCTGCACCCGCGCCCAGGTCAACGCCAGACGGGAGAGCACCGTGATGGAGTCGACGAAGTAGGTGTCGTAGCGGTCGAGTTGCGCTGGGTCGCCGTACTTCTCGCAGACGTGGTTGAAGTGGGCTTGAGAAAACGGCTGCTCGGCTCCCAGAGCTGGATTGGGTCCGGCCAGGAACACCACCAGGTCGCGGAACTCCGGCCAGGTCTTGGGCCGCATCGTGTCGCCGCGCCAGTCCTGCACCGAGAGGTCGCCGCTCTCGCAGTCGACAAATAGGGTGGAGGTTTCCGGCAGGGTCTTGAGCTGGGTGGTTTTCCCAATTCCAGCCTTGCCCAGGAGTGCAAGCTTGACGCCGCGCTTCTCGGCCAGGCGCTGTTCGGCGCTGATGATCGGGAGGGCCATCACACCACCTCCGTGAAGAAGCTGAGGATGGCGGGGTTCCAGCGCGGGCCCTGTGCTTCCTGATCGATGACCAGGGGCTTGCCGAACTGGGTTGCGCGCCACTGACCCTCCGCGTGCCGGTACTGCAGGCCGATCGATGCCAGGCGTGCATCGACCCGAGACGGATGCCAAGCGATTTCTTTGGCGATCTCATGGCTGGTCAGGCCTTCAGTGCCGTCGAGGGCGTTGTCGACGAGGGTGATGAGTTCGGAGAGGTCCAGATCGGTACTGGCTTCGATAGCGCGCAGCGTCTGCCCGAGATAGGTGCCGGAGCGCTGGTCCAGAACGCGCTCGGCGGTTTCCCCGAAGGCGAGGAAGAGTCGGGTGATGTCGGCACGCGGCAGGGGTTGGTCGAGACGAGGTTGAAGCGTGAAATTCAATGTCTGGCTCATGGTGTTTACTCCTGGGAGAGGTCTGGATTGGAGAGGGCCAGGCGGAAACTGGTCTTGCCGGGCTTGACGGTGCGGGCGGCCGCGAACTGCTCGCGCAGGACCGGGGGCCAGTTGGTGAAACGTGCGTCGGGAATGGAGAACTCAATGTCGAGGTAGTCCTCGACGCGCTCCCCGGAGGCGGCGATGCGGTGCGCGGTTTCAGTGAGCAGGGCCTGGTTCCAAGACACGCGCTTCGGGGTGTCGACCGTGATGCGAACACCGTCGTCGTCCAGATGGACGACACCGAAATCCTTGTCGGCGGCCATTCGCGCCTGGTGGGCACGTTCGCCGTAGCGCATTTCCAGCGCGGCGTTCATGCGATCGAGGGCTTGCTTCACGGCGGTCTGAAGCGCTTGCAGGGAAACGAAGCCTTCCTGCAATTGCGCCGGGGTCAGTTCGGAGAATTGGCTGACCGTGAGGTCGGGGATCAGGGTGGGTAGGTTCATGCCGCGCCCCCCTGACGGGCCTTGGCGAACGGGCTGTCGTACAGACAGTTGTTCTCGTACTCCACGACGTCTTCGAGTCGGTAGAGGCACTTGCCGCCGATTTTGAGAAAGCGGGGTCCCTTGCCGTCGGCCCGATAGCGTTCGATGGTGCCGACTGCCTTGTTCCAGCGTCTTGCCAAATCACGCTGGGTCAGATGCTGTGCGTTCAACTGCTCTGGGGTCATTTACATCTCCTTCGATGATGGGTTGTCACCGGCTGGCAGGGCTTGAATCAGCACTGCCAGGCGATGGGGCCATTTCATCGAAGGGGATTCCCCAGACCGTTCCCCAGATTCCCCCGCATCGTTCCCCAAACTGAAACGGTGCCGTCAAAATGCAAAAAACCCGACTGGTTGTGGGCCGGAGTCGGGTTTTTCGGGGGAAATGTTGCTCGAACGGTGTGTCAGCGCAGCCAGTCGTGGTCGTTCTCGGGAATGATCAACCGGTAGCGCTCATCGCCGCGCTGGAAGATGACGAAGGTGCGATAGACACGCTGCGTGGCCTCGTTCTTGTCGAAGGCCTTGCTGGGTGAAAAACGTTGGGCTTGCGAGCCACAAGACGTCTTGATCGCATCGTTTCCCATCTCGTGGTCGTGATCGTCGATCAATGCAACCAGGATGTTTTTCTGGGTGGGATCTAGCAGATATTCAGCCCCCTCGATGAACACCTTGCCCTGGTCCCTGACGTAACGGAGCGTGGTGCCCGGAACTGCCTCATCCAGGATTTGCGGGCCTGGATCCGCCTGCCGATTCTGGAAAAACTCGAAGGTGTTCTGACCAACACGACCCACGGTGAACAAGGGGCGGACGTCAAATTCAGTCAGGGCTGATCCGGCCGGCAGCGGCGTCTCGCTGCTGGTCAGGATGACGCAAGATTGTGCGGATTGATCGAGGTTGATCTGTTCCCGTAAGCGGCTCGCGACCTCTGGCCGAAGCAAGCGACGCGCGAAATACCAGGTCACGGCTTTGCCGCGTTTTGCCTCGGTTGTGCCCAGTCGCCAGATCAGGTCGGGAACGATCGGTTTCATGCCGTTGAGCGAGAAGCCGAGACCATTCAGCAGGCTGACAACGAACTTCTGCAGGGCAACCTTGTAGGTTTCTCGCAGAGGGCGTGGTCCCTCAACGTCACCGCATTCCGGGCAAAGAAGCGCAATCGTTTCTTTCGATTTGTCTTGCACGACGCGTGCGGTCTGAACACCACATTCCGGGCAGGTGACCCAATCCAGCAGCGCGCCATGCACCAGCACTCGTTCATGCAGCAAGAGCTTAGCAGCGACCGCGTCAGCGCCTAGTCGCAGAGCCTGACCGTTGATCTCTGGTTTGGCGCGTTCCAGCAGGCGGCAAAACAGGGCCGTTGCATCGACCTGCGTCTGGCTCACGCGAAAACCTCATCGTCAGCAGGTTCTTCAGCTTCAACGGGCGCTTCATCGGAATCGATCACATTCAAGGCGCGCAACACCGCATTGGCGATGACCTGATTGCGCGCTGACAGGTTCTTGATCGTGGAGGAACCCGAGGCGTACAGATTGAAACTGAAGTGATGGGTTTTACCCTTGGCACTCTTGCCGGTGTACACGATGACACTGGCCCCATCCATGTTGTATTCCGCCTCGAAGGAGTGCTCGACGTTGAGAGAATCGAGGGCAATTCGGATTGCGTCATCATGACCTTGGTCGGGTGAAGCCTCGACCTGAAAGCCGATTGCGGTATCTCCTGCCGGGCTGAAATGGGCACGACGCAGGCGCACCATCTCGACACCATGGGTTGACCAGTCCTCGAAGGGCTCCATCAGCCCATCGCGCAGGGCGTTGAGTCGGTAGCGTTTCTTTTCAATCTCTTCAGGCGCGATTTCTTGCCCGACGAC
>JAUXXW010000083.1 GCA_030684775.1 Pseudomonadota bacterium
CCCGTAGGGTGGATAAGCGATAGCGCATCCACCATCACCGCTGCCATTGGTGGATGCGCTATCGCTTATCCACCCTACGAAATCAACAGGTTGCGTGGAGTTTCTTAAGAGTGCGGCGTAACCGGACAATCCACCGCCGCAAGTCGGGTTACGCCTACAAAAAAACGTCGGCTAACCTGACCTACGCTGACTACGCTAATTCGGGCCGCCGCTGAATCCTTGTCTGTATCGGCAAATTCCCGACAGGCGACGGGCCGGGCGCTGGGGAAGCAATCACGGGTAAAATCGCCCCCCTTTTCGCAACGGCTACACCAACATGCCCGCTTTCCAGGACATCATCCTCACCCTCCAGCGTTTCTGGGGGGAACAGGGCTGCACCCTGCTGCAACCCTACGACCTCGAAGTCGGCGCCGGCACCAGCCATACCGCTACTTTCCTGCGCTCGCTCGGCCCGGAACCCTGGAAAGCCGCCTATGTGCAGCCTTCGCGCCGGCCCAAGGACGGCCGCTTCGGCGAGAACCCCAACCGTTTGCAGCATTACTACCAGTTCCAGGTGGTGCTCAAACCCGCCCCGGAAAACATCCTGGAGCTGTATCTCGGCTCCCTCGAAGCCCTCGGCTTCGACCTGAAGCAGAACGACATCCGCTTCGTCGAGGACGACTGGGAAAACCCCACTCTCGGCGCCTGGGGCCTGGGTTGGGAGGTCTGGCTGAACGGCATGGAAGTCACCCAGTTCACCTATTTCCAGCAGGTCGGCGGCATCAACTGCAAGCCGATCACCGGCGAAATCACTTACGGCCTGGAGCGCCTGGCCATGTATCTGCAAGGCGTGGACAACGTGTTCGATCTGGAATATTCGCCCGGCGTCAGCTACGGCGACGTGTTCCACCAGAACGAGGTGGAGCAGTCCACTTACAACTTCGAGCACAGCGACGTCGAATTCCTGCTCACCGCCTTCAACGCCCACGAGAAACAGGCGAAACACCTGATGGAAAGCCAACTGGCCCTGCCGGGCTATGAACAGGTGCTGAAAGCCGCCCACACCTTCAACCTGCTCGACGCGCGCGGCGCCATCTCGGTGACCGAACGCGCCGCCTATATCGGCCGCATCCGCAACCTGGCGCGCAGCGTCGCGCAGAGCTATCTGGAATCCCGCGCCCGCCTCGGCTTCCCGATGGCGCCCAAGCCCTGGGCCGAGGAAGTGCTGGCACAGATCGAAAAGAAGGCGGCATGAACGCAAGTAACGAAATTGCCATCAATTGGGATCGCTTTGATTGGCAGGCATTCCAGAAGGTGCAATCCATCCTGTTCAATTTGGTGGAGAAACAAGGGTATCGGGATATTCGACTGGATTTTTCCAACCTGAAACTGGCTTTCCCGAATGGTTTTGTGCCGTTAATCGTATTGGCTGAGCGATATAGGCAATTGTCTGCCGTGGATTTTGATGTCATGTTGCCCAATGACGATTTATGCCGCAATTACATCGTGGACTCAAATTACGCGGCATGCCTGTGCCCTGATGCGGGGCACCCGATAACAGACAAACCCAATGCATTGCATCGTTTTTCCGATGACGCCAGTCTGAACGAGCTGATCAACAGCCAGATTCATCAAATATTGGAACGCGCCACCTATGCGCAGGGTGTGTTGCAGTCATTCGAGTGGGCATTGAATGAAGTGGCGGGCAATGTATTGGTCCACGCCGGTGTCGATCACGGCTGGATGCAGGTTGTGGTCCACCCAAATACACAACATATGGCGATTGTGGTTGCGGATGGGGGGGTCGGCATACCGACCGCCATACGTGAAGCCTTTCCATCACAAGTAATGGACGAAGATGCCATTGCCCATGCCCTCAAGGAAGGCATTACCTCCCGCCCCGATTTCGGCCAGGGGAAAGGGCTGACCGGTACCTTGCAGATCGTCAAAATCCACCAGGGCGGGCGGCTGTCGATTCATTCCCTGAAAGGCCGGGTGGAGTGGAAGAACGACCGCCTTGATATAAAAGGTGACTTCCCCCCATTTCCTGGAACGTTTGTGGACATCCAACTCAATACCGCTGTACCGATAGAAATCGAGCGGGCTTTGTGGGGTGATGTGCCGGCATATCCCTTCAACGATGCACTTTACGGAAAAGATACAGCCGTTGGTGTGATGCGCATGAAATTGGCCGACGAAGCGGTGGGATTCGGCAATCGGCTCACTGGATTGAAAATACGCAACAAGATTGAAAATCTCCTGGCAGCCGCGCCCAATGACGTCCTGGAGATTGATTTCACCGGTGTGGACTTGATGGCTTCGTCTTTCGCTGATGAAGTATTCGGCAAGCTGGCGTTGGTGCTTGGTTTTGTCGGTTTTGGCTCCCGTATCCGCTTCGTCAATATCAACCGGTTCTGCCGTGGCATCCTCGATGATGTCGTCCAGTCCAGAATCATTCAGTCACACGCAAAAAAATGACCACATCAAATTCCCTGCTCGTTGAGCTGTTCGTGGAAGAACTGCCGCCCAAGGCATTGAAGAAACTGGGCGACGCCTTCGCCACTACCCTGGCCGATAGCCTCAAGGCGCAGGGCTTGGCCGGCGCCGACAGCGTTGTCACTCCCTATGCCTCGCCGCGCCGTCTCGCCGCGCACGTCACCAATGTCGTGGCGCGGGCCGCCGACAAGCCGGTGTCGCACAAACTCATGCCGGTCGGCGTGGCGCTCACGGCCGATGGTCAGGCCACGCCGGCACTGCTGAAAAGGCTGGGTGCGATGGGGCTGGATGCTTCGGCCGTGGCGCAACTCAGGCGAATGCCTGACGGCAAGACCGAGGCCTTGTTCCATGACAGCATCGCCAGCGGCGCGCCGCTCGCCGACGGCCTGCAGAAGGCCCTGGACGAGGCGCTGGCCAAACTGCCCATCCCCAAGGTCATGACCTACCAGTTGGCGGACGGCTGGACCTCGGTCAACTTCGTGCGTCCCGCGCATGGCCTGGTGGCCCTGCATGGCGACGAAGTCGTCGCGATTTCCACCCTCGGCCTCAACGCCGGGCGCGAAACCCGGGGCCACCGCTTCGAGGCCGCCGTCGATCCGGTGTCGATCAAGGACGCCGACAGCTATGCCGTGCAGATGCAAGAAGAGGGCGCGGTCATCGCCAGCTTCACCGAGCGCCGTGCCGAGATCGCGCGCCAGTTGCAGGCGGCAGCGGAGAAGGCCGGAGGCAAGCCGATCGAGGACGACGCTCTGCTGGACGAAGTCACCGCCCTGGTCGAGCGTCCCAACGTGCTGCTGTGCCAGTTCGAGGCGGAATATCTGGACGTGCCGCAGGAATGCCTGATTCTCACCATGAAGGCCAACCAGAAGTATTTCCCGCTGCTGGATGCCGCCGGAAAGCTCACCAACCAGTTCCTGATCGTCTCCAACATCAGCCCGGCCGACCCGTCCCAGGTGATCGGTGGCAACGAGCGGGTGGTGCGCCCGCGCCTGGCCGACGCCAAGTTCTTTTACGACCAGGATCGCAAGAAGACGCTCGCGTCCCGCGTCGAGGCGCTGGACAAGGTGGTCTATCACAACAAGCTGGGCAGCCAGGGCGCGCGCAGCCAGAAGGTGCAACTGATCGCCGCCGCCATCGCCTCGCTGCGGGGCGGCAAGGATCTGGAGGCTCATGCCACCCTGGCGGCATCGCTGGCCAAGACCGACCTGCTCACCGACATGGTCGGCGAATTCCCCGAGTTGCAGGGCATCATGGGGCGTTATTACGCGCTCAATGACGGCCTCTCCAGCGAGGTGGCCGATGCCATCGAGGATCACTACAAGCCGCGTTTCGCCGGCGATGAACTGCCGCGCAACGAGGTCGGCCTGTGCGTCGCCCTGGCCGACAAACTGGAAACCCTGGTCGGCTTGTTCGGCATCGGCCAGGTGCCGACCGGGGACAAGGACCCGTTCGCGCTGCGCCGCCATGCGCTCGGCGTCATCCGCATCCTGATGGAACGCGATCTGCCGCTGCATTTGGACGCCTTGCTGGCCGTGGCGGCCGGCGTACGCGGATTTCCGGAAGCGGTGGCCGTTCAGGTCGGCGCCTTCATGTTCGAGCGGCTCTCCGGCTTGCTTCGGGAGCAGGGCTACACGGCGCAGGAAGTGGACGCGGTGGTGTCGCAGCGCCCGCAACGCCTGGGCGACATCCCCAAGCGCCTCGCCGCCGTGCGCGAATTCGCCGCACTGCCCGAAGCCGAGAGCCTGGCCGCCGCCAACAAGCGGGTGGGCAACATCCTGAAGAAGGTCGAAGGCACGGTGGAGCCGGTGACCAACCCCTACCTGCTCCAGGAAGCGGCGGAGATCGCGCTCAATGCCGCCCTGGCCGAAGTCGAGCCGGTCGCTGACGCAGCCTTCGATTCGGGGGATTACGCCGCTTCCCTGAAATCCCTGGCCGCCCTGAAAGCCCCGGTCGATGATTTCTTCGATGGCGTGATGGTGAATGTGGAAGACGTCAATTTGAGAAACAACCGCCTTGGCCTGCTGGCGCGCCTGCACCGGGCGATGAACCGGGTGGCGGATTTGTCGCGGTTGGCGGCGTGATTGCCGAAAATTGAAATACACACAATATTTTCTCTCCACACGCCAACGAGCTGATCGTGACTCGATCCAGGAGTCATGGATCGAGTGCGCGGTGAACTGTCGTGACCATGAATATGTCCAGACGGACGGCCGAATTCGTAGGTGGGTACAGGTGCCAGAGCAAGAGGGGAAGTGGTTGAGAGTTGTGCTACTTTCCGATGGCGAAACAGTGCACAACGCGTTTTTTGATCGGAGATTCAAGCCATGAAGATCAAATATTTCACCGATACCGACACGCTCTACATCGAGCTGCGTCCCGCGGACATCACGGACACTCGCGATCTCGACGAGGATACGTTGCTCGACCTCGATGCCTCCGGACAGGTTTGCGCCATCACCCTGGAACACGCCTCGGCGCGCGCACGGATTCCCGAGTTTTCCTATGAACTGGTGGCCGCCGCATGAAACTCGTCATCCTCGACCGCGACGGCGTCATCAATTTCGACTCCGACCAGTTCATCAAGAGTCCGCAGGAGTGGTTGCCGATTCCTGGCAGCCTGGAGGCCATTGCGCGCCTGTGCCAGGCGGGTTATCGCGTGGTGGTGGCGTCGAATCAATCCGGGGTCGGGCGCGGCCTGTTCGACATGTCCACGCTCAACGCCATCCACGCCAAGATGCACAAGCTGGTGGCTCAGGCCGGCGGGCGCATCGACGCGGTGTTTTTCTGCCCACATGCGGCGGATTCGCGCTGCACCTGCCGCAAGCCCAAGCCGGGCCTGTTCCAGGAAATTTCCGCGCGCGTGCGGCGTGACCTGCGTGGCGTGCCGGCCATCGGCGATTCCCTGCGCGATCTGCAAGCGGCGCTGGAGGTGGGCGCGCGGCCGATGCTGGTGAAAACCGGCAAGGGCCTGCGCACCCTGGAAGGCGGCCAGATGCCGGAAGGCACGCCGGTCTACGAAGATCTCGCCGACGCCGTGCAGGCGATCCTGGCTGAGGCGGCTTGATTCCTGGCGTTCGGGATGCGTTCACCCTGCTGTAGCGCCGGCATCCTTGCCGGCGTCTTTTAACTCCTCCGTCAACGCCGGCACTACCAACATGCTCTTCATTCGCTCCCTCCTGTTCTTCCTGATTAAAACGGTGCTGACCATCCCCTTCAGCCTGCTGATCCTGCTTGCCGCCCCGGTACCGGCGTTGCCGCGCTATCGCTTCATCACGCTCTGGGGCCGGGTGGTGATCTGGCTGGCGGGCTGGGTGGTCGGTATCCGTTTCCGCGTCGAAGGCCGGGAAAATCTGCCGCAAGAACCGGCCGTGGTGCTGGCCAAGCACCAGTCCGCCTGGGAGACCATCGCCTTCCAGCAAATCTTCCCGCCGCTGTCTTTCGTCTTGAAAAAGAACCTGTTGCGCATCCCCTTCTTCGGCTGGGGCCTGGCGCTGTTTTCACCTATCGCCATTGACCGGGGCGCCGGGCGCGAGGCCTTGAAACAACTGGAAGCACAGGGACGTGAGCGCCTCAACACCGGCTTCTGGGTGCTGGTGTTCCCGGAAGGCACGCGTGTGGGGGTGGGCGAGAAAGGTGATTACCAGATCGGCGGTGCCTGGCTGGCGGCCAAATGCGGCGTGCCGGTGGTGCCGGTGGCGCACAACGCCGGTCGTTGCTGGCCGAAGAATGCCTTCATCAAGCGGCCGGGCATCATCACCGTGGTGATCGGCCCCGCCATTCCGACCCAGGGGCGCAAACCGGCTCAGGTTCTGGCGGAAACCGAAGCCTGGATCGAAGCGGCCATGCAGCGTCTTTGAACCGGGCTTGTTGCGGCGCGCGGAACACCGTCTGCAATCTGAATCGGGCGGGGTAACATTCCCTCCGGATACCGATGTCATGAATAGCCCCGATTCCTTCCTCCCTCCCCGCATAGATCCCTGGCCCGCGCGCCTCGATCTGTTGCAGAGCGCCACTGGCCTTGTCCTTGGCCTGTTCATGTGGCTGCACATGCTGTTCGTTTCATCCATTCTGCTGGGCAACGATGCCATGTGGACCGTGGCGCGCTTTTTCGAAGGCTATTTCTTCTTCGGCTACCCCTTGCCCTGGCTGGTTTCCGCCTTCGTGGCGATGATTTTCGCCTTGTTCGTGACCCATGCCTGGCTGGCGCTGCGCAAGTTCCCCACCCACTGGCGTCAACACATGGCCTACATGCGGCACATGCGCGCCATGCGCCATGAAGACACCTTCCTCTGGTTCGTCCAGGTTCTCACCGGCTTCGCCATGTTCTTCCTGGCGCCGGTGCATCTTTATCTGATGCTGACCCACCCGGAACTGATCGGCCCCTATGAATCCGCCGACCGGGTCTGGAGCGGGCGCATGTGGCCGCTCTATCTGGTGTTGCTGTTCCTGGTGGAACTGCATGGCGGCATCGGCCTGTATCGCCTGGCGGTGAAATGGGGCGACTTCAAGGATGCCGTCGCTTCGCGGCGCAAGCTGAAACGCCTGAAATGGGGCTTGACGGTGTTCTTCCTGGTGCTCGGCCTCGCCACCCTGGCGGCTTACATGAAGCTGGGGATGGAACACGCTCCGAATGCCGGAGAGCGCTACCAGCCGGCGGTGTCTTTTCTCCCCCCTTTGTCAAAGGGGGGCGGGGGGGGATTTCTCGCCCGAGCTTCCGTGCCACCTTCGCAAATCCCCCCTAACCCCCCTTTGGCAAAGGGGGGAATGGCATGAAGATCATCCACTCCGACGTGCTGGTGATCGGTGGCGGCCTTGCCGGCCAGCGGGTCGCCCTGGCGGCGAAGCGGCGCGGGCTGGAGCCTTCCATCCTTTCTCTGGTGCCGGCCAAGCGCTCGCATTCCGTCGCCGCCCAGGGCGGTATGCAGGCCAGCCTGGCGAATTGTTTCAAGGGCGAGGGTGACAACGAGGACGTGCATTTCGAGGACACCGTGCGTGGTTCCGACTGGGGCTGCGATCAACGGGTGGCGCGCATGTTCGCCCATGTCGCGCCCAAGGCGATCCGCGAACTGGCCGCCTGGGGCGTGGCCTGGAATCGGGTGCGGGCGGGGGATCATGAAGTGGTCATCAACGGCCAGCGGGTGACCCTGACGGAACGCGAAGCCGCGCAGGGCCTGATTACCGCGCGCGACTTCGGCGGCACCCGCAAGTGGCGCACTTGCTACACCTCGGATGGCACCGGCCACGCCATGCTCTACACCCTCTCCGACCGGGTCATCGCCGAAGCCATTCCGGTACATGAGCGCCAGGAAGCGTTGGCCCTGATCCACGACGGCCAGCGTTGCCATGGCGCGGTGGTGCGCGACCTCATCACCGGCGAACTCTCCGCCCACCTGGCGCGCGCCACGGTCATCGCCACCGGCGGTTACGGCCGCATCTACGGCATTTCCACCAACGCCCTCATCAACGAAGGCATGGGCGCGGCGCTGGCTCTGGAAACCGGGGTGGCGCGCCTGGGCAACATGGAGGCGGTGCAGTTCCATCCCACCGCCATCGTTCCCACCGGCATTCTGGTGACCGAGGGCTGCCGTGGCGACGGCGGCGTTCTGCGCGATGTCGACGGCCACCGCTTCATGCCCGATTACGAGCCGGAAAAGAAAGACCTGGCTTCGCGTGATGTGGTCTCGCGCCGCATGGCCGAGCACATGCGGGCGGGGAAGGGCGTTTCCTCCCCCTATGGCGAGCACCTCTGGCTGGACATCACGCAACTGGGCGCCGCGCACATCGAGCGCAATCTGCGTGAGGTGAAAGACATCTGCCGTTACTTCCTCGGCATCGATCCGGCCAAGGACTTCATTCCGGTGCGCCCCACCCAGCATTACTCCATGGGCGGCGTGCGCACCGATTTCCGTGGCGAATCGCCCTGGCTTTCCGGCCTGTTCTCCTGCGGCGAGGCGGCCTGTTGGGACCTGCACGGTTTCAACCGTCTGGGTGGCAACTCGGTGGCGGAAACCGTGGTCGCGGGCATGCTGGTGGGCGAATACGTCGCCGATTTCTGCCAGTCGCCGCATGGCGAGCTGGAGGTTTCCACCGCCCTGGCGCGCGACTTCGTCCAGCGCGAACAGCGCGGCCTGGAAGCGCTCATTACTCATCCTGGCCGGGAGAACGCCGTGGCCCTGCGCCGGCGTATGGAGCAGATCATGACCGACAAGGTCGGCTTGTTCCGCAACGGCCCCGATCTGGAAAGCGCCGTGGCGGAACTGGCCGACCTGCTCGCGCGCAGCCGCGAAATCGCCGTCAGCGGCGGCCTCGACGCCAACCCCGAACTGGTGCTCGCCTACCGCCTGCCGCGCATGTTGAAAGTCGCGCTCACCGTGGCGATGGGCGCCTTGAACCGCACGGAAAGCCGGGGTGCGCACTTCCGCGAGGATCATCCCGCGCGCAATGACCGCGACTGGCTCAACCGCACCCTGGCCTGTTGGCGCGAAGGCGACGCCCTGCCGACCCTGGAATACGAGGAACTGGATGTGATGTCGATGGAACTGCCACCGGGTTTCCGTGGTTACGGCGCCAAAAACATCATCGACCATCCCGAAGCCGCCCCACGCCAGGCCGAAGTGGACGAAATGCACGCCGCCAAGCAGGATCGTTATGCCGCCCAGTCCTATCTGATGTCGTTCAAGCAATTCCTGCCGCTGAAATACCGTGGCCGCAACGAGCGTCTGGATGAACCGCTGCCATGACCCTGCTCGCTTGCGGATACCCGGAATCCCCCCCAGCCCCCCTTTGGAAAAGGGGGGAGCCAGCGGTAACTCCGCTTCCCCCTGTGTCACAGAGGGAACGGGCGCCAATGCCACTCCCCCCTTTGGCAAAGGGGGGCCGGGGGGGATTTGAGCGCCACACCGAAGCCCCGTGAACACCATGCCGCGTACCCTCACTTTCCACGTCTTCCGCCACAACCCGCGCGATCCCGGCAGCGAGCCCGGCGTGCGCGAATATCAGGTGGAAGAAGCGTCGGGCATGACCCTGTTCATCGCGCTCACCCGCATCCGCGAGGAGCACGATCCCGGCCTCTCATTCGATTTCGTCTGTCGCGCCGGGGTCTGCGGTTCCTGCGCCATGCTCATCAACGGCCGTCCCGGCCTGGCCTGCCGCACGCTGACCAGCGAATTGCCGGGCACGATCAGCCTGTTCCCGCTGCCCGGCTTCGAACTCATCGCCGACCTCTCGGTGAATACCGGCAAATGGATGCGCGCCATGAGCGAGCGCCTGCAAGCCTGGGTGCACCTGTCCTGCGAGGTGAACCTGAATGAGATCGAAGCGGCGATGGACCCGGACCTGGCCGAAGCCGTCTATGAACTTGACCGCTGCATCGAATGCGGCTGCTGCGTGGCCGCCTGCGGCACCGCCCTGATGCGGCCGGATTTTGTCGGCGCGGTAGGCATGAACAAGCTCGCGCGCTTCCGTCTCGACCCGCGCGACGACCGTTCCGACGCCGAGTATTACCAGCTCATTGGCGACGACTCCGGCATCTTCGGCTGCATGAGCCTGCTCGGTTGCCAGGATGTCTGCCCCAAGGAACTCTCGTTGCAGACCCAGATCGCCTACCTGCGCCGGGCCATGGCGCGGCAAGGGCTGTAGCCGCTTGCACTCCGGCAGCGTGACTGTTCAGCCCGTCGCAATCGCCTCTTCGACACTGGCCCGCTCGTGTAGCGCCGGCGTCTCGCCGGCGTCTTTTAAAAAAGCCGGCGAGACGCCGGCGCTACAAGAAAGGCTCAGCCTCAGCCTGAGCGAGCAGACGCTGGAATACGTCCTGCGCCGCAGTTCGCGCCGTCGCAGCCTGTCGGTCAGGGTTTCCGAGGCCGGTGAAGTGGTGGTCAATGCGCCATTGCGCTTGGCGCAACGCGACATTCACGGTTTCCTATACAAACACGCCGACTGGATCAGCGCGCGCCTGCAAGCCGCGCGCGAGCACCGTTTTGAATGGCAAGACGGCGCGCAACTGCCTTATCTGGGCGGCCATCTGCAATTGCGCCTGCTCGACCAGCCGGGTGCCGCCCGCGCCCGCCAGGATGGCGCGGCGCTGCTGTGCAACGCCTTGCCGGAACAGGCCGCGATCCTGGTGCCGCGCTGGTATCAGCGCAACGCCCGCGCCCTGTTGGGCGAACGCCTGGCCCATCACGCCGCTCGCGCCGGCCTCGCCATGCCGCCGCTGCGCCTGTCGAATGCCCGCACCCGCTGGGGCAGCAACTCGGCCAAGGGCGTGATCAGTCTCAACTGGCGCCTGCTCAAGGCGCCGCTTGCAACCATCGACTACGTCATCTGCCACGAACTCGCCCACTTCAAGCAGCGCAACCACTCCCCAGCCTTCTGGCGTGAAGTGGAAGCCCTGTTCCCGGATTGGAAAAAAGTCCGGGGCGAACTGCGGCAGAATGGCCGCCTTTATTTTCAGTTCTGACGCGACCATGAACGACAACCCCGCTCTTACCCCCAAGCGCGACAAATTCAAACAGTTGCTGAAAACCCTGTTCCAGTACCAGCAAGACCGCATCAGTCTGGATTTCGGCATCTACCGGGTGTTCATGCGGGCGGTGGAAACTGTGGCTCGCGCTCGCGGCATGCGCACGGCCGGCGACGAGCACTACCCCATTACGGCTACGCGGGGATGATCCCCTGGCTCTACCCCTCCACGCCGTTTCCGCCCCTGGAACAGGCGCTGACGGAACCCAACGGCCTGCTGGCGGCGGGGGATGATCTGTCGTTGCCGCGCTTGCTGGAGGCTTACCGGCACGGCATTTTTCCCTGGTTCAACGAAGGCGAGCCGGTGCTTTGGTGGTCACCCGATCCACGCATGGTGCTGTTCCCGGATGAATTCAAAATATCCCGTTCGCTCAAGAAAAGGCTCGCGCGCGCCGATTACGAGGTGCGGGTGGACACGGCGTTCACCCGGGTGATGCGGGCGTGCGCCGAACCGCGAGACGAGCACGGCGGCACCTGGATCAGCGAGCCGATGATCGCGGCGTATGACGCACTACATGAGGCGGGTTATGCACACTCTTTCGAAACCTGGATGGATGGCGAGGACGGTGAAGAACTGGTTGGGGGTCTGTACGGCGTCGCCGTGGGTAGGGCATTCTTCGGCGAATCCATGTTCACGCGTAAGACCGATGCCTCGAAGATCGCATTGGCGCATCTGGTCGCCACCCTCAAACAGCATGATTTCGGCGTCATCGACTGCCAGATGAAAACGGCGCATCTCGCCTCCCTGGGCGCGCGCGCGATTCCGCGCGGCGAATTCAGCCGCCTGCTGCAGCAGTTGACGCCGCAATCGCAGTTTTTCGGCCCCTGGACTGGCGCATGAGTTTCGCCGCCGAACTGCCCATCTTCCGACTTCAGTTCTATCTGACGTCGAGTTACCCCTGTAGCTATCTCGCCAATCAGAGCGCGCGTTCGCAGGTGGCCGCGCCGAGCGGCATCGTGGATACGGTGGTTTATAGCGAACTGATGCGCGTGGGTTTCCGGCGTAGCGGCCTGCATGTCTACCGTCCGCATTGCGACCATTGCCAGGCCTGCACGCCGACCCGGGTGGTGGTCGATGGTTTTCAGGCGAGCCGCGCGCAACGTCGCTGCCTGGCCAGGAACGCGGACCTGGAAATCCGCCTGAAACCGTTGTTGTTCGACGAGGCGCATTACCGCCTGTATCGCCGTTATCAGGCGGCGCGCCATGCCGGGGGCGGCATGGATCAGGACGACCGCGAGCAATACCGCGGCTTTCTCCTGCAAAGCCGGGTGGACAGCGCCCTGATCGAATACCGGCTGGCCGGCGAGGTGGTCATGGTGGCGCTGGTGGATCGCCTGCTCGACGGCCTTTCCGCCGTCTACACTTTTTTCGAACCTGGCCTGGAACGGCGCAGCCTCGGGGTATTCGGGGTGCTGGAACAGATCCGGCTGGCGCGCGAACTGGGCCTGCCCTATCTCTACCTGGGTTACTGGATCGCCGATTGCCGCAAGATGGCCTACAAACGCGCCTACCGCCCGCTGGAACTGTTGTTGCAGGGGCGCTGGCAAGCCGTGGAGAACGAGCGTGAAAAATGCGCTGACTGAATTACCGGATGCCGTGGAACAGGTGCGGCGCATGCACGCGCCCTTCATTCATGCCGTGGTGGGCGCCTTGCGTGACCGCTCGCGCCTGCCGGAACTGATGCAGACCCTGACGACGGCGGAACAACAGGGCTGGGCCACGCTGGCCGGCGCCTTGCGCCAGATCGTCGACGGCAAGCGCGACGCGAGCGTGAAGTTGGGGCTTGACGAGGAAGACCGGGTCATCGTCGAGACCGTGTTGCGCGGCCTGGAGAATCCGGCCAGCCTGCCGGCGCTGGATCAGCAACCGGACGGCCGCGCGGCAGCCCCCGGCCTGGCGTCGATGATAAGCGCGGCCGGACACGGCGATGCCAAGGCGCTTGCCGTGCTCGCCGACATGGCGGAACAGATGGTGCGCGCCGGCGGTGACATGGCGCGCCTCGGTGGCGTCATGCGTCGTCTGGTCAACGGCGAACGCGATGGCGATGTGTTGATGAAAGGGATGGGGCCGCTGGGCCGCCAGTTGTTGCTGGACATCCTCAGCGAACTGGGCAAGGCGGGAGTGCATTGACCGGGCAACGTAGGTTGGGCAAAGCGCAGCGTGCCCAACATGCGCCGGGGGGGGGCGTTGGGCACGCTACGCTTTGCCCAACCTACAAGCTACATGGCCACACGAACGCGGGATTGAAGGAATAGAAATGGTCGAAGACAGTTTCATGGTGCCGGTGCGCAAGGCGGAGATCGAACTCGGCAAACCCCTGGGGTTCGCGGTCTACGACGCGGACCGCAACCTGTTGTTGAATCGCGGCGTGCTGGTGACCACGGACAATCAGGTCGAGGTGCTGCTGCAAAAGGGCCTGTTCCGCGAGCGGGTGCGGGAGAAAATCGGCCATGTCGCGGCGCGCCTGGATGACGACAAACCGGCCGAGGTCGGCTACGCCAAGTCGCAGGAAGAAAACCTCAGTTTCGACGCGATCAAGCTGATGCCGGGCGATGCGTTGCAACTACAACCCATGCTGGAAGGGCAGACCGAGCGCTTCACCGTGCATGTGATCGGCGTGATGAAGCCGAAGAGCGTGTTGGTCACCATGCCGGTGGTGGAAGGCAAGCTGATCTTCGTTCGCGATGGCCAGACCTATCTGGTGCGCGCCTTTTCCGGCCTCAATGTCTGCGCCTTCAAGGCCCGTGTGCTGAAATCGCAGTTGCAGCCCTTTCCCTATCTGCATCTCTCCTACCCCGACTCGGTGCAGGCCATGCGCATCCGCCGCGCCATGCGCGCGCCCGCCAGCATCATTGTCGCCGTGCAGCAGAGCGAGGAGGGCAAGCAGATCGGCGCCGGCAAGCTGGTCGACATCAGTGTCGGCGGCGCCAAGATGTTTTCACCCATGAAACTCGGCGAGAAGGGCGAGTCCCTGTGGCTGTCGTTCAAGGTCAAGCTCGGCGACATGGAGGAATATGTGAAAACCCCGGTGATCATCCGCTCGTCGGGTGAGGAGGACGACGACCAGGGCAAGCGCATGAAGTCCTTCGGCATCCAGTTCGGCGATCTCAGTCAATCGCAACGGCTCATCATCATGAATCTGGTCTATCAGCATCTCTTGAAGGAAGGCGTCTGATGCGGCAATACCTCGACTTGTTGAACCATGTGCTGGCCCACGGTACCCGCAAGGACGACCGCACCGGCACCGGCACCATTTCGGTGTTCGGCCACCAGATGCGTTTCGATCTGCAAGCCGGCTTTCCCCTGCTCACCACCAAGAAAGTCCACCTGAAATCCATCCTCCACGAGTTGCTCTGGTTCCTGAAGGGCGATACCAATATCCAATATCTGAAGGACAACGGGGTTTCCATCTGGGACGAATGGGCCGACGAAAATGGCGACCTCGGCCCGATCTACGGCTACCAGTGGCGCTCCTGGCCCGCCGCCGATGGCCGCCACATCGACCAGATCAGCGAGGTGCTGGAAACCCTGAAGCAGAACCCGGATTCACGCCGCATCATCGTTTCCGCCTGGAACGTGGGCGAGCTGCCCAACATGCGCCTGCCGCCCTGCCACGCTTTTTTCCAGTTCTACGTGGCCGACGGCAAGCTCTCCTGCCAGCTCTATCAGCGCAGCGCCGACATCTTCCTCGGCGTGCCCTTCAACATCGCCAGCTATGCCCTGCTCACCCTGATGATGGCGCAGGCCACCGGCCTGAAGCCCGGCGACTTTGTGCACACCCTGGGCGATGCCCACATCTACCTCAACCACCTGGACCAGGTGAAGCTGCAACTTTCCCGCGAGCCGCGCGCCCTGCCGACGATGCGGCTCAACCCGGAAGTGACCGATCTGTTCGCCTTCAAATACGAGGATTTCACCCTGGAAGGCTACGACCCGCACCCCGGCATCAAGGCGCCGGTGGCGGTGTAGCGCCGGCTGGAAGCCGACGCTACAGGTTTCCCCACAACCAGGCCGCGCCGCGCACGCCTCCGGAGTCGCCATGAGCCGGGGGCAGCAGTCGGGTCGCCACCTGGGCCGAGAAAACATGGCGGCCCCACAGGCGTGGCACGTTTTCGTACAAGCGGCTGATCTTGGAGAGGCCGCCGCCGAGGTCGATACCGATGCGTAGGTTCATGCTGTCGAGTCGCTCGTAGCTTGGGCAAAGCGCAGCGTGCCCAACAACCGCTGCCATGTTGGGCACGCTGCGCTTTGCCCAAGCTACGATGTTGCATCGGGCGCGACGGGAATGCCCGGAATTGACGGCAGTGAGTGGGATGGGTTGAGCGATAGCGAAACCCATCATGGCCTCACTCCGCCGGCCCCGGCCTGCCGAACAGGTAGCCCTGGCCGCTGCGGCAGCCGAGAGCGGCGAGGAAAGCCTGTTGATCCGTGGTTTCCACGCCTTCGGCCACCACGGTGAGGCCCAGCGCGTCAGCCATGCCGATGATGGCGGTGACGATGGCGGCGTCGTCGCTGTCGTGCGGCAGGTCCATGACGAAACCGCGGTCGATCTTGAGCTTGTGGATGGGCAGGCGCTTGAGTTGCGAGAGCGAGGCGTAGCCGACGCCGAAGTCGTCGAGCGAGAGGCTGACGCCGAGGCCATGCAGTTCGCCCAGGATGTCGACCACTTCCTGTTCGGCGCCCATCAGGGCGGTTTCGGTGATTTCCAGGTTCAGGTGGCTGGGGGGCAGATTGGTCTCCATCAGGGTCCGGCGCACGCTGTCCACCAGGCCGCGCCCATAGAACTGGCGCGCCGAGACGTTGACCGAGACGACCACATCGACCCGGCCCTCATCCAGCCAGCGCCGGGTCTGGCTACAGGCTTCCCGCAAGGCGAAGGCGCCGAAGGCGTGGATCAGGCCGGTTTCTTCCGCCACCGGAATGAATACGGCGGGTGAGACTTCGCCCAGTTCCGGCGAGGTCCAGCGCATCAGCGCCTCGAAGCCGATGTGGCGGCCCGTGCCCAGGTCGACGATGGGTTGGTAGGCCATGCGCAATTCGTTCCTATCCAGGGCACGGCGCAGGCCGGCTTCCAGGGCGAGGCGGTGTTGCGCCTGTTCATCCATCTCCGCCGAGAAGAAACGCCAAGTGTGTTTTCCCGCCGCCTTGGCGGCATAAAGGGCGCTGTCGGCGCTGCGCAACAGTTTGTCCACGCTGTCGCCATCGTCGGGATAGAGCGCGATGCCGATGCTGGCGCCGACGCTGAGTTCATGTCCGTCGATGGCGATGGACTGGTGCAGGGCCTCGATCACATGTTCGGCCACGGCGCTCGCCTGCTGCTGGCCGGCACCTTCGACCAGGAGGGTGAATTCGTCGCCGCCCAGGCGTGAGAGGTTGTCGGTTTGGCGCACCACCTGGCCGAGTTGGGCGGCTACCGCCTGGAGCAACTGGTCGCCGACGGGATGGCCGAGGCTGTCGTTGACCACCTTGAAGTTGTCGAGATCGAAGAACAGCAGGGCGGCGCGGCCCCCGCTGCGGGCCGTGCGCGCCAGTGCCTGGGTGGTATGGGTTTCGAACAGGGCGCGGTTGGGCAGGCCGGTGAGCGCGTCGTAATGCGCCATGTGCACCATGTCGTCTTCGGCGTGACGCATGGCCCGGCGCAGGCGCGCCATCAGGGCCTGGGCGATGAGCAGGGCGAGCAAGGCCGCGCCCAGCACCACGGCGATGAAGGCCAGGATGCGCGCGCGCAGCGGTTCCAGGTCCGCGATCAGGCGTATTTCGGCGATTTTCACGTTCTCCAGGTCAAGGGATTTCTGGTATTCGATGCGATCCAGCCCGAGCGGGCCGGCCCAGAGCGGGGCGTCTTCGCTCGCGCCGGGCTTCCGGTAGCTGGCGAAAAGCGTGCCGTCGGGCAGAAGGATGCGGGCGGAGCGGATTTCCGGGGAATGCTGGAAGGCGTCCAGGTTGTCTTGCGCGGACCGCGCATCCTTGAACACCACGGCTGCCGCGCTGTTGGCGGAGACCAGGCTGGCCTGGGTGGCGAGGCGATGCTGGAAATCCTTGCGCAGGGTGGCGATTTCGCTGGAGATCAGCAGCAGCGTGGCAATGCCCAGCGCCAGCGCGGTGGATAGCCAGTTGAGGCGGTCCCAGCCGCGCCGGTGATCGGTCTTGTCCAGTGCGCTCATCGGGTCACGCTACGCGCGAGGCGCAGCAGTTTGGCGTCCAGCCGGAGGCCGCCACGCTGTACCGCTGGCAGGTCGATGTCGAAATAGACACGTTCACCGGAAACTCCCAGGTTGACCATGGCGCCGGGAGCCTGGATGCCGCCATTGCCGATGGTCAACACCGGCTGTCCGGCGAGTTGCGCGATGACGCGTCCGCGCGCGGCGTCGTTCATCTCGCCCAGATAAACCATCTGGCAGATGCTCAGGTCATTTGTCGGCCGTTTGCGCCAGGCCATCAGGCTGACGCCCTTGACCGTCTTGCCGCCGAGTCGGGAAAGCGCGTCCGCCATGCGCTCGTTCTCGGTCAGCGCGCACAGGTTGAAGCTCTTCTCGCGCAGGCTGCCCGGCGGCCACTCGGCGAACAGGGAGAGGTGGTAGACCACGGCGGCCTTGACCTCGTTTTCCTCCAGAGCGGCGCGCGCCGGCGGCGCCAGCGTCAGAAAGAGGAGGGCGAGCAGGAGGCCGCGCATCAGAAATGCCAGGCGAGGCGTGCTTCGATGCTTCGCCCCGCTTGGGTGATGGCGGTTTGGGTATGTTCGTCTCCGGCCGGGTCGCTGTAGTGGCGGTCGAAAAGGTTGCGGATGCGCAGGGAGAGTTCGCCGCGGTCGGCCAGGCGTGGCGCGATCAGGTTGAGATGGGCGAGGCTGTAGCCGGCAACCTCGCCACCCGCGTTGTCGCGGCGTGGTCCCACATACTGGCACTCCAGGCCCAGGTTCCAGCCGCCCAGCGGCAGGTTGGCGGCGGCCTTGGCGAGCAGGTCGGGGGAGAGGCTGACGCGGTTGCCCTGGCCGTCACGCGAGCGGAGTCGGGACACGCTGAGGCGCAAATGCCCGCCGCCATCCCAGCGCCGCTCGGCCTGCAAGCCGACGCCGCCGGATTCGAGCGTGTCCTGATTGGCGAACATGAGCAGGCCGCCGTCGACGACCTGGGTAATCAGGTCGCGGATGCGGTACCGGAACAGGGTGCCGGTCAGCAACCAGTTGCGCGCGGTTTCGTGTTCGGCGACGAACTCCAGGGTGCGGATGCGTTCCGGTTTGAGGCCGGCCGGGTTGACCTTCTGGCTGCCGCCTCCGTCGTCGTAATACAGCTCGTAGGCATTGGGTGCCCGGTAGGCGGTGCCGGCCAGGTATTTCAGGGTGGTGCGCGGCGTGACCCGCTGGATCAGGCCCAGGCGCGGATTGAAGGCGCCGCCGAAGCTGGAATGATGGTCGTAGCGGGCGCCCAGGTTGAGCAGCCAGGCATCGTTCAGGCGCCACTCGTCCTGCATGTAGAGGCCGGCCAGGTGGCCGCTCGGGCTGGAATCCAGATAGGAGGTCGCGGTGGTGGCGTTTTCACTGTGTTGGCGTTTTTCCAGATCCTGTTGCCATTCCGCGCCCCAGACCAGTTTGTGGTCGGCCAGGCGGCGATCAGTCAGACGCGCCTGTAGATTCAGCCAGCGGCCGCGAGCGCTATCCCGGTTCAGGTCGCTATCCGCCGGCACCGCGGTGCGGTCGCCCGGGTAGTCGCCCTGGAAGCGGTAATCGCCGTAGTCGGCGAGGAAATCGCCGGTCAGCCCCGCCTTGAACTCGGATTTCCAGGCAAGGGCGAGGTGCCCGTGGCGGTCGCTGATGCGGCTGCGCGCGTCGCCGATGAGGGTGTCATAGGGCGCGGTCGGGTCAGCCTTGTCGCGCTTCGCCAGCAGCGCCGTCAGCTTCAGTTCACCCAGGCCGAAGCGGGCGTAGAGGCGGGTGTTTTGCTCGCCGTCGAGCCGGTCGACGTGGCCGACCAGGCCATCCGAGTAGGGGCCGTCGTCGCGGCGGGCGTGACTGAGCGAGAGCAGCCAGTCGCGATTGCCGTTGCCGCCGCCCATGCCGGCGCGCGCGCGGCGCCAGCCGGCATTGCCCGCTTCGATGCCGGCCTCGCCGCCGGGCCGCATGATGGCGTCACGGGTGATGACGTTGACCACGCCGAGAAAGGCGTTGTTGCCGTAGATCGAGGCGCCGGGGCCGGGCACGTATTCGATGCGTTCCACCAACTCCATATCCAGCGGGAATTCCGCGCCCAGAGGGCCTTGGGTGTAGATGTTGTCGTTCAGGCGCACCCCGTCCAGCATGATCAGCACATGGGTGTTGTAGTCGGCCGGGCGCAACAGGCCGCGCGGCCCCAGATAGCTGTAGGCGCGGTCGTCGGCCACCAGAACGCCGCGCACGCCGGCCAGCGCTTCCGCCAGGGTGCGCCAGCCGTGTTCCCTGATCTCGCGCGCGCTGATGACGCTGACGGCGGAGGGCGCTTCCCGCGCCTGCTGGGGAAAACGCGAGGCGGAAATGACTTCGCTGGAGAGCAGAGCTTCCAGGGGCAGGGCGGTGAGGTCGGCATGGGCGGTTGTCGCCGGCAGAACCATCGCGCTACCCAGCCATAAGCAATATAACTTTAAGTGCATAGGATCTCCTGGCGCGATTCTATCCACCTTACGGCGCGAGGAGAGGTAACTGATGCAACGCAACAGATAGGGCGCGGTGGTATCCTGCCCCGCCTTGCGCACTGTCCGGCCATTCCCATGACTATCTCTGAAAACACCCCCCGCAACGAAGTCGAGCACCTGTTGATCGAAATGAACGAGGGCCGTATCGAGGCCGAAAATTTCGCCCGCGCCTTGCTCGACCACCAGATATTCATTCCGATCCAGGATGAAAAACACCACATCGCCGGTTTCCAGCTTTCCACCAAGGCGCGGCCCATGGTGATCGTGGACGAAGAGGGTAATCGCGTGTTGATCGCCTTCTCTTCTCCCGAGCGGGCCAAGGAATTCACCACGATGTTTCCTGACCAAGGCGTCGGCTACGGCGGCGGCCTGCTCATCGAAGCCTCCTGGATGTTGCGTCGCATGGGCGCCGACATGGGCCTCTCGATCAACCCCGGCCAGGAATTGGGCTTCGATTTCGATGCCGACATGGTGGCCATGGTGGTCTCGCTGTTGCCCGAGGAAGCGGTGTGAAACACCTCCATACCTTCCCGCGCCCGGATGTCGTGCCGCCGGAACCCACCGTCGGTGAACGCTGGTCGGCCGAGCACCAGCGTTATGACGAGGGCGTGCGCTATGTCTACCGTTACGGAGCGCATGAATTGACGCTGTTCTGGCCCGCGCCCACGCCGGCGGAAGTGACCGGCCTGCGTGATGCCGACGTGGAAGTGGGCTTGTTCAGCCACGGCCCGGCCGCCTTCCTGCTGTACAAGGTCAAGAACGTCTGCGAATGGTCCGATGCGTCATTCAACGCGCATCTGGTGCCGGAAGACGAACGCGAACTGCCGAACGAGGCGCCGGGCGACCGCGCCCGCCTCAAGATCACGTTGGTGGACAGCGAAGATGGCATCGTGCGCGCGCGCCGCATCCTGTCGCTGGACAAGGTGATGACCCAGGCCTTGAAACACGCCCTGCGCGAGCAGATGGCCGCGCCCTTCAATCGTCTGATCTACGATGCCGCCGTGCAGGACGTGCACGCGAAGTATCAGGACTCCGACGCGCTGGTGGCGGTTGCCGAAGTGGTGGAAGCCGCGCTTGGATAAACGTGGACAGGCGAGCGCATTCCGGGATGGGCGTGATTTGAGACAGGAGGTTGACATGAGCACGAGTTACGAAACGGATGTGGTGGCATGGGCCAACGAACAGGCCGGGCTGATTCGTGCCAGGCAGTTCGCCCTGCTCGACCTGGAGCACATTGCTGAGGAAATTGAGGACGTGGGCAAGAGCGAACAGCGTGAACTGGCAAACCGTATGGCCGTCCTCCTGGTCCACCTGCTCAAGTGGCAATACCAGCCGGATCGACGCGGGAGCAGTTGGGCACGGACGATAAAAGAACAGCGCAAGCGTGTTCTGATCCGACTGGAAGAAACCCCCAGCCTGTCAGGCAAACTCAACGACGTTAAGTGGTGGGCCGACGTATGGTCTGACGCTGTTGCTCAAGCGATCTCTGAAACCGGTGTCGATACCTTCCCGGACGAATGCCCCTGGGCTGCCGAGGAAGTGATTGAGCCTGATTGGTTGCCGGTCTAACACAAATAATCCATCCCGCCGCCTCTCACACTTGATGTTGACACCTTCCCTACTTTCCGAATTCCAGTCCCTCCTCGGCGAGGAGCGCGCGCGCGCCGATGCCGACACGCTGGCGCTCTATGGCAGCGACGAAACCCCCAAATTCTGCTTGCCCGAGGCGGTGTTGTTTCCCACCAGCCATGAACAGGTGGTGGAGATCGTGCGTCTGGCCAACCAGCATCGCATCGCGTTGACCGCGCGCGGCGCCGGTTCCGGCAATGTCGGCGGCGCCATGCCGGTGCCGGGCAGCGTGGTGGTGAGCTTCGAGTGTATGCAGCGCATCATCGAGATCGACGCGGCGAACCGCCTGGTGGTGGTGGAACCGGGCGTGATTACCGACGAAATCGACCGTCTCGCGCGCAAGCATGGCCTGATGTACGCGCCTGACCCCGGTTCCGGGGCTTATTGCCGCATCGGCGGCAATCTGGCGATGAATGCCGCCGGCCCCAGGGCGGTGAAATACGGCGCCACCCGCGACCATGTGCTGGGCCTGACCGCCGTTACCGGCGACGGCCGCGTCATCCACACCGGCGGGCGCACCACCAAATACGCCACCGCTTACGACCTCACCCGCTTGCTGGTGGGTTCCGAAGGCACCCTGGCCTTTATCACCCAGGCCACCCTGAAACTATTGCCGGCGCCGGAGGCCGTGGCCACCCTGCGCGTCTGTTACGCCAGCAACCAGAGTGCTTGCGAGGCGGTGAGCCGGGTAATGAATCAGCCGACCACACCGTGCGCCCTGGAATTCATGGATCGCCGTTCCCTCGATGCGATCCGTGAATATGGCGACGGGGTTTTTGAAAACGCGGGCTTGCCGCCGGGCACCCAGGCCGTGCTCATGGTGGAAGCCGATGGCGACCCCGTAGACGTGCCGCGCCAGATCGTCGCCCTGGAAAAGGCGTTGCTGGGGCCGGAGTTGCTGGAAATTCAGAGTGGCTTCACCAAGGAAGACACGGTTCGCCTGTGGACCGCGCGCAAATCGCTGTCGCACGCGGTGAAGCGCATCGCGCCGCTGAAAATCAATGAGGATGTGGTGGTGCCGGTGGGCCGATTGTCCAATCTGGTCAATGCGGTTGACGCACTGGCCGAATTCCACCGCTTGCCCATCGTCGCCTTCGGCCATGCCGGCAACGGCAACCTGCACGTCAACATCATGGTGGACAACGGCGATGAAGAGGAGATGCAACGCGCCAGTGCCTGCCGCGCCGCCCTGGTGCAAGCGGTGATCGGCCTCGGCGGCAGCCTCTCCGGCGAGCACGGCATCGGCAGCGAGAAACGCCATTTCGTGCCTCTGGAAGTGGATGCCCCCACGCTGGAACTGATGCGCGGCCTGAAGCGCCTGTTCGACCCGCTGGGGATTTTGAACCCAGGGAAGAAGTTGCCGGATTGATTTAATGTTGGGCACGCTTCGCTTTGCCCAACCTACGCTTAACGCCTCGCGCCAATGACCCTGACTGAACGCCTCTCCCTCTACGAAAAGCTGATGCGCCTGGACAAGCCCATCGGCATTCTGCTGCTCGCTTGGCCGACGCTGTGGGGGCTGTGGTTGTCCGGCGCCGGCGAGCCGGACCCGCTGGTGTTCTGGATATTCGCCCTGGGCGTGGTGCTGATGCGCTCCGCCGGTTGCGTGATCAACGACTATGCCGACCGCCATTTCGATGCGCATGTGGTGCGCACCAAAAACCGCCCCCTGGCCGCCGGCCTGGTGAGCGAGAAGGAAGCGTTGTGGCTGGCGGGTGGGCTGGCGCTGCTGGCGTTCCTGCTGCTCCTGCCGTTGCAGAACAAGTTGCTGATCGGGCTCTCCTTCGCCGCGCTGTTCCTGGCCGCGACCTATCCCTTCACCAAACGCTTTTTCGCCGTGCCGCAGGCCTATCTGGGCGTGGCCTTCGGCTTCGGCATCCCCATGGCCTATGCCGCGCAACTGGATTTCATCCCCGCCGAGGCCTGGCTGCTGATGCTGGCCAATGTGTTCTGGGCGATGGCCTACGACACCGAGTACGCGATGGTGGACCGCGAAGATGACCTGAAAATCGGCATCAAGACATCGGCCATCACCTTCGGCAAGCACGATGTGACGGCGGTCATGGCCTGTTACGGCCTCACCCTGTTGACGCTGGCCTGGGTTGGCGCGCGTCTGCACCTGGGCTGGCCGTTCTACCTCGGGCTGGGCGCGGCCGCCGGCGTGGCCGTTTATCACTGGACCTTGATTCGCGACCGCGACCCCGCGCGCTGCTTCAAGGCCTTTCTGCACAACAACTGGTTCGGCGGCGCGGTGTTCGCCGGCATCGCGGCCAGCCTGCTGCGCCTGTAATACAAGGAATTTCCATGGATGCCGATCACGCCCTGAGCGACGAAGAGTTCGACGAGCTCGATGCTTTTCTGATGTCGGAATCGCTCTCCGACGAGGCGATGGACCTCTCCACCCTGGATGGCTTCTTCGCCGCCATCGCCCTCAACCCCGAATTTGTCCTGCCCAGCCAGTGGCTGCCCTGGGTGTGGGACATGGAGGCGGGCGAGGAAACCCCCACGTTCGACAACGTCGAGCAGGCCGAGCACATCAACGGGCTGCTGCTGCGCCACTACAACAGCGTGCAGGAAGCGATCAGCGATGGCCGCTACGCGCCGCTGATGTACACACTGCACCAGGAAGACGGCAGTGAGTTCTATGACGCCGAAGGCTGGAGCATGGGCTTCATGCTGGGGATGTTCCTGTTCCAGGACATCTGGTTGCCGATCCTCGATGACCACCCGGAATGGCTGGCGCCGATGCGCTTGCTGGGTACCGAGGAAGGCTGGAAAGAACTGGAAGAGTCGCACCCGGACCATGCCGACCAGCGCCCCGCGATCCGCGCCGCCTACGACCGCATTCCCGAGGCGATAGAAGCGATTTTTCTGCATTTCCTGCCACAGCGTGAAGCCGCCGCACGAGAACGGGTCACCGCCACCCTGCGCCGCGCCGGCGACAAGGTCGGCCGCAACGACCTCTGCCCTTGCGGTTCCGGCAAAAAATTCAAGAAATGCTGTGGCGCCGGGCCGACGCTACATTGAGCGGACAGGCGTGAATTCCTCCGGCATCAACCGGCTCGGGCATCAACCGGTAATGGCCGGCTTGATCGCCGATTTCGGCCGGAATGCCTTGAGCACTTCTTCCCGCGTTTCCAGGTAAGGCCCGCCGATCAGGTCGATGCCGTAGGGCACGGCGGCGAAGACGCCATCCAGGGTTTCCTTGATCGCCTTGGGCTGGCCCGGCAGGTTGAGAATCAGGCAACTACCGCGAACCACGCCGACCTGGCGCGAGAGGATGGCGGTGGGGACGTACTTCAGACTCACCGCGCGCATCTGCTCGCCGAATCCCGGCAATACCTTGTCGGCCACCGCCAGCGTGGCTTCCGGGGTGACGTCGCGCGGCGCCGGGCCGGTGCCGCCGGTGGTGAGCACCAAACAGCACTGCGCGGCAAGCTCGATCAGGGTGGCTTCGATGGCCGCCTGTTCATCCGGGATCAGGCGTTCGACGAAAGTGATTGGATTGTGCAGCGCGCCGACCAGCCATTCCTTCAGGGCGGGCAAGCCCTTGTCTTCATAGACGCCGGAACTGGCGCGGTCGCTGATGGAAACGATGCCGATGCTGGCGGTTTGGGCCATGTGAATTTCCTGTGCGTAAAGCGGGGGCGGTTGTTTACCACGCGGCCCGGCCGGGAGCCAACCCGCTATCTCTTGTTTTCACTGGGCGCGCATGCCCGCGCCACCCGTGAGATGGCGGCCGGTGGGCCGATCTCGGCCCAGGTTTCCGGGTAATGCCCCTGCGCGATGCGCGCCGGCAGGCTCGACCAGGGGTATTCGGCCGCGCGCGTGATCAGCCCGTGCCGTACCGGGTCGTAGTGGATGAAATCCAGGTAGGCCCGCAGGTCATCGGTTGAATTTGCGCCGCGGTATTCGATGGCGTGTTCCCAGAACGGGGTGATGTTGGGCGCATCGCGTTCCAGCAGCGGAGTCGACTTGCGCCAGGCGCGCTGGAAGCCGGCGCGCAGGTCGTTCATGACGGCGGAGTATTCGTACTCGGCGGGCAGGTTGAAAAGAAAATGGGCATGGTCATCCAGCACGACATAGCCGGCGACGGCCAGCTTGAAGCGCTTTTTGGTTTCCATGAAGCTGTTCAGCAGCAATTTCTTCATGGAAGCCTGGGCCAGGAGTGGTGCGCGGCCGAAAGTGCGCAGGGTCACGAATTGATAGGGGGAGAAACGGGAGGCGGACACGATGTGCTCCAGAACGCACTGACGAAAGTGTGCGCGAGTCTCCGATGTCCGCTGGGCAAGGGCCTATGAAGTCCATCACAGCGTTTGAAATGGGGTGAGCGAAAAAAATGCGCCCGAGATCGGGCGCATCGAAGTGGCGCCCCGGCGATGCCGGGGCGGTGTCAGGAGTCGATTACTTGGCCGATACGCCGAGTGCCTTGACCGTCTCCATATTCATATAACCATCCATCGGCAGACCCTTGGCTTTCTGGTAGGCGGCGACCGCGCTCATGGTCTGGGCGTCCGAGTTTCCGGAGATCGCGCCTTGATAGAAGCCGGCTGCCTGCAAAGCCTTCTGGATTTCCGCGATTTTTTCCGGCGTGGCGTTGACGTCACAGAGGATCGGAGTCCAGTACTCCTGCACCGGGCAGACCATGGTTTCCTGCGCGACGTCGTTGTATTCGGCGGGAATCACGGTGCGCACTTCGCGGGCGGGCGACACCAGCTTGGTGACCTCACGTTCCGCGTATTCAGCCGGAACCGGGATGCGCTTCTCGGTGGCGGGCTGGACCATGGTCATGATTTCACGCTCGTAGTCGACCGGAACCACCTTGGTAAGGGTGGTGGCGGGCTTGACCAGCTTGGTGACTTCACGCTCGGCATATTCGGCGGGAATCTCGACGGTGCGCGTCGTGGCCGGGGACTTCAGTACCTGCTTTTTGACCGTCTTGTATTCCGCCGGGACATCCTCGTAGCGAACGGTCGCCGAGGATTTGACCACCTGGCGGGTGACGTCCTCGTACACAGCCGGAACCTCGACAAGACACATCACCTGACCGGTCTTCTCGTCGATTTTCTGCAGGCTGGTCTGTGTGCCGGGTTTCCAGGTGGTGTAGGCCTCGCGCACCAGTTTCTTCTCGGTGACGGTTTCATACACGGCGGGGACGTCGATGGCATTCTTCGAAGCCGGCTTGACCAAGACCTTTTCCTCGGCGGCCTCATACACGGCGGGAACTTCTTCCAGACGGGTGCTGGCCTCCTTGACCAATACGCGCTCCTTGACCGTCTCGTATACGGCCGGAACCACTTCCTGGATTTCCTCGCTCTGGACGTGAACCTTCACGGCCTTGTACACGGGCGGAACGATTTCGATGCGCTCGCTGGCTTCCTTGACCAGCACGCGTTCCTTGACGGTCTCATACACGGCCGGAATGGTTTCGATGCGCTCGCTGGCTTCCTTGACCATCTTGCGGACATTATCGGTACGGAAGGTGGCGGCTTTGGCTACCTTGGCGAAGCATTGGCCTGCCTGGGCATTCGACGGCACGCTGTCGCCGGCGATGGAGCCGGCCGGCAGCGGGCAAGGATTTGGTGCCGGCGCCAGCTTGGCGACCGGTTTGGGCGCGGGCTTGGGCGCGGCTTTGGGGGCGGGCGCCGGAGCCGGTTTGTCGACCGCGCACGGCGCCTCCAGAATGCCCTTGCCTGGGCAGCCGATGGTTCCGTACAGGTTGGCCCCGGTCGTGACGCCCGTGCTGCTGGCGGCGTTGGAGGGATCGTAATAGGGGCCGGCTTGCGCGTTGCCGATTCCGGCGGTAGCCAGGGCGATACTCAAAGAACTCAGAACCAGTAGTGTGTTTCGCATTGTTGCTCTCCTTGAACGTAGAAAACTTGCCTAATGAAATAGCGGTAATTGTGAATCGTGATTGTGAACCGAAAGCCGCCTGTTCTCAGTGGCGGCCATCACCCAACTTCAGTGTCAGCCTGGTTATTCCCGGAATGACACAGCCAACCTGCCTCATGAGGTCAACGCCTCGCGGAACAAAGCATCCGAGTTCAGCACGATCAAGGTGCCGTGGTCATATTCGATGAGGCCGGTTTCGACCCAGAGGCGCAACTGGCGGTTCACGCTTTCCCGCGAGACGCCGACCAGATGGCCGAGTTCTTCCTGTGACAATTTGAGGCCAATGACGATGCCTTGCGGGGTCACCTTGCCATATTGCTGAACCAGATTGAGAAGGATTCGCGCCAGCCGCGCCGAGAGGTTGAGGAAACTCAGATTGCCCACCAACGTATTGGTGGCGCGCAGCCTTTGGGACATTTCCGCGATCAATTCCAGCATCACATGCGGGCGATTTTCCAGAAAGGGCAGAAAAGCCTGGCGGCGCAGCACCAGAAACTGGCAGCGCTCCATCGTGGTGACCGTGGCGCTGCGCGGCTCGCCATCGAACAGGGACATTTCGCCGAATACCTCTCCCGTGCCCAGAATGCTGAGGATGGCTTCCTTGCCTTCCTCGGATAGCAGACTGACCTTGACTCGTCCTTCCAGGACGATGTGCAGGCTGTCGCCCGCCTGCCCCACCTGATAGATGTCTTGCCGCGCGGACGCATATTCCTGGCGGGAGAGCCCGATCAGTTCCCAGGCTTCTTCATCGGTCAGCGCCGCGAAAAGCACGCTCTTCTGGCGCAAGGCGGCCAGATCGACCAGCTTGGCCGTAACAGGGGATTGGAGGTCGCTTGTCATCGGAGGTCTGCAAGAAAGAAGATCATGTATATAGGTTGATTGAATTACTCGGGTAAGGGGCGCAGTCTACACCCGCCCTCCGGCAAGTCATGTGAGCTGCGTCATAGGTCGGTTCGGACCGCTCCCCAGTCGACCGGGAGAGGGTGGATGTCATAAGCCGGGTTGATCGCCATGGCCGCGCGCAGGGTGGTGAGGCGTTCCTTGCCGGCGGGGTGGCGGGCGAGAAGGTGAAGCAGCGCGTTCTCTCGCGCTGCCATTTTGCTGAAGAAGGTTTCCATTCCGTTTGCCGGTATCCCCGCGCGGTGCAGGCTTTTCAGGCCTTCCAGATCGGCCTCACTTTCCAGTTCATGGCTGTAGTTCAAGCTGTCCAGGTGTTCCGCCAGATTGCCCCAGACGCCTGCGGAATAGTTGCCCAGCAGCACCCCGAGAAGCGCGCGCGGGCCAACCGAATGGACCATGTTGCGCAGGGCGTGGCGCTGTTCCACATGGCTGATTTCATGGGCCAACACGCCTGCGGCTTCGCCCGCGTTGTCCGCCGCTTGGAGCAGCCCGGTGTAGACCACGATATGGCCGCCGGGCAGGGCGTAGGCATTGATCCGCGGGTCCACGGCGACATGGAATTGGTAGCGGTAGCGCGATTCGTCCGTCAGGCGTTTGCCGATTGCCGTTACTGCGGCGGATGCCGGGCCCTGTTCGGCCAGCTTGAGCGAGGGGCGCATTTGGGCGAAGACGAGATCGCCCAGGCGCTGTTCCTGTTCCAGGCTGATATGGGAGACGGCCCAATCGCCAAGGCGGTCGGCATTGGCCCGGAACAGCCCCAGAGCCAGCAATGCCAGAAGCAGGACAACGGCGAGCAAGACCAGGCTCGGTTTGAAGCGGCGCCCCTGGCTTTTTCGCACCCGCAGGAGTTGCTGGCCTATCTCCGCCGGGGCGAGTTGCGCGAAGGCTTCCAGCGCCTCCTCGCCCTGAAGCATGGCCGAATAGGCGCCATCGCTTGATTGCCAGGTGACCAGCCACTGACGGCCATCGTATCCCCCGGTTCGCAAAGAGAGCAGATGTGGCGGCACCAGGAACGAACCCTTGCGCAACGAAATCGCCAACGAGCCGTTCTCGAAGCGTGCCCGCGCCTTGATTCCCGCCGGGTTGAACGAGGGGCCATAGAGCAGAACTTTGAACTCGGGTACGGGAATGCCCATCTGTCGGTATCAGTTATGCGCGGGCGCGTAGAATGCCCCGCTTTGGCCGAGTCTTCCAGCATGAAACAGCAACTACTCGAACTATTTAATAAACGCTTCGCCTGCCACCTGTTTCAGGCTGACCGATTCATTGCCGCCGCCGACCTGGCTTATGTCCTGGAGGCGGGCCGGTTATCGCCGTCTTCCTTCGGTCTGGAGCAATGGAGATTCGTGGTGCTGACCGAGCCGCGCCACAAGCAGGATTTGCAGGCCGCCTGTTTCAATCAGCCGCAGGTGGGGAGCGCCGGCGCGGTGGTGGTGATCCTGGCCAAACTGGCCGACATGGACCCGGATTCCGACTATGTCCGCCGTCTGCTGGCGCGCGAGTATCCGGGTGACCAGTTCGAGGGCGCGTTGAAGAATTACCGTGGCTTCCATGCCGCCACCGACGTCAAGGCCTGGAGCGTCACCCAGTGCCATATCGCCGCCGCCAACATGATGACCGCCGCGACTGCCGCGGGGCTCGATTCCTGCGCCATCGGCGGTTTCGATCCGATCGAGGTGCGGCGCCAACTCGACATCGACCCGAGCCGCTTCGAGCCGGCCCTGATCCTGGCATTCGGCTATTGCGCGGCGGACGGCGGCGAGAAACAGCGCCTGCCATTGGATGAACTGGTGGAATACCGCTGATGCCGCTGGCCAGGTACAACACCTGGCTCGTCCTGGGCTGGGCGCTGGCGCTGGCGGTGGTCATCCTGTCGCTGACGCCGAAACCGCCCTCGCCGGATGTTTCCCAGATAGACAAAGTCGGCCATTTTCTCGCCTACGCGGCGTTGATGGGTTGGTGGAGCCAACTCGATACCCGCCACTGCCGCCTCGCTTTGATCTTCGTGCTCATGGGCCTGGCGCTGGAGATCGCGCAGAGCTTCACCGCCACGCGCGATGCCGATGTATTCGACATGGCGGCCAACTGTTTCGGCACCGCCGTCGGCTGGTTCGCCACCTGGCTGAAACCCGGCTGGCTGCGCGGAATCGATAACCGGCTCGCCGCATGAACGTCCACGCCGCCGCCCGTGCCGTGTTCGAAGAATGCGCGGTGGAAGCCAAGCTGGCCGGTGCCGCGCGCCTGTGGGCAGCGTGGCGGGCCGGCGATCTTGCGGTGGCTGAATCGGGTTGCCCGCTCGATACCCCCGGCCGACCCGCGCGGCCCGAATTATTGCCGCCGCAAGCCATGCCCCGACGCCAGCTCAACGGCCGGGAGAACCACGCCGCCCTGATTCACGCCCTCGCGCACATCGAATTCAACGCCATCAACCTGGCCCTCGACGCGGTGCAGCGCTTCCCCGGACTGCCGCCCGAGTTCTACGCGGACTGGTTGCAAGTGGCCGCCGAAGAGGCCTATCACTTCACCCTGCTGCGCGACCACCTGCGCGCGCGGGGCAAGGAATACGGCGACTTCCCCGGACACGACGGCCTCTGGGAAATGGCATTGAAAACCGCGTATGACCCGCTCGCGCGCATGGCCCTGGTGCCGCGCCTGCTGGAAGCGCGCGGCCTCGATGTGACGCCGGACATCCAGCGCAAGCTGAAAGGCTTTGGCGACGCGGCCGGCGCCGCCATCCTCGACATCATCCTGCGTGACGAAATCGGCCATGTCGCGGCGGGAGATCGCTGGTTCCGCTCTCTTTGCGCTGAACGTGGCCTGCAACCGGAAACGACGTTTCGTGAACTGCTGGCCACGCCGGGTGTGCCGCGACCGCGCGGCCCATTCAACGAAACGGCGCGCCTGGCGGCCGGTTTCAGTGAACAGGAACTCGCGGCCCTGAACAACTGAAAACGCGAAGGTGCGCGCGTCATGATTCCGCCATGGCCGAGGCATCCCTTCGGCCCATCGCGCCGCATCTGTAGCGGCTTGGTGGATGGCCTGTCCGTAGGTTGGGCAAAGCGCGGCGTGCCCAACAAACTGTGCGGAAATGTTGGGCACGCTTCGCTTTGCCCAACCTACGTTTTTCATCCCTGTCGAAGCCTCGTCAATCTGCCGAGCGCTCAACGGTACTGATTGACCATTCAATAAAACAGCAATTTCGCCGTTAATTCACTACGTTGGTTATATATCGACCGTACTGGGTGAATGGACGTGACTTGAAATGGCGACACTCTTCTGGATTCAGACCGGTGCCTGCGGTGGCGACTCGCTCGCCATCCTGAGCGCCGAGGCGCCCAGCCTGGAGGGGCTGCTGGCGGAACATGGCGTGGAACTGCTCTGGCATCCCTCCCTGTCGCACCGGCCCACGCGTCATTACGACCGACTGATTGAGCGCATCCTGGCCGGCGAACAGGCGCTGGACATGCTCTGCGTCGAAGGCAGCATCGTCACCGCGCCGCGCGGCACCGGGCTGTATGACAGCTATCACGGCCGCGCCAAGATGGATCTGGTGCGTGATCTCGCGCAACACGCCGGCGCGGTGGTGGCGATGGGTACCTGTGCCGCATTCGGCGGCGTCCACGCGGCGCCGCCCAACCCCAGCGACTGTATCGGCCTGCAATTCGACAAGGCCGCGCCGGGCGGGCTGTTCCCGCCGGAGTGGCGTTCGCGCCGCGACCTGCCGGTGATCAATGTGGCCGGTTGCCCGGCGCATCCCCACGCCATGACCCAGACCCTGGCCTGGCTTGCCGGCGGCCTGCCCTTGCGTCTGGACGCACTGAATCGGCCGGCGGCGCATTTCAGCACCGTGGTGCACCAGGGCTGCACGCGTAACGAGTATCACGAGTACGACGTCGAGGAGACCGAGTTGGGCGGGCGCGCCTGCCTGTTCTTCAATCTGGGTTGCCAGGGGCCGATGACTCAGGCGGTGTGCAACAGCGACCTGTGGAACGGCGTGAGCAGCAAGACCCGCGCCGGGGTGCCCTGTTTCGGCTGCACCGCGCCCACCTTCCCGCGCGATGAAGATCTGTTCCGCACCGAGAAGGTCGGCGATGTGCCCCTGCGTTTGCCGCTGGGCGTCGAGCGGCCGCGCTATATGGCTTACAAGAACCTGGCGCGGGCGGCGGCACCACGGCGGGTGAAAGACAAGAAAATGGAAACCTGATGGCCCGCATCGAACTCAAACTTGACCTCAACCGGGTGGAAGGCGACCTGGAAATCGGTGTCACCCTGGAAGATGGCGTGGTCGTGGATGCCCGCACCATCGGCACCCTCTATCGTGGTTTCGAGCAGATTCTGGTGGGCCGCGCGCCGCGTGATGCGATGGTGATCACCCCGCGCGTGTGCGGCATCTGCGGCACCGCCCACCTTTACGCGGCGGTGCTGGCCCTAGAGCAGGCCTGGAACCTGCCGGTGCCGGCCAACGCCACGCGCATCCGCAATCTCTGCCTGATGGCCGAGGGCATCCAGAACGACCTGCGCCAGACCTTCCTGTTCTTCGCGCCGGATTTCTGCAATCCGCGTTATCAGGACCACCCCTTGTTTGCCGACCTGATGGCCGCGTTCGAGCCATTCAAGGGCAGCCTGCACCGGGAAACCTTGCGGGTGACAAGGCAGGCGGTGGAGATCGTCGCCCACTTCGGAGGGCAGTGGCCGCATTCCTCCTACATGCTGCCGGGCGGCGTGGTGACGCCGCCGGACGAGCGCCGGGTGTTGGCCTGTCGCGCGGTATTGGATGAGGTACGCGCCTGGTACGAGCGGCGCATCCTCGGTGCGCCGCTGGACGAATGGCTGGCGCTGGATAGCGCCGAGGCTTTGTTCCTCTGGCTGGATGCGCCGGAACGCGCCGCCGGCGCGCTTGGCCTGATGACCCGTTTCGCCCGCTCGCTGGACATGCACCGCCTCGGCGCCGGCACCCCGCACATGATCAGCTTCGGTTCCTGGTGCGACCCACAAAGTCCAGGTGCACACCTGCTGCCGGCCGGTTTCTACGACGGCGATACAGGGGAAATCCAGCCGCTGGATCAAGCCCTGGTCAATGAACATGTGCGCCATTCCTGGTTCCGTCCCTACGCCGGTGGTTTGCATCCCTTCGTGGGCGAGACCGTGCCCGACTATCAGCCTGATAGCGACCGCTACACCTGGGCCAAGGCGCCGCGCTACGGCGGCCGGGTGGTGCAGACCGGTCCCCTGGCGGAATTGCTGATTGCCGGCGACCCGCTCATCACCAGCCTGCACGCCGCCGAGGGCGGCAACGCCTGGTTGCGCCAGTTCGCCCGCGTGCGCCGAGCCGGCGTGGAGTTGCTGCGGGCGCGGCAAATGCTCGAAGAATTGGCCGCCAACCTCGACGCGCCGCATTATCTGGCGCCGCCGCCGGGCGCCGAGCGCGACGGCCAGGGTTACGGTCTGGTCATGGCCGCGCGTGGCGCCCTGGGCCACTGGGTGAAGATCAAGGATGGCGTGGTGGAGAAATATCAGATCGTCACCCCCACCGCCTGGAATGCCTCGCCGCGCGACAGCTCCGGCGAGATGGGGCATTGGGAACGCAGCCTGCTTGGCGTGAAAGTGAGCGATCCGGACGACCCGGTGGAAATCGGCCATTTGATCCGCTCCCACGACCCCTGCCTGGTCTGCACCGTGCACATGCTGGGCAGCGGCAAGAAACTGCGTTTTGCGCCGTGATGGCTGTTCATGAATGCCAGGCCCGACCCTTTGGCGGTTTATGTAGCGCCGGCATCCCGGCCGGCTCTTCCGGGCATGCCAAGGACGCCGGCAGGGATGCCGGCGCTACATCCCCCGCGCGTTCAGGCAAGGATTACAAGTTCATGCGCCACCTGATCGGCTTCGGCAACGACCTGCACGGCGACGACGGTTTCGGCATCGCCGTCTGCCAGCGCATGGCGGAACTGCCGTTGCCTGACGATGTACGGGTGTTCGCGGCGGGAACGCGCGGACTCGATGCGCTCGCTCTGTTCGAGGGTTGCGACGAAGCCATCATCATCGACGCCTCCGAGCCCGCCGGTCGGCCCGGCCATCTTGCTTTCCCCGATCCGGAGACTTGCGCCGAGGATTCCAGCCTGCCAGGACATGGGGCCGGTGTCGGTTACCTGCTGCGCGCGTTGTCGGCGCTGGGAACGCCTCCGCATTTGCGTGTCATCGCCGCCGAAGCGGCGGCGCTGACGCCATTCCACACGGAGCTTTCACCGGAAATGCAGGGGGCGGTGGAGGAAACCGTGGCGTTGCTGCGCGGCTGGCTGGGGGTGGACGGTGTCTGACGAGATGGAACGCTTCCACCACGATGCAAACGTAGGTTGGGCAAAGCGCAGCGTGCCCAACAACCCGCCACAATGTTGGGCACGCTGCGCTTTGCCCAACCTACGGTCAGGGATTGGCCATGACTGACGAACTGCAACGCCTGCGCACCGAAGTCGAGGCCCTGCGCCTGGCCAATACCGCGCTCGAAGCGCAGATGCTGGCCGGCGCCGAGCAGAGCGATGCCATGCTGTGCGAGGTCGAGACGCAGCGTAATGCGTTGCGAACCGCGCATCAGGGGCAACGTACCCTGAGTGGCTTCGTGCAACGGGTCATGGATACCGCCGGCAGCCTGGTCATCGTGCTCGGGCCGGATGGCCGGGTACGCCTGGCCAACCGTCGTTGCGAGGAAGCACTGGGCGAGGCCGCCCGGGACCTGGAAGGCCGGGTGCTGGACGAGTTGTTGCCGGTCGATGAACGGATGACCCTGGCAACGGGGTTGCCGCCGTTACCCTGGCAAGTGCTCTCGCCCCTGTTCGAGACGGTGCGGCGCCAGGGTAATTACTCCGCCGAACACCGGCTGGCCGGCTGCAACGGCCATTACCGGCATTACCTGTTCGACGCCGCCATGCTGCACGACCCCCAGGGCAAGGAAGAGGGCGCGGTGGTCAACGCCACCGACATCACCCTGCTCAAACAACAGGAATCCCGCCTCCGTCGCAGCGAGTTCCTGCTCAAGGAGGCGCAGCGGCTGGCCCTCATGGGCAGTTGGGAACTGGACCTCACCAGCAATAATTTGTCCTGGTCCGACGAAGTGTTTCGCATCTTCGAGATGGACCCGAAATTCTTTGGCGCCTCCTATGAAGCCTTCCTCGCGGCTATCCACCCGGACGACCGGGAGCGGGTGAACCGAGCCTATACGGACTCCTTACGCACATGCCGGGAATACGACTTCACGCATCGGCTGTTATTCGCCGATGGCCGGGTGAAATGGGTGCACGAGCGTTGCGCCACGCATTACGCTGAAGACGGCAGCCCTTTGCGTTCCATCGGCACGGTGCAGGATGTATCCGCCCAGCGCGAGGCCGACGAAAGCCTGCATCTGGCCGCTACCGTGTTCGATAGCAGCCTCAACGGCATTCTCATCACCTCGCCGGAGGGCACCATCCTTCGGGTCAACCAGGCGTTCAGCGAGATCACTGGCTATACCGCGGCGGAAGCGGTGGGGCAGTCGCCGCGCCTGCTCAAATCGGAACAACATGAACCGGCGTTCTATCAGGCGATGTGGGCATCACTGAAACACACGGACAGTTGGCAAGGTGAAATCTGGGACCGCCACCGCGATGGCCGCGTCATTCCTGTGTGGCAAAGCATCACGGCGGTGCGCGATGCGCAGGGCGAAGTCAGCCACTACATCGGCATCTTCTTCGACATCACCGAACAGAAACGCGCCGCCGAACACATCGACCGTCTGGCGCACTACGACGCACTCACCGACCTGCCCAACCGCCTGTTGTTCAACGAACGCTGCACCCATGCCCTGGAGCGCGCGCGCCGCGAGCACGGCCAGATGGCCTTGCTATTCCTCGATCTGGATCATTTCAAGCATGTCAACGACAGCCTCGGTCATCCGGTGGGCGATGCCTTGTTGCAGGCCGTGGCACAACGCCTGAAACAGCAGTTGCGTGAGGAAGACACCGTGGCGCGCCTGGGTGGCGACGAATTCGTCGTCATCCTTGAGGAAGTGGCCTCGGCGGCCGATGCCGAATGGGTGGCGCGCAAACTGCTGGAAGCCTTCGCCGAGCCCTTCCCGGTGCGCGGCCACGACCTCTCGCTGGGGCTTTCCATCGGCATCAGCATCTACCCGGAAGACGGCGAGGACGTCACCAGCCTGGTCAAGAACGCGGATATCGCCCTGTATCGCGCCAAGGAGCACGGGCGTGGCAATTTCCAGTTCTTCGAGGCCCACCTTACCCAAGTCGCCGCCGAGCGCCTGTACATCGAAGGCGAATTGCGCCAGGCCATCCGGCGCGGCGAACTGAGCGCCTACTATCAACCGCAGCACAATCTGACCGACAGCCGTCTGGTCGGCGCGGAAGCGCTGCTGCGCTGGCGTCACCCCGAGCTCGGTATGGTGGCGCCGGATCGCTTCATCCCCATCGCCGAGGATTCCGGCCTCATCGTTTCCATCGGCGAATGGATACTCGCCACCGCCTGCCGCCAGGCCAAGGCCTGGATGGACGCCGGGCACCCGCTGGAACGCATGGCGGTCAATCTCTCCGGAGTGCAGATCCAGCGCGGTGACATCGTCGCCACGGTCAGCCGCGTACTCGCCGAGACCGGCCTGCCGCCCGAGTTGCTGGAACTGGAAATCACCGAGACCTACATCATGCGGCAGGCCGAACGCGACATCCGCGTCCTGGAAGATCTGCGCGACCTCGGGGTGAAACTGGCCATTGACGACTTCGGCACCGGCCAGTCCTCACTCGGTTACCTCAAGCGCCTGCCGGTGGACAAACTCAAGATCGACCGCTCTTTCGTCATGGACATCCCCCAGGACGCCGACGACGCCGCCATCACCCGCGCCATCGTCGCCCTCGGCCAAAGCCTGCGCCTGAAAGTACTGGCGGAAGGTGTGGAAACCCCGGAACAGGAAGCTTTCCTCAAGGAACTCGGCTGTGACGGCGTGCAGGGTTACTACTACAGCAAGCCGGTGGATGCCGCGGCGTTCGAGGCGTACCGGGACCGACCACTACCTGACGGCCAAGTCAGGCAATGAAAAGGCTCTTTTTTCGTTAACTGGTGATGCGGTCGGCGCAGCGGTCCCCCCCTTTTTCAAAGGGGGGTTAGGGGGGATTTCTGAGACGGCTGCACAGGCAAACGTCGCTAAATCCCCCTCATTCCCCCTTTGAAAAAGGGGGAGGCCACTCGCATGGGCGCTTTCCCTCGCACCTCCGGCTAAGGCGAAAAAACGGACCCGTTTCGGGCCCGTCGTTAATCCGGCGCGGAGCTGGCGGAGAGGTGGCGTACCCGCTACATCCCCACCAATTGCGCGTGCATGCCGCGATCATGGAATTGATGCATGAAGGTCGATGAACGGGCGACCGACGAGTCATAAGCCACCAGCAACAAGTGCGGGTGCTTCGGATTGTGGCCCACCGACACGACGCCTTGATCTCCGCGCATCGCGTCTTCCAGGGCGTTCAACGTGAATTCATCCATGCTTTCGTTTACATGGACCATGACATTGGTGATTTCATCTTGCATGACAGTCTCCTGGTTGTCTGATGGGGAACGGCGTCAGCCGGGCCTGGAGTTCCAACTATAGAAGCTGAAAGCTATTTGTCGACAAAAATGCTCAAGTAAGCAAGAAAGGGCGTTTGCCTGCCGGAAGGTCGCCCGCCACAATGGCGCGCATGTCTTCCGCGCCCTCCTTCGCCGCCATCCTGCCCGCGCCATTCGGCACGCTGGGCGTGCTGGCATCGGCCGAGCGGCTGTTTACCCTGGCGTTTCTGGCGCCCGGAACCGTGTTGTCGGCGCCAACTTCTCCCTTGCTCGAACAGGTGGCGGCGCAGCTCGATGCCTATTACGCCAACCCCCGCCATCGCTTCGAGCTCCCCATCGAAGCGCGCGGCAGCGATTTCCGTCTCCGTGTCTGGCAAGCCCTGCTCGACATCCCTTCCGGCCACACCAGCACCTACGGTGAACTCGCCCGCCGCCTCGGCTCCAGTGCCCGCGCGGTCGGACAGGCGTTGGGAGACAACCCGTTGCCCATCGTCATCCCCTGCCACCGTGTATTGGCGGCGCATGGCTTGGGCGGCTTCAATCATGCCTGTGACGGCCACGCGCTCGACGTGAAACGCTGGTTGCTCAGGCACGAAGGTGTTTTGTGAGCGCGGTAATCGGCCCGCAGCCGAAAATCGCGCCGAAGAAACGCGGCCGATGCATCGCGTGTAGCGCCGGCTTCCAGCCGGCGTCTTTACAGCAGGTGTCGGTATTAAAAAAGACGCCGGCTGGAAGCCGGCGCTACATGGTGCGCGCTACGCACCATGTGGAATCAGCAGGTTGCGTGGTGTTTCTTGAGAGCGGCGTGCGGTGAACCCGTCGCCCTTCGACGCCGAACTCGACCGCTTCTGCGACATCCTCTGGCTGGAAGACGGACTCGCCCCCCTCTCGCTGGAAAGCTACCGGCGCGACCTCATGCAGTTGTTCACCTGGCTGGCAAAACAAGGCATCGCCCCGGAGCAAGCCGGCGCCCACCAGATCCAGGCCTTCCTCGCCCACCGCAGCCTCGACCAGAAAGTCGTCGCCCGCAGCCTCGCCCGCCAACTCACCGCCATCAAGCGTTACCACCGCTGGCTCCTGCGCGAAGGCCGCCGTGACGACGACCCCACCCTCACCGTCGACCCGCCGCGCCTGCCCAAACCCCTGCCGAAAAGCCTCTCCGAAAGTGACGTCGAAGCCCTGCTCGCCGCCCCCGACATCGACACCCCACTCGGCATGCGCGACCGCGCCATGCTGGAAACCCTCTACGCCGCCGGTCTGCGCGTCAGCGAACTGGTCAACCTGCCCAGCGCCGCCGTCAGCCTCAGCGACGGCATCGTCCGCATCTTCGGCAAAGGCGGCAAGGAACGCCTGGTGCCGCTGGGCGAGGACGCCCAGGACTGGATCAAACGCTACGCCCTGGAAACTCGCCCCCTCATCCTCAAAGGCCAGCGCAGCGAAGCCCTGTTCGTCACCGACCGTGGCGGCGCCATGACCCGGCAAATGTTCTGGTACCTCATCAAACGCCACGCCAGCACCGCCGGCATCACGAAAGCCCTCTCGCCCCACACCCTGCGCCACGCCTTCGCCACCCACCTCATCAACCACGGCGCCGACCTGCGCACCGTGCAAGAACTCCTCGGCCACGCCGACATCAGCACCACCCAGATCTACACCTACGTCGCCCGCGAACGCCTGAAAACCCTGCACGCGAAACACCACCCGAGAGGGTAGGGCGCCACCCTTCTTCCACTGGGAGAGGGCGGGGGGGGATTTCTCCAAGACCTCCAAGCCCACGAACGCCTCACCCGTGTAAACCGGCTTCCAGCCCGCTGTTTTCAACCTGAATCCAGCAATTGCAGCCGTAGAAGCGTAGGTTGGGCAAAGCGATAGCGTGCCCAACAACCCGTCGCCATGTTGGGCACGCTGCGCTTTGCCCAACCAACCCCAGGTTTAACAGCCTCAAAAAATATTTCAAAAAATTACTAAAGTTTTTGCGGCCATGGCCGAAAACGGAGCAAGGCAAGGAAGTTCATCCAAGCCTCGGAGGCAGAAGCCCTCCCTCAATCGACCCTAGAAAAGGAGTTTCATCATGGCAATCGGCGACATCGGCCTTACCTCTTCAATGCGTTCCAACTTGATGGGCCTGCAAAATACATCAAGGCTGTTGGCTAGCACCGAGGAACGTCTTTCCACCGGCAAGCGCGTCGGCACCGCAGTCGACAACCCCGCCAACTTTTTCGCGGCGCAAGGCCACAATGTTCGCGCCAACCTGCTGACCGGCCTCAAGGACAACATCAGTGAAGCCATTCAGACGGTGAAGGCGGCGGATTCCGGCATCAAGGGTGTGCTTTCCACCATTGAAGCCCTGCGCGGTATCGTCACCCAGGCGCGTTCCGCCATCAACGACACGGTCAATAGCGGGACGATCATCGCTGGCTCGAATGCGGTGGATGCATCTGGTGGCTTCAGCGGGGCCAGTGGCCTGACCGGACAGTACAACCGCCTGGTCGAGCAACTGAACAACCTGGTGAACGATGCCAGCTACAAGGGCACCAACTTCCTGGCCGGCACGGGCGTTACGCTGACGGTGAACCTGAATGAGAACGCCACGACCAAGATCGTGATGTCCGGCTTCAACTCCGGCGCCAGCGGTCTGGCCATCTCCGGTGGTGGTACTTCTCTGACCGTGGCGGGCACGACCGGCAACATCACCGCCCAGGATCTCGATACCGCGACCGAACTGAACGCCATGGAGGCCACGCTGAATACCGCGATCGCGACCTTGCAAACCAAGGCTTCCGAACTCGCGGCCAACCTCAACACGTTGACGACCAGGCAGACCTTCATTACCGACATGGTGAACACCTTGGCGGTCGGCGCGACCAAGTTGACCGAGGCGGACAGCAATGAGGAGGGGGCGAATCTGCTCTCGCTGCAAACCAAGCAGCAATTGGGGACTACCGCGCTGAGTATCTCCTCGCAGGCTGAACAGTCGATCTTGAGACTGTTCTAATCCGGTGATGCTCGGTAACTTGGTCCGTGTGAGTCTACGGACTCACACGGGAGGAGGGTGAAATGGTCACTGAAATCTCAGGGGCTGGTCTTAGTCACTCGGTAGTCAGTCAGGCTGGCGCAACGGCCTCGCAACGAGTTGTCGGGACGGTTCGTCCGGATAGTTCCGGGGTGCCGCGGTCCGATGTCGCACGTGACAAGCAGGTGTCCGCCTCCACGCAAGTGGCGGGTGAATATGCTCAACTGCGTGCTCGTCAGGATGTTCTGAACAAGGCTGCGTCGGTGGTGCGCGAAGTGAGCGATACGGTTGAGAAGGCAAGTCAATTGCTGGACAAGATCGAGAACAACATAGGCGAAATCGTGAAAATGTATCCGCCTTACCCGATCGACAGCCCGCAACGAATCTCGCTACTCAACAATATCGACGGTCTGCGCAAGCAGATCGACGATCTGACTTTTCCGCCGCCTGAATCCGTCGATGCTGTAGAGCGTCTGCTGGGAAACCAGGCTGACGCGGTCGACAAGGAAGGCAAAGGTGCCGCCAGGCAGGATGTACTCGCGGTCGTCAAGGAACAGATGTGGGATATCCCCACGCTTGATCCCCGCGCGGCCAGCGATGCGGAAGTGAGCAAGGCGCTTGATCAGGTCAAAGCCATGAAGTCGTCCCTGGAAGATTTGAAAGAGGGGATGTGGAATGACGTGGTCAGCTTTGTGAAGCAGGCGCAATCGCCCGAAGCGCAAAACGAAGCTGTCGGTGTCCGCGAGCAGTTGGCCGATATTGGCGATCGCGGCATCGGCAGCAATGCGCGCCAGTTGGTACAGGCTGCGGAATTGAAGTAGCGGAGTGGTAAGGCAAAATGCCTCTAAAACTTGATTTGCGGCCCCACGAGAAGTTGTTTCTTGGCGGGGCCGTTCTCGTTAATGGCGACAGTCGCTGTCAGTTGACTGTCCTGAACGATGTTCCGGTATTACGCGAGAAAGACATCCTCAAGGAAGAGGATGCCGACACACCCTGCAAGCGCATCTATCTGGCGGTCCAGATGATGTACATGGATGCCCCCGCTCTGGCGCGCTACCACCAGTATTACTGGGAGCAGGTGAAGGCCGTGATCGAGGTGGCGCCCAGCACCACGGAACGCATCGAAAAAGTGAGTGAATTCGTGCTGGAAGGGCAGTATTACCAGGCGCTGAAGGCGGCACGCGAATTGATCAATTACGAACAGGAGTTGCTCAGCAATGCCCGCAAACCCGCTTGATGCCTACCGCAGCGTGGAAAAAGCCACGTTGTCGCAACGCGATCTGGAGGCGACCGTGTTGACCAAGGCGGCCCTGCAATTGCAGTCGCTCAGGGATAACTGGACGCGCGAGAACCACGACGCGCAACTCGAAGATGCGCTCAGTTACAACCAGCGGGTCTGGTCCTTCTTCCAGGCCGAATTGTCGGTTGACGAAAATCCCTTGCCCGAGGAAATCAGGCGCAATCTGTTAGCCCTCAGTTTTTTCGTGGATCGCCGTTCCTTCGACATGCTGGCCTACCCGGCCCCCGAGAAGCTCGATGTTCTCATCAGCATCAACAACAACGTCGCGGCGGGATTGCGCGGTGATGCCGGCTGAGGTAAACCGCCCTCACGTTCAACCACTTTTCATTCGGCCGCCAGATGTTCAATGACAAATCCATACTGGTGACCGGCGGAACCGGTTCCTTCGGCAAGCTCTACATCCGCACCCTGCTCGCGCGATTTCGGCCGCGCCGCCTCATCGTCTATTCACGGGACGAACTCAAACAGTTCGACATGCAGCAGGAATTCAACGCGCCCTGCATGCGCTATTTCATCGGCGACGTGCGTGACGGCGAGCGCTTGAACCAGGCGATGAACGGAGTCGATTACGTCATCCACGCGGCCGCCTTGAAGCAGGTGCCCGCCGCCGAATACAACCCGATGGAGTGCATCAAGACCAATATCCACGGCGCGGAAAACGTCATCAAGGCGGCCCTGGCCAACAATGTCCACAAGGTCATCGCCCTCTCCACCGACAAGGCCGCCAACCCCATCAATCTGTATGGCGCCACCAAACTCGCCTCCGACAAGTTGTTCGTCGCCGCCAACAACATGGCCGGCGGCGCGCGCACCCGCTTCGCCGCAGTGCGCTACGGCAACGTGGTCGGCTCACGCGGTTCCGTGGTGCCGTTCTTCGCCAAGCTCATTGCGGACGGTGTGGACAGCCTGCCCATCACCGATCCGCGCATGACCCGTTTCTGGATCACCCTGCAGGAGGGGGTGGATTTCGTGCTGAAGAATTTTCAACGCATGCGCGGCGGCGAAATCTTCGTGCCGCGCATCCCCTCCATTCGCATCACCGACCTGGCCGCCGCCATGGCGCCCAATCTGGCCACGCATGTGGTCGGCATTCGCCCCGGTGAGAAGCTGCATGAAATCATGTGTCCGTCGGACGATTCCCATCTCACGCTGGAGTTCGCCGACCACTTCGTGATCCAGCCTTCCATCCGCTTCTACGGCCTGGAAATCGATTACCGCCACAACGGCCTGGGCGAGGTGGGGGAATCGGTACCACAAGGCTTCGAGTACAACTCGGGCAGCAACCCGCAATTTCTCGACGCGGAAGGGATACGGCAGTTCAACCTGCGGGCCGGCGAGTGATTCCGCATGTGATTCCTTACGGCCGTCAGGACATCCGGGATGAGGATGTGGCCGCGGTCGAGGCGGTATTGCGTTCCGACTGGCTGACCCAGGGGCCGATAGTTCCCCGCTTCGAGGAGGCCGTCGCCGCGCGTTGCGGCGCGGGCCACGCGGTCGCCGTGAACAGCGCCACTTCCGCGTTGCACCTGGCCTGCCTGGCGCTCGATCTCAAACCGGGCGACACTCTCTGGACCACGCCCAACACCTTCGTCGCCTCGGCCAACTGTGGCCGCTACTGTGGCGCCTCGGTCGATTTCGTGGACATCGAGCAAAACAGCCTCAACCTCGATCCCGCCGCCCTGACCGCGAAGCTGGAACGGGCGGAAAAGGCCGGCGCGCTACCAAAAATCGTGGTCGCGGTGGATTTCGCCGGGCTGAGTTGCGAGATGGCCGCCATCCGCGCGCTGGCCGACCGCTACGGGTTTCGCGTCATCGAGGACGCTTCCCACGCCATTGGCGGTCGCTATCAAGGCGAGGCCATCGGTAATTGCCGCCATGCCGACATCACCGTGTTCAGCTTCCACCCGGTCAAGATCATCACCACCGGCGAGGGCGGCATGGCGCTATGCAACGACGCCGAACTGGCCGAACGCATGGCGCGCTTGCGCAGCCACGGCATCCAGCGCGACGTGACGACGCAGGCCGCCGAAGGCCCCTGGTATTACGAGCAGACCGAACTCGGCTTCAACTACCGCATGACCGACATGCAGGCCGCGCTCGGCCTCTCGCAACTGGCGCGCCTGGACGACTATGTGGCCGCGCGCCGCCGCCTGGCCGACCGCTATGACCGCCTGCTCGCCGGTCTGCCCCTGCAAACCCCCCGGCGCGACGCCGCAGCCGAGTCGGTCTGGCACCTCTATGTCATTCGCCTGGATGACGCCGTTTTGGCAAGACCCGGCCGCCGTGCCGTGTTCGAGCATCTGCGCGCGGCCGGCATCGGCGTCAACGTCCATTACATCCCGGTGCATTTGCAGCCGGACTACCGCCGTCTCGGCTTCGCCCCCGGCTATTTCCCGGTCGCCGAGGACTATTACGCCCGCGCCATCACCCTGCCGCTTTATCCCGGCCTGAGCGATGCCGAACAGGACCGGGTGGTTGCCGAATTGAAGGAGGCCCTGGCTTGAAGCTCTGCGTGATTCCCGCGCGTGGCGGCAGCAAGCGCATCCCGCGCAAGAACATCCGCCTGTTCGCCGGCCGTCCCATCATCGCCTGGTCGATTCAGGCCGCGCTGGAAACCGGTCTGTTCGACCGCGTGATGGTGTCCACCGATGACGAGGAGATCGCCGAGGTGGCGCGCGCCCACGGCGCCGAAATCCCCTTCCTGCGTCCCCGCGGGCTGGCCGACGACCACACCGGCACCAACGCCGTGGCGAAACAGGCGATCCGCTGGCATGGCGAGCAAGGCGTGCCGGTGGACTATGCCTGTTGCCTGTATGCCACCGCCCCGTTCGTGCGAGCCGCCGATTTGCACGCGGGGCATGACCGCCTGCTCGACTCCGGCAAATCCTTCGTCTTCTCCGTCACCAGCTTCCCCTTTCCCATCCAGCGCGCGCTGCGCCTCAACGAACACGGCGAAGTGGAGGCGATGTACCCGGAATACCGCGCCTCCCGCTCGCAAGACCTGGAGCCGGCCTGGCACGACGCCGGCCAGTTCTACTGGGGCCGGGCGGCGGCCTTTATGAACGACGAAATCCTGTTCTCGCCGGCCTCCCTGCCGCTCATCCTGCCGCGCCATCGGGTGCAGGACATCGACAGCGAGGAAGACTGGCGGCGCGCGGAGTTGATGCACCAGGTGTTGTTGCTGTCGGAAAATGTAGGGTGATTTGTGAGGCCACAAAGGCGCCAGCGGGGAGTCAACTGACTCATCATGAATTACACTTCCGATGTAACACGTGTACACATATAACGGGTTTTGAGGATAAAACATGTCAACTCATCAAGTTTCCGTGCGTGATCTGAGAAGCCGGCTATCCGACTGCCTTCATGCAGTCGCTGCGGGTGAGACGCTGCTGATTACATCGCGCAATCGCCCGGTAGCCCGTTTGCTGGCTGTTCAGGCAAGCCCGGAAGGGCTGCCCGATATACCTGGAGTGGCCTGGTCAACCGCGTCCCCGCAGGTGAGCCGGCCGGTTGCGGAATGTCCGGCCATCACCGGTGAAACATTGGCAGATTGGGTGATTGCCAACCGTCGCTAAGGGCCTGTTCATGAATAACTCGAACATTCCGGCTGCACTGGTGGGCGCACTGCTGCGTTGCCGGGCGCTTGCATGGAATGGCCAAGCGGCGCGACCGGCGCCTTGCATTGCATCCCACCAGCACACCCGTAACTGTCCAATTTATCCATGAACAGGCCCCAAGGAATGAGTGAATGTCTGCGCCGATCTGCTATTTCGACACTTCTGCTCTGGTCAAACTGTACGTTTTTGAAGCGGGCAGTAGCGAGATTGCCGCGTTGTTTGGCAGTTCAGAACGATGCGCATGCCATGAAATCGCCTATGTGGAAACACGCGCGGCCCTGGCCAGTGCGTTGCGCGGTGGGCGTCTGGATAGCGTCGCCCACGCCGCTTGCGTCAGCCGTTTCGTTTCTGACTGGCAGACTTCCATTTCCTATGTGAGAACTGACCCGGACCTGTTGCTCCGGGCTGCGGAGTTGGCGGAAGGCTTTGCCTTGCGGGGCTACGATGCCATGCATCTGGCCAGCGCAGATCGTTTGCTTACCGTTTTACCTGCAACCTTGTTCGTGAGTTTCGATCAGGCGTTGAATCGGGCAGCCAAGCTACTCGGATTTACCTTGCCGCCCTTTGTGCCCCTCGCCTGATGCCGGTGAGCCTTACGAACATGAAAATCGCCTTCCGTGCCGATGCCTCCGTCCAGATTGGTGCCGGCCATGTCATGCGCTGCCTGACCCTGGCCGATGCTTTGCTGGCGGCAGGCGCCCGGACGCGATTCCTCTGCCGGAAACTGCCGGGACATCTGGGCGAGCTGATCCAGGCGCGCGGGCATGGCCTCGACTGGCTCGCGGATTCTGGGGTGGATGCCGCCGACAGCGCGGCGGCGCTCGCCCACGAGGCGCCTTGGGACTGGCTGGTGGTGGATCATTACGACCTCGCCTCGGATTGGGAAACGGCGCGGCGTGGCCTGGCAAGAAACATCCTGGCCATCGACGACCAGGCGGATCGCCCTCACGACTGCGACCTGTTGCTCGACCAGAACCTGCAAACCGAAAATCGCTATGACGGCCTGCTTCCGAGTGCCTGCCGCGCGCTCATCGGCCCGCGTTATGCCTTGCTGCGTCCCGAATTCCAGCGTCTCCGCCTGGTGGCGAAACCCGACGCGGCGGGGGCCACGGATCTGCTGATCTGTTTCGGCGGCAGCGATCCACTCGATCTGACCGGCTTGACCCTCGATGCCCTAGATGGCCTGGGCCGTACCGGACTGCGCGTCACCGCCGTGGTGGGGCAGGGCTACCCCCATCGCGAACGGCTGCGGGTACGCTGCGCCGGCCGGCCCGGCACGCAATTCCATTGCCAGGCCGACAACATGGCGGAATTGATGGCGCGCGCCGATCTGGCGGTCGGGGCTTCCGGCGGGGTGACCTGGGAGCGCGCCTGCCTGGGGTTGCCGGCCGTGGTCGTCAGCTTCGCCGAGAACCAGCGTCCCATCGCCCGCGCCGCCGAGGCGGCGGGCATGCTGGTCTGGCTCGGGGACGCGGCGGAAATCAACGCGGCACGCCTGGGCGAAGCCATCGCCGCGCTGCTCGACGCGCCCGCGCAACGCCAGGCCATGCGCCGGGCCTGCCTGGAGCAGGTCGATGGCGCGGGTTGCGGCCGGGTGATGGAGGCCATGTCGGCATGAGAATCTCCGTGCTTTGCTCCGACCATAACCACCCCATCCACCCCCTTCTCGTGCGCTGGTGTGAAGCGCTACGCCCCGCGCATACGGTGGAACTGGCGTATCGCAAGGCCGAGTTGAGCGGTGGCGATCTGCTGTTCCTGATTTCCTGCCAGGAAATCATCGATGCCGATACGCGCGCGCGTTACCGCGCCAGTCTGGTCATCCATGCCAGCGACCTGCCGCTGGGGCGCGGCTGGTCGCCGCTGGTCTGGCAGTTGCTGGAAGGCCGCGACGACATCGTCGTCACGTTGCTGGAAGCCGTGGACGAGGTGGACGCCGGCGCCATCTGGCACCAGGAACAACTGCATTTCGCCGGCCATGAACTGGTGGACGAGATCAACGCCGCGTTGTTCGATGCCGAGTTGGCCCTCATGGATTACGCCGTCGCCAACCTGGAAACTATCCGGCCCCGGCCACAGACTGGCGCGCCCAGCTACTACCGCAGGCGTATGCCGGAAGACAGCCGGATCGACCCGCGACGCTCCCTCGCGGATCAATTCAACCTGCTGCGGGTGGCGGATGCGGCGAGGTATCCCGCATTCTTCGATCACCTCGGGCAGCGTTACGAGATCATCTTGAGAAAAGCCGAATCCCATGAGCCATGAGATCGCCATCGCTGGCCGCGCCATCGGCCGCGAGCAGCCCCCCTTCCTCATCGCCGAAATGTCCGGCAACCACAATCAGTCGCTGGCGCGGGCGCTGGAAATCGTCGAAGCGGCGGCGCGCGCGGGCGCCCATGCCCTGAAGATCCAGACCTATACCGCCGACACCATGACCCTCGATCTGGATGAAGGCGAATTCCATATCGAACATCCGCTCTGGGGCGGGCAGTCGCTGCACCAGCTCTACCAGCAGGCCTATACCCCCTGGGAATGGCACCAGCCGATTTTCGAACGGGCGCGCGAACTGGGCATGATCGCCTTCTCCACCCCGTTCGATGAAACCGCCGTCGATTTCCTGGAAGGGCTGGAGGTTCCCGCCTACAAGATCGCCTCGTTCGAGAACAGCGACCTGCCGCTGATCCGCAAGGTGGCCGCCACCGGCAAGCCGATGATCATTTCCACCGGTATGGCCACGGTGGCGGAACTGGACGAGAGCGTGCGCGTTGCCCGCGCGGCCGGTTGCCGCGACCTGGTGCTGTTGAAATGCACCAGCACCTACCCTGCCACGCCGGAGAACTCCAACCTGCTCACCCTGCCGCACCTGCGCGACCTGTTTGCCTGCGTGGTGGGCCTGTCCGACCACACCATGGGCATCGGCGTCAGCGTCGCCGGCGTCGCTCTGGGCGCCACGGTGATCGAAAAGCACTTCACCCTGCGCCGCGCCGATGGCGGCGTCGATGCCACTTTCTCGCTGGAACCGGAGGAGTTCGCGCAACTCCGCGTGGAAACCGAACGCGCCTGGCAGGCCCTGGGGCGGGTGCGCTACGGCCCCAGCGAGGCGGAACGGCCCTCCATCATCTTCCGCCGCTCGCTCTATGTGGTGCGCGACATGCGCGCGGGCGAGGCGTTCAGCCGCGACAATCTGCGCGCCATCCGCCCGGGCCTGGGTCTACCGCCCGGAGAACTGGATACGCTGTTGGGCAAGCGGGTGGCGCGCGACGTGAAACGCGGCACGCCGGCATCCTGGGAGCTACTGGGTTAACGTGATCGTGAAACAATATGCCGCGATCCGAATGCGGTCGGGGGCTATATGACAATCACCAGCGAGGAGACCATGCACTGTCCGAAAATACTGGAGTGCACCCTGCGCGACGGCAGCTATGCCATCGACTTCCGGTTCACTGTCGCGGATACCGAGTCCATCGGCGGCGCCCTGGGTCAGGCCGGGTTTCCTTATATAGAGGTGGGCCACGGTATTGGCCTTGGCGCCTCCGAACAGGGTCGCAACGTTGCCGCCGCCACCGATCTGGAGTACATGCGGGCGGCGGCACGCTCTATCCAGAAGGGCAAGTGGGGCATGTTCTGCATCCCCGGCATCGCCAATCTCGATCATGTGCGCCTGGCCGCCGACCAGGGTATGGATTTCATCCGCATAGGCAGCAACGTCACCGAGATCGACAGTTCCGCGCCCTACATCGCCTTGGCGCGGGAGCATGGCATGGAGGTCTATGCCAATTTCATGAAGTCTTACGCCCTGGCGCCGGAAGCGTTTGGCCGGCTGGTGGCGCGTTCCGCCGGTTTCGGCGCCGGCATGGTCTATCTGGTCGACTCCGCCGGCGGCATGCTGCCCGGCGAGGTGCGCCGCTATCTTCAGGCTGCCCGCGCCGAGGCGCCCGGCGTGGCCCTGGGTTTCCACGGACACAACAATCTAGGTCTGGCGGTCGCCAATTCGCTGGTCTGCGCGGAGGAGGGCGTGGCGATGGTGGATACCTCACTGCAAGGTTTCGGCCGCAGCGCCGGCAACACCCCCACAGAGCAGTTTCTCAGCGTTCTGGCGCGCGCTGGCTGTGAACTCGCGATCGATCCCATAGAGGCCATGCACCTGGGCGAAACGCTCGTTCGTCCGCTGATTGAGCGGCGCGGCCTGAGTTCGCTCGACATCGCCGCCGGCCAGGCCCAGTTCCACTCCAGTTATATGCCGGCGGTTCTGAGCGCGGCCAAACGGCATCGCATCGACCCGCGCGCCCTCATCATCGAACTGTGCCGGCACGACAAGATCAACGCGCCGGACGACCTGCTGGAACGTCTCGCCGCCGACCTGGAAGATCGCCATGTCGCCACGCGCGCGCTGCCCTGGGGTGCCTACTACGGCGAGGAACAGAGCCGCACATGAGCGCCAGCGGGCAACTCAACCGGATATTCGCCGCGCGCTGGCGGGAGGCGGCCTTACGCTGCGACCAGCGCGGTTTTACCTATGGCGAACTGTATGGTCAGGCGGCGGGTATGGCTGCCTGGATATCGGCGCAAGGCTGCCACGCCGGAGACAGCGTGGCTTTGCGTCTGCCCAATGGCTGGCCGTTCGCGGTGGCTTATCTAGCCTGCCTGCTGGGCCGGTACCGCATCATCCCGGTCAACCCGGAACTCAATCCCGACGACCAGACTTACCTCCTCGAACGTACACAACCGCGCATCGTGCTGGAAGATGCCGATTTCCTGGCTGGGCTGCCGGCACAGCCAAGCTCGCGACCGGCTTTCGACTACCCGGTCGGCGCGGTGGCGGCGGTGTTTTTCACCTCCGGTACCACCGGGCGTCCGAAAGGCGTCTGCCATACCCTGGATGCGCTGGTCGGCAACGTCACCGCCTTCAACGAAAGTCTGGGGCTGGGCAACGACACTCGGCTCTACCACGTCCTGCCGATGGCCTACATGGCCGGTTTTCTCAATACCCTGCTGGGGCCCTGGCTGGCCGGCGGCACGGTACTGCTGGGGCCGCGTTTTCGTCCCGCCGACGCGCTGCTTTTCTGGAAGAGGCCGCTGGACTGGAACGCCAATGCCATCTGGCTTACTCCCACCCTGGCCACCATCCTGGCGCGCATGAACCGCGATCCTGAAATCGCCCGCCGGGTAGGCGCCAGCCTGCGCCATGTGTTTTGCGGCACGGCGCCTCTGCCGGAAGCCACGCGCCGGGCGTTCCGTGATGCCTTCGGCTGTGTCCCGCAAGAGAGCTATGGCATGAGCGAAGTGCTGCTGGTGGCCGCGCAGACCCGCAAAGAAGCGGAAAAGGAAACCGGGGTCGGCCGCCTGCTGCCGGGCGTGACCGCCTCCTTTCGTGAAGCCCCTGAAATGAATGCGGAAGAACTGGTGATCCACACGCCCTGGGCACTGACAGGCTATCTGATGGAACAGGGCGAAGGTTCGCCCTTGCTGGAGGATGGTGGCATGCCCAGCGGCGACCTGGGTGAACTGGTTGAAGGCCATCTCGCCATCACCGGCCGTTTGAAAGACCTCATCATCCGCGGCGGCCTCAATGTTTCGCCGTTGGCGCTGGAAGACGTGCTGCTACGCGAGCCCGGCCTGCTGGAAGTGGCGGTGGTCGGGCTGCCACACGATTTCTGGGGTGAGACCATCGCCGCCTGTCTGGTGGCGGATGGCGATGTCGATACCGCCACCCTGCAAACTGCCTTGCAGGCGCGTTGCGCGCGCGAACTCGGCGAGGGTATGCGGCCTGATCGATATGTCTGGCTGGATGCCCTGCCGCGCGCCAGTACCGGCAAGATCCAGAAGTATCTGCTGCGGGAGCAATTGGCGTGATCCTCGGATTCGCCCACTTGGCCATCAATTGCGGCGACCTCGCACAGGCCGAAGCCGAATGGCGGGCGCTTGGCTATGCGCGCGGCGCGCTGCATCAAGGGGTTCCCAATCACCCCGCCAAGCGCGCCTTCAGCAGCCACTACCAGCCCGAACACGATCTGCTGCTGCTCAACGGCCCCGGCCTGTGGCCGCTGGAACTCACCTGCCATGGGCCAACCCAGGGGGAAAACCGGCAACTGGCCTGGACGCGGGAAGCCATCACCCTGACCCTGGCCGACCCCGAGCCGATGCGGCGCTTGCTGATCGATGGACTAGGCTTTCGCGCGAGCGACAACGGTGTCCTGGCCCTGGACTGTCGCCTGCCAACCTGGTCCTGCCGATTGCATCCGAGGACAGGCGAGAGCGAGCCGGTGCGGCTCGATGCCGCCGGCCCCACCTGTCTGGCCTTTTACTGCAACCGCGTCGAAGAGGACGCCCAACGTCTCCTTGGCCTGGGCGCCTCCGACTACAGCGGCGTTTTTGATCTCACCCTGGGCGAGCGCGCCATGAGTATCGCCATGCTGCGCGCGCCCGGCGGCCCCTTGTTGGAACTTATCAGCCCGAGGACTCAAACCCCATGACCCAGCGCATCGTCGATCTCACCATGCACCTCGAAGAAGGCATGCAGACCTTCCCGACCCACTGGCACCCCTTTGTGGAAATCACCCAACTCGGTCGTCTTGGTCTGGAACATCGGGAGACCCGGAAATTGGTGCTGGGTACCCACACCGGCACCCACATCGACGCCCCGCGCCATTTCATTCCCGGCGGCATCACGGTCGACCAGATTCCCCTGGAGCAACTGGTCGGCCCGGCTTCGGTGCTCGATCTCACCGCCTTCGGTCCGGGCGCGGAAGTCGGTGTCGACGATCTCGCGCGCGCGCTCGGCGAACGTTCGGCGACGCGCGTGCTGATGCGCTTCGACTGGGATCGCACCCTGGGCACGATGGGCTACTACAACGATTCCCCTTACCTCTCCGAGGAGGCCGCGCAATGGCTGGTCGACCACGGTTGCCGCCTGCTCGGCATGGATACCGCCATGCCGGACAACCCGAAGAACGGCCGCGGCTGCGCCAAGGATTCACCCAACCACAAGATACTGTTGGGCAATGGCGTCATCCTGCTGGAATACATGGTCAACCTGGCCGCTCTCGATCAGGACGTGGTGCAATTGGTGGTCGCGCCGCTCAAGGTGCGCGACGGCGACGGCGCCCCGGTGCGCGCCTTCGCCATCCTGGAGTGAGCGCATGACTGACCACAGTGCCTGGCTGTTCGACTGGTTCCGGCAACGCGCGGCGCACATCACCCTGGCGCCCGACGACAATTATTTCAATGCCGGCGCCATTGACTCTTTTGGCGTGATCGAACTGATCGAAGACATGGAGCGGGCCTTCTCGGTGCGCTTTAGCCAGGACGATTTCCAGGATCGCCGCTTCTCCAGCGTGGCCGGCCTGGCGGCCCTGCTGGCCGAGAAAATGGGCGCGTGATGCCGCAAACCAGGGCGCACTACACCGCGGCCGACCTCGACGCGGCGCTGAATCGCTTGCCGCTGGAACGGGGCGACGTACTGTTTCTGCACAGCAACCTCGGTTTCTTCGGCCGTCCCGAGGGCTGTACCGGCAGCGCGGATGTTTGCCACCTGTTCTTCGACACCCTGATGCGGCGCCTGGGCGGCAACGGCACCCTGGTGGTGCCCACCTTCACCTATTCCTTTCCGCGCCGCCAGTTGTTCGACCCGGCCGAGACGGCCTCCGGGATGGGGGCCTTCGCGGAATGGCTGCGCCTGCATCCGGATGCACAGCGTTCCCACGACCCCTGCTATTCGGTGGCGGCGGTGGGGGCACATGCCGAAACATTGACCGCCCACGCTCCGGAAAACAGCTTCGCCCCGGAGGCGTTCTTCGGACGATTCCTGAATGCGGACGGCGTGGTGCTCAATCTCAATTTCGATGCCGGCTCCACTTTCCTGCATTACCTGGAACGGCAATTGGGCGTGCCTTACCGCTTCGACAAGACCTTCGAGGGCCACATCCGCGAACGCGGCGAAACCCGGCGGGCGAAGAGCACGATTCATGTACGCTATCTGAGCAGCGAGGCCACTGTTCCGGTGTTCGAACCTTTCCACGCGCTGGCGACCGAGGCTGGCCTGTTCGTGACGGAAAAGCTGGGGCGTGGCCGGCTCGGCTGCATCCGTGCGTCAGATTGCCGGCACCTGCTCACCGAAACCTTGCCCCGGCGCCCCTGGTTGCTCACCCGCGCCGAAGCCCTTGGCGTCATCCCCGAGTTGATTCCTGAACCCACCTATCAGGCCTTATGAATCCAACTGACTACCAGGCCGGCAACCAGTGGGCTGGCCACTTCGCCAGCCAGTCTCTGGCTTATCCCGCGGAGTATGTGATTCGCATCTTCCGCGGCAGCTACCCCAACCTGACCATGCCCAAGCCGCAGCCGGGGCAATCGGTGCTGGATGTCGGTTGTGGTGATGGTCGTCATCTGCCGTTCTTCCAACGCCTTGGCCTGGAGGCGCACGGCGTCGAGATCGCCGTGCCCATCATCGAACAATTACGCGAGCGCCTGGCGCCGCTGGGCATCGAGGCGAACCGGTTGCATGTCGGCAGTTGCTCGTCGCTCCCCTTCGCCGATGCCAGCTTCGACCATGTGATGGCCTGGAATTCCGCCTATTACATGTCGCGCGACGGTGCCGACTTCGCCGCCCACGCGGCGGAACTCACCCGCGTGCTACGCCCCGGTGGCTGGCTGGTCGTCTCGGTGCCCAAGCCGAGCGCCTTCATCTTCGCCGGCAGCGAAGCCGCCCCGACACCGGGTTGCCGCATCGTGCGCCAGGACCCGTTCGGAATCCGCAACGGCGAAATGTTGCGCGTGTTCCAGGATGGCGCCGAACTGGCCGCCGCCTTCGAGGCCGATTGCGACACCTTCTGCCACGGCGACATTCACGACGACTGTTTTGGCTTTGCTTATCACTGGTTTCTCCTGGTCGCGCGCAAGGCGGCCGCATGACGCCAGGCGAGGCCATGCATGCCCTGGCGCGTCGGCTCTGGCCGCTCAATCGCAGCCTGAGCGGCGACGGTGTGAGGCAGACTCTGGCGATATTGAGCGAATACCTGCCCGGCTTGCGGGTGCATGAAATCCCCAGCGGCAGCGCCTGTTTCGATTGGACCGTGCCGCGCGAATGGCGGGTGCGCGAAGCCTGGGTGAAGAACGCGGCGGGCGAGAAGGTGATCGACTTCGCCGCCAACAACCTGCACCTGATGGGCTACTCGACGCCCGTCGACGCGGAAATGCCGCTGGCGGAACTGCAAGCCCACCTGCATTCGCTGCCGGAGTCGCCGGATGCGATTCCCTACGTCACCTCCTACTACAAGGAACGCTGGGGTTTCTGCGTCAGCCAGCGTCAGCGCGAGTGCTTGCCGCCCGGCAACTACCGGGCGCATATCGACAGTGAATTGTTCGCCGGCAGTCTGAGCTACGGCGAGCTGCGCATCCCCGGCGAGACGGATCGGGAAATCCTGCTTTCCACTTACGTCTGCCATCCCTCGATGGCCAACAACGAGTTGTCCGGGCCTTGTGTCGTCACCTGGCTGGCGCGCTGGTTACTGGAGCAACCCACGCGTCGTTATGGCTACCGCATCCTGTTCCTGCCCGAGACCATCGGCTCCATCTGCTACCTCTCGCGCCATCTGGAAGAACTCAAGGCGCGCGTGGCAGCGGGCTTCGTGGTGAGCTGCGTGGGCGACGATCGCGCTTATTCCTATCTGCCTTCGCGCCAGGGCGACAGCCTCGCCGACCGCGTGGCCCTGCATGTGCTGCGCCATACCGATCCCGCTTTCCAGCGCTACACCTTCCTCGATCGCGGCAGCGACGAGCGGCAGTATTGCAGTCCCGGTGTCGACTTGCCGGTGTGCAGCCTGATGCGCTCCAAATACGCCACCTATCCCGAGTACCACACTTCGCTGGACGATCTGAATCTGGTCACGCCGGCCGGGCTGGAGGGCGGCTATATGGCGCTGCGCCGCGCCCTGGAATGCCTGGAACAGGATTGCATCCCGCGCGCGACCACGCCGTGCGAGCCGCAACTGGGCAAGCGCGGCCTCTATCCCACGCTGAGCACGCGCGAGTCGGGGCTACAGGCGCGTGACATGATGAATCTGCTCGCCTACGCCGATGGCCATCACAGCCTGTTGGAGATCGCCGAGATCATCCAGGCGCCGATGTGGACGTTGGTTCCGCTTGCCGGAAAACTGGCCGAGCATGGCCTGCTGGAAATTCGTCGTACCGAAGATAAGGAAAAAGAGAAGGAAAACTCATGGAAAAAGACCTGATCGACTGGAAGACCCATGCCTGGCAGGACCCGAGGATGGCGGCCTGGTATCAGCAGCGCATGGTGGAAAACCGGGGCACCAACCGGCTGAAAAACCAGGTCGAGGTGGCGTTGTGCGCCCACCACATCGCCGGCAACAAGTTGCTCGATGTCGGTGTCGGCGGTGGTCGCGCCTCTCTGCCGCTGGCGCGCGCGGGGTTTGATGTGACCGGCGTCGACAGTTCCCAGGCCATGCTCGATCAGACCCGCGCGCAGGCCGGGGAGACCCCCATCCGCTTGGTGCAAGGCGATCTTGCCGACCTGAAGTTCGCCAACGATGAATTCGACACCGTGATGTCGCTCAACGTGCTGGTGCATTTCCCGCACTGGCAAGAAATCCTGGCCGAGTGGCAACGCGTGTTGCGACCAAATGGACGCATCGTCTTCGACATCCATTCCCAGGATCACGAAGATGCCGCGTGCGCCGCCAGGGGATTGCCGGCCAGGCCGCAAGACGAAGACAATTTCGCCGATTACCACTCTCGCATCCACGTCGCCGAACTGGTGGAAACCGCGAATCGGCTCGATCTCGCCGTGGTTGCCGTGATTCCCTACAACGGCGGCAACGTCAACACTTGGTTGAGCGGCACCCTGGCGGATGGGCCGCGCTTCAATCGCCTTTTGTCCTGGCTGATGAGCGACTCGCACCTGTACGAATTCGTTCTGTTCATCGAGCAGGAAATCTACGCTCACCTGAGCAGTCGGGTGACCGGCCGTTTCATGGTGGTGCTGGACAAACGCTCCGACCCGGACGGCAACCAGGCCTGGCTGGAGCACGATACGGCGCTGAATCGGGTACTCGACGGGCCACTCGATTTCGCCAGCCTGGCCGCCCTGGAACCGAGTTTCGACGCGAACTGGCGCGAGCGACTGAACGCGCATCTGGATTGGCCGCGCAATCGGGTGCTGCTCTACAACCTGCTTTCCGCCTGGGATGCCTTCCCCGCGCACCTCGATCTGGCCTCTTTCCTGGATCAACGCCATGTGGATGCCTTGCTGACCTGGCGCCGGCAGGCGATGACCGACGCGGCTACCACTCGCGCCCTGCGCGATCTGGTGGCGCTACCCGGCTTGAACGGCTGGCTACGGCATCAAGAGGTGCCCTTGGCCGGCGGCCTCGAATATGACCTGACCCGTGCCATGCTGGCCCGCTACTTTCACGCCTTCGATTGAGTACTCCGATGACACAGCCAGCGATTCTTTATTTTTTCTGGGGCCGAAATAACCACACCCTGCGCCTGTACCTGGAGGGCAGGCCGCGCGTGGTTCTGGTCGTGGAGGGTGTATGCACCGAGGAACTGAGATTGATGGTCGAGGAGGTCGGCAGCCGGATCGTGACCCTGACTAGCCTGGTTCCGGAAACGCGCCTGGAATCCTTCCGGCAATCGGCGGCCGCACTGGTGGCGACGTTCGCCACCAGGAAGGCCGAGCCAGAATGGCGCGACCTTCTGGCCCGCCACGGATTGGAGGCCGATCGTTTCGATCCGCTGCTGGAGGCAGACCTGGAGCGTCACCTGTTCGATTCGATCCATCTGGTGGAAACGCTGGATACCGCCCGTGAGCAGTTTCAGATCGAATTGGTGGCGCTCAATGAAGACCTCATGCTGCATGGCCATTGCATCGCCGAATGGGCGCGTGCCCGTGGCGTACCCAGTCTGCATCTGGTGCATGGGCTGGCGCTGGGCGCGCCCTACACGGTACATGGCGCCCTGCATTGCGATGCGATGGCGGTGTTCGGCGAACGTGACGCGGAGGCTTATCGTGGCGTCGGTATTCCCGCGGAACGCATCCACATCACCGGCAACCCGGCCTGGGACATCTACGCCGAACTCAAGTTGAAAAAGGCGGGTGTCCGCGAGGAGGCATACGGCAAGTACGACCTGAATCCCGAGGCGCCCCTGCTGTTGTTCGGCACCACTTGGGCGGCATCCATGACGGCTTTGTCCAACCGCGATGCCCACGACGAAACCCTGGCGATGTTTTTCCGGGGCTGCGTGGAATGGATGAATGCCGGGCATGCCGCCAATATTGTCGTCAAGGATCGTGTCTCCAATACGGAGCATGGGCGCGAGGGGGCGGATCGTATCGCGCTCGAAGCCGGCCTGAACCCGTCGCAATACGTCTACACCACGGACGACACCAGACTCCTGGTGACGGCGGCCGATGTGCTGGTGTCGGTGGACTCCAATCTTTCGGTCGAGGCCATGCTGGCGGGAACCCCGGCGATCAACCTGATGACTGAACTCGGGCTGCGCATGGGCCCGAGTTTCGATGCCGAGTGCGGCATGCTGGAAGCTGGCCCGGGTGAGCTGTCGTTGTTGCTGGATTTCGTGCTGGGCGACGCGGATCTGCGTGGCGGTTTGATCGAACTGATGTCGCTCAAGGTATCCGGCTACAACTTTGCCGTGGATGGCTCCGCCGCCGAGCGGGTGGCGAACTTGATGCGAGAGATGGCGCGTGGCGTGGTCGAGTCACGGGTTTCACAGCGCCCGCCGGGCGGCTATGTCTGGGAACAACTCTCGGAACTGGAGGATGCCGACCTCAAGGGCGCCTACCACGACCACGCGCGCAAGGAACTGCTGCTGCTGCTGGAGCGGCCGCCACGCCGGGTGCTCGATGTCGGTTGTGCCACCGGCGCCACCGGTGAACTGATCAAGACCGCGTGGCCCGAGTCGCATGTCACCGGGATCGAACTCAACCGCGCGGCGGCGGCGCGCGCCGAGGAGCGCATCGACAAGGTTTTGGGCGAGAAACTGGAGGACATCGACTTCGCCGCCGAAGGCATCGCGCCGGGTTCCATCGATACCGTGCTGCTGGCCGATGTGCTGGAACACCTCTACGACCCCTGGGATGCCCTGCTGCGCATCCGTCCGCTGCTGACCGAGGATGCCCAGGTGCTGGTCAGCCTGCCCAACGCGCGCAACCTCTGGCTGCTCAACGAACTGGCCGGCGGCCGCTTCCCCTATGCCTCGGAGGGCTTGCTGGACATCACGCATATCCGCTGGTTCACCCGCGCCGAGATGGAAAAGATGCTGCGCGAGACCGGCTATCGCGTGGTGAAAAGCAGCCGCACCCCGACGGCGGGCTTGCAGGATCTGACCCGGCCGGCCGGCAGCACCACGGTGGAAACGGAAAAGATCGTCCTCAAGGATGTGGACGATGAGGAATTCGAGGACCTCAAGGCCTTGCAGATCATGTTTCTGGCGAAGCCGCTCAAGGACGGCGAAGCGGGCGTGTCGCCCCAGGATTTCTACCACCTCTGGCAACTCGGCCACGCCTACCAGAAGCGCGACGCGCTGTGGATCGCGGAGCGCATGGATGCCCTCTCTCGCCACCCGGTCCATCACCTCGTGGTGATCGTTCCGGCGGGGGGCGAGGATCGCCTGGCCAATAACATCAAATCGCTCGGCCACCAGTTCTATCAGCACTGGAAGCTGACCGTCGTTTCCAGCGAAGCCGCGCATCCCGCCCTGGCCGACACTGCATCCATCGCCTGGATACAGGCACCCGCCGAGCAGCATCTGGAGGCGGCCAATCGCACCCTGCTGGAGACCGAGGCCGACTGGGTAGGCATGTGGGAGGCCGGCGACAAGCTGGCGCCGCATGCCTTGTTCACCTGCGCCGACAAGGCGGCGCGGCATCCGGAATATCAGGTGCTGTACAGCGACGAAGACCGGGTGGATGGCGAGGAGGCGCATTCCGCGCCGTTCTTCAAGACCGATTTCAACCTGGAAATGCTGCGCGCGGCACCCTTCGCGGTGGGCGGCCTGTTGTTGCTGCGGCACGATCTGTTCACCGCCTTGAACGGCTACGACCTGGAGATGGAGGGCGTGGAGGCCTTTGATCTCACCCTGCGCGCCTGGGAGAAAGTGGGCCATGCCGGCATCGGCCACCTCGCCGACGTGCTCTACCACCGTCACGCCGAAGGCGGCCACGGCCACTTGAGCGGCGAGGAAATCGCCGCCGTCCACCGGCGCGCGCTGGAACGGCATCTGGCGCGTTGCGATCTCGCCGCCCGGGTGGAGGAGGGCGCGCTGCCCGGCACGCTGCATGTGCGTTATTCGGTGAGCGGCGATCCTCTGGTGTCCATTCTGGTGCCGACGAAAAACCAGGTCGATTTCCTGAAACGCTGCCTCACCTCGCTGATCGACGGCACCGGTTACGCCAACTGCGAAATTCTGGTGCTCGACAACGGCAGCGACGAAGCCGAGGCGGTGGCCTACCTGGCCGAACTGCGGGCGCTGAACTCGCCGCGCCTCAAGGTGCTGGACTGCGCCGGGCCGTTCAATTTCTCCGCCATGAACAACCGGGGCGCGCGTGAGGCGCAAGGCGAATACCTGGCGCTGCTCAACAACGACACCGCCGTGCTGCACGAGGAATGGCTGGAAGAGATGCTCGGTATCGCGCAACAGGCGGATGTCGGCGCGGTGGGGGCGAAACTGTTCTATCCGGACGGGAAAATCCAGCATGCCGGGGTGATTCTGGGCATGAACGACGCCCCGGCGGAGCACCCGTTCATCGGTCTGGAGGCCGATGCAGACGGCTATTTCGGCCGCCTCAAGCTCACCCAGGAATACTCTGCGGTCACCGCCGCCTGCATGCTGGTGAAGCGCGAGCGCTATCTGGAAGTGGGTGGCCTGGACGAACAGCGCTTCCAGGTTTCGTTCAACGACGTGGACTTCTGCCAGAGGCTGCGCCACCAGGGCTACCGCAACGTGTTCACGCCGCATGCGCGCCTGCTGCACGAAGGCTCGGTGAGCCAGTCCGGCGGTGTGGAAACGCGCGCGAAGGAGGCCAAACATGCGCGCTTTCTTGAGGAGCAGAACCGCTTTTATGACACCTGGCGCCACGATGTCGCCTTCGACCCGGCATTCAACAGGAATCTGTCCACGCACGGCCGCGATTTCCTCGTGGAAATCGCCCCCGCCCTGGCCTGGGACCCGGAATGGCGGCCGCGTCCGCGCATCCTCGCGCACCCGGCCGACCGTTTCGGTTGCGGCGAGTACCGCGTCATCGCGCCCATGCGCGCCCTCAATGACGCCGGCCACATCATGGGTTGGGAAACCAGCAACTACCTGTCGCAGCCGGAACTGTTCCGGATGGAACCCGACACCATCCTGCTGCAACGCCAGGTGGACCCGCACCAGATCGAGTTCATCGAACGCTACATCCGCCACAGCAAGGCGTTCCGTGTCTACGAGATCGACGACCTGATCACCAACATCCCGATCCAGAACATCCGCAAGAAGCATTTCGTCGAACAGAAAGACCTGCACAAGCGCTTCCGCAAGGGCATCTCCCTGTGCCACCGCTTCATCGTCTCCACCGAGTACCTGGCGGAGCATTACCGGGGCTATATCGACGACATCGTCGTGGTGCCCAATTACATCGAACGAGGCCGCTGGGGCAATCTGAAGCCGGCCCGCCGGCACGGCGCCAAGCCGCGCGTGGGCTGGGCCGGCAGCATCACCCACGATGGCGACCTGGCGGTGATTTTCGATGTGGTGAAAGCCACCGCCAAGGAAATCGACTGGGTGTTCCTCGGCATGTGTCCGGATGAAATCCGCGCCTGTGTCGCGGAGTTCCATCCGGGTGTCGGGCTGGAGGATTACCCCGCCAAGCTGGCCAGTCTGGGTCTCGATCTGGCGGTTGCGCCGCTCGAAGACGTGCCCTTCAATCACGGCAAGAGCCACCTGCGCCTGCTCGAATACGGCGTGCTCGGCTACCCGGTGGTGTGCAGCGACCTCACCCCCTACCGCGGCGACTACCCGGTCACCCGCGTGCCCAACCGCTACAAGAATTGGGTGGAAGCGATTCGCGGCCATGTTGCCGACCGCGACGAACTGGCCCAACGCGGCGATGCCCTGCGCGATTACATCCGTGCCGAGTGGATGCTGGAAGACCATCTGGACGTCTGGCTGAAGGCGTGGTTGCCATGAACGCCATGCGCCCGCTTCAGGTTGCCCAGGGCAGCAAAGACGACATGGGCCGGCTATTGACCCCGCTGTCGTCCGGGGGAAATATTCGGGCCACGTTCACAAGCTGATTGCGGGAGATCTGGTGATGAAGCCTTGCAAGCCAATCGGATACCGTCGTTCGACCCGGCAAACACGCCGCGAATGCGCCCGTGATTCCATCGCGGATGTGGACCCGATGAGTATCGATGTCCGCATCGGCGACCACTCGGAGGCGCCGCTGGAACACTGGCAGGACCACCTGAAGGAAAAGCGCCGCAAACGCGGGCCGCACCCCGCGCAGCCCGAAACACCGGCAACCCCCGGCCGGAAGTCGCCGCCGGATGCCCTGATCGACGATTACGCCGGGCCGCGCGCCGCGTAGCCCGGTAGCGACTTGTTTCACGCCAACACCGGCGTGCCACCCTAAAGAAAATCCCGGTTCGGGCCGTAATAGCCTCCGTACCCCTGTTGCCCGCCGGCACGGAATCCATGCTCCATGCTTGAACACCTCACCTTCACCGGTTTTGAACTGCTCGTTTTCGTGATCCTCGCCGTGGTGCTCGCCACGGTCGTCTATCTACTGGAAGCGTTGCTGTTTTCCCGCCGCCGCAAACCGGTCGCCACGCCGGAACCGGACGCGCGCGTCGAAGCCTTGCAAGCTGACCTGGCCGCGCTCAAGGCGCGAGTCGAGGGCCTGGAAGCGAAGCCGCCGGTGGAGTCCGCGCTCGATACTCAGGCCGTCACCTACGGCGAGGCCATGCGCCTGGCGCGCGAGGGCGCCACGCCACAGGAACTCGCCGGGCAACTCGGCATATCCCGCAGCGAAGCCGAATTAATCATCGCCTTGCAACGCGCCGATTCATGAAACAGAAACCCTCGGCTGAATTCGCAACGCGTAGGTTGGGCAAAGCGCGGTGTGCCCAACATCATGGTGGTTCGTTGGGCACGCTACGCTTTGCCCAACCTACGACCACGACATTGCAGCGCATTTATTCATGAATCTGTCCGCCTTGCCGCAGTTGCTCGCCTCCTGGTTGAAGACCCAGGGCGCGGAGTTGCTGGAGCCGGGCAAGGGCACGCCGCCGCCTGCCAAGGACAACTTCCAGCCCGGCGCCAGCTACCAGGGCAAGGTGCTGGAGAATCTGGCGGGCGGGCGCAATCTGGTGCAGGTCGGCGGGCAGCATCTCAACATGGCGCTGCCGCGCGGCACTCAGGCCGGCGACAGCGTCCGCCTGACCTATCTGCACAGCGTGCCGCGTCCCACTTTCGTCATGGAGCGCTCCGCGATCAGCGCGGTGCAGCCGGTACGTCTGTCCCAGAGCGCGCAGCAACTCACCGCCCTGGCGCAATTGGCGCGGCCGACGGCCACCACCCAGGCCGGCCCGCCGCCCACCACACCCAGTGCCGCCCAGCTTGCCCAGGCCGGGGTGGCCGCGCAGCGCCCCATCCTCAGCAACACCGCGCCGCTGGCCAACCCGCCCTCGCAGTCCGGCGGCGGCAGCCTGCCCATGACCGCGCTGACCGGCGCCTTTGCCAGCGCCACCGCGCTGACCGGCGGCACGCCGGTGGATGCCACCCGCGCCGGGCTGGCGTCCGGCCCCTCCACCTCCAACCTGGCCGCGTTGCAAACGGGCGTGGCGGACAGCCAGACCGCGCTGCCGCAGCGTCTGCATCAGACCCTGCGCGAAAGCGGCTTGTTCTATGAATCGCATCTGGCGCGCTGGACGCGCGGCACTTTTGCACTGGCCGACCTGCGCCGCGAGCCGCAGGCGCGGCTTGCCAGCGGCGCCCACAACATGGCCACCGCCGCCGGCCTGACCAACATGCCGATCGATGCCGCGCGCCTCGCCGGCCAGCAATTGTTGATGCTGGAAGGCTCGCCTTTCCTCTGGCAGGGTTTCGCCTGGCCGGGGCAGTGGCTGGAATGGCAGGTACGGGAACAGACCGGCGAGGGCGTCGGGCCCGTGGAGGAAGCCAATCCCTGGGTGACGGAACTGCGCCTGACCCTGCCGCGTCTGGGCGGAGTGACCGCCAAGCTATCGCTGGTTGGTGACCGACTTGCCATCGGCATGAGCGCAAGCGAAGTGGGCGCGGGGGAGGCCATGAGCGCGGCCTTGCCCGCCCTGGAGCAGGCCTTGCTGGCCGCTGGCCTGAAACCGGCGGGGCTGAGTGTGAACCCCGGTGTCGGCCAAGCCGATGCGCTCGCGGCCTGATACCACCTCGCAAGCCATTGCTCTGGTCTACGACCCGGACGATGGCGCGCCACGCGTCGTCGCCAAAGGGCGCGGTCTCCTGGCCGAGGAAATCATCGCTCGCGCCCAGTCGGCCGGTGTATTCGTGCATGAATCACCGGAACTGGTCTCGTTGTTGATGCAGGTGGACATGGACGCGCGCATCCCACCCGAGTTGTACATAGCCGTCGCGGAACTGCTGGCCTGGCTGTATCAGTTGGAGCAGCGCGAAGGCGCCGCGTAACCGACCTCCCCGAAGCGTTCAAGCGCCGACGACGTCTGTAGCGCAGGCATCCTGCCTGCGTTTTTGCGCCGCTCGCGGGCAGGGGTTCAGCCGACCGGCACGGTTTCCCTGAACGCCGGACGTTGCATCAGGCGGTCGTAGAGTTCGGAGAGATTGGGGTGGGCGCGGCGCCAGTCGATTTCCGGAAAGCGGAAATCCAGGTAGCCGAGGGTGCAGCCGAGGGTGATGTCGGCCAGGTTGAAGGTGTCGCCGGTGCAGAAGGTCTGATGGCCGAGGTCTTCGCTCATGGCTTTCAGGCCGGCAGCAACCTTGCCGATCTGGCGAGCGATCCACTCCGGGCTTTGTTGCGTTTGCGGGCGCTTGCGCTCGACGAAGACCAGGGCGGCGGCATCGGCCACGCCATCGGCCAGCGCCTCCCAGCGCTTCACCGCGATGCGTGGGCGCGGCTCCTTGGGCAGCAGATGGCCCACCGGGCTGACGCTGTCCAGGTATTCCACGATCACGCGCGAGTCGAACAGGGTCTTGCCGTCTTCCAGCACCCACACCGGCACCTTGCCGAGCGGGTTGAATTCGGGAACATGGCTGTCGTCGGCCCAGGGGAGATCCACCACCAACTGATATTCGATGTGCTTTTCCGCCGCCACGATGCGCACTTTTCGGGCGAACGGGCTGGTCAGGGAGGCGATAAGTTTCATTTTGTTGTTCATAGACAAACGCTGAGTGTCGGTATCGGCGGGCGGCATTCTAGCCGCCCGATATTGAATTACTCCACCACCGCCAGAACGTGCGGCCAGGCGGCCTGGAAGCGGCGCAAAGTCTCCTCGCGGCCGAGCAGAAACAGGGTCTGGTCGATGGACGGGGTTTGCGCGGTGCCGAACAGAATCAGACGCAACGGCATGCCGATCTGGCCCATCTTCAGGTTGAACGCCTTGGCCGTGTCCTTGACCAGTTGGCCGATGGCGGGTGCTTCCCAGGCCACCGTGGCGAGGTCGGCTTGCAGTTGCTCGAAGGCGGGCAGGGCGTCGCGGCCCAGTTTGGCCTGAAGTTCCTCGACCGTCGGCAGCGCCTGGCGGAAGTAGATGTGCAGGGCATCGGCCAGTTCGACGATGCTGCTTACGCGCTCCTTCACCAGGCCGACCAGGGCGGCAAGGTTGGGGCCGCTGTCCATATCGATGCCCTGCACCACCAGAAAAGGCCGCGCCAGTTCCGCGAGACGGCCGTTGTCGGCGCACCGGATGTATTGCTGGTTCAGCCAGGTCAGCTTGGAGGCGTCGAAGCGGGCGGCGGAATGGCTGACATGGCCGACATCGAACCATTCGACGAACTGCTTCAGATCGAACTTCTCGTCATCGCCGTGCCCCCAGCCCAGGCGCGCCAGGTAGTTGAGCAGCGCCTCCGGCAAAAAGCCTTCCTCGCGGTATTGCAGCACCGACACCGCGCCATGCCGCTTCGACAGGCGTTCGCCATCCTGGCCGAGGATCATCGGCACATGCGCGTAAGTTGGGATGGGCGCGCCCAGGGCGAGCAGGATGTTGATCTGGCGCGGCGTGTTGTTGACGTGGTCGTCACCACGAATGACGTGGCTGATGCGCATGTCCCAGTCATCCACCACCACACCGAAGTTGTAGGTGGGAATGCCGTCGCCGCGCACGATCACCAGGTCATCCAGTTCCGCGTTGGCGACGGTGATGCTGCCCTTGATCATGTCGTTGAAGGTGATTTCGCCTTCTTGCGGCGTCTTGAAGCGGATCACCGGCGTGACGCCCGCCGGCGGCATCGGCAGTTCTTTGCCCGGTTCCGGCCGCCAGCGCCCGTCGTAACGCGGTTTGTCGCCACGCGCCTTCTGCGCCTCGCGCATCACGTCCAGCTCTTCCTTGCTGGCGTAGCAGTAGTAAGCGCGGCCTTCTTCCAGCAACTGGTCCACCACCTCTTTGTAACGCTCCATGCGCTGCATCTGGTAGTAGGGGCCTTCGTCCCAGTCGATGCCCAGCCACGCCATGCCGTCGAGAATGGCCTGCTCGGAGGCCTGGGTGGAACGCTCCTGATCGGTATCCTCGATGCGCAGGATGAACTCACCCCCCATCTTGCGGGCGTAAGCCCAGGAAAACAGCGCGGTGCGGGCGCCGCCGATATGCAGGTAGCCGGTGGGAGAGGGGGCGAAACGGGTGCGGACCATGATCTGTGCGTCGGGTGCGAAAGGCCGCGATTCTACTAGCCCGGCGGCGAAAAAAGCCTTTGACCGCAACGCTTCGCCTTCGTAGAATGCGCGCCGCTTTGGGCAGTTAGCTCAGTGGTAGAGCATCGCCTTCACACGGCGGGGGTCGGTGGTTCGAAACCACTACTGCCCACCAAAGTCAAGTCCCGGATCGTCCCAGACGGTCCGGGCACCCATACGGAGAAGCGGGTTCCCGCTAAATCAGTTATCCCAGACTGTCCCGGACTTTCCGTTTACATCCGGGGGCAACTGGGGGCAACATTTGGGGCAAGTGCAGTCCTCCCGGATGGAGTTGCCCCCAATGCCTCTTACCGACATCGCAATCCGCACCGCAAAGCCAGCGGCAAAGCCCGTCCGCCTCTTCGATAGCGGCGGCCTGTACCTGGAAGTTTCCCCCGGCGGGGGCAAGTGGTGGCGGCTCAAATACCGGGTCGACGGGAAAGAGAAGCGCCTGTCCCTCGGGGTCTATCCGGATGTGAACCTCAAGGAAGCGCGGGAACGCCGCGACGCCTCGCGCAAGCTGCTTTCGCAAGGGGTTGATCCTGGCAAGCTGCGCAAGGCAACGAAGGCGATGCGAGCCGAGCAGGTGGCCAACTCTTTCGAGACCGTGGCCCGCGAGTGGTATCTGAAACATCGGGATACCTGGGCTACCGGCCATTCGGAAAAGATCATCTCCAGGCTGGAAAGGGACGTGTTCCCGTGGCTGGGTGGAATGCCTATTACCGACATCTCCGCCCGCGACGTGCTGGAAATCCTGCGACGTATCGAGGCGCGCGGCGCGTTGGATACCGCGCACCGGGCGCGGGGGACCATCTCGCAAATCATCCGCTACGCGATCGCCACGGGCAGGGCGGAGCGCGACCCCTGCCCAGACCTGCGCGGCGCCCTGCCGCCGGCCAAAGAGACCAACTTCCCTTCGATCACCGATCCCGAGCAAGTGGGGGAGCTGTTACGCGCGCTCGACGCCTTTCGGGGAACCTTCGTGGTTCATTGCGCCCTGCACCTGTCCCCCTTGCTGTTTGTGCGGCCTGGCGAACTGCGCAAGGCCGAATGGAGCGCGATCGACCTGGACAAAGCGGAGTGGCGTTACATCGTCAGCAAGACGAAGACGGATCATTCCGTTCCCTTGTCCACCCAGTCCGTTCGCATCCTGCGGGATCTACACGCCATGACCGGGCGCGGTCGCTATGTTTTCCCCGGCCGCAATGCCGATACCCCCATGAGCGAAGCGACGGTGAACGCGGCCCTGCGGCGCCTGGGCTACGACACCAAGACCGAAATCACGGGCCACGGTTTCCGGGCGATGGCGCGAACCATCCTTCATGAAGTGCTTCACGTCCGCCCGGAAATCATCGAACACCAGTTGGCGCACAAGGTGCCCGACATCCTTGGCACCGCCTACAACCGGACCAAGTTCCTCAAAGAGCGCCGAGTGATGATGCAGCAGTGGGCGGACTACCTGGAGCAATTGAAGTCAGGTGCTGGTCATGATGGTGATGGGTGAGGCGCCGGGGTTTGGAAATGGCTGAAGATGAAACAAACAATGAATATCTGTATTCGTTTAGTTTTGTAAACAATTCAAAAAGGCTTAGGGACGAAGAGGTTGATAAGTTGGGCGAATTTTGCCTGACATATTTTGGTAAGTCGTTTTATTGGATTAACAAAAGTTACGCCGAACTTGAACAGAATGACAAGGCGAGATTTAGACGGCTCACGCCTTACATGAATCGCTTTATCGAGGCGCACAAGCGAGGCAATTTGGATGCCGCGCTTGGCTGGCTTCATGCGCTATCGTCAGTGGCAGGGTGGGCCAAATCAGCCGTAAGGTTGGAGAAGACCGCTTCTGAGCTGGCGAAGGATAGACCCAAGGCCATAAGCAAGCGTAGGCAGGAGAGTGCACTTCCCCGCGCTCAACCAGCCGGCGGAGAAAGTACAAAGAAAAAATGGGCTTCTCAAGAAGATCGCCTTCGGAAAGAGATCTACATTTACCTTGATTCAAATGCGGCGCTATTTGAAAAAGGGGCGAATGCCTGCTGTCGGTTTCTGGAACATAACAAACGCTTATGTGATTACAAACCAAGCATGGCAATTAAAAAAATACGACTTGTGTTTAACGAGAAAAAGATTCAACGGGAAAGCAATAAGTAGGCTCCTCATGTTGGTGTGTAAACAAAGTCGGGATAGGGCTGTACTGCCTTATCCCGACTCTCTTTTGTGGAATGAACATCTACTAAACCAAATCGCTAGGATTGCTCTCAGTCACCTTTATTGGGCTGAGAGATGCACATCCCCCCCCACCGCGCTAACGTTCGCCCTGCTGGATCAACCAGCGGGCACAGGCGGCCCCGTACACCCCGCGCTGCAACCGCCGCCCGCCGGCAGGCATGGAGCAATGACCATGCCGACTGAATTCAGCCTCTATCCCCCCCGGCGCGCAGTCGAGACCCCGCCCCGCCTGCGCGCTGTCGGGCATAAAAATTTGCACCGTTGCAAAAGTGCCGGCGCCAGCGCCGGACGGGGGCCGCGCGCGGACTGGGTGACGGCGTCGAGGTTGCGTATCCGTGCAGTTCGGTCCTTTGGCGTTGCGGCGCCTTCCAGGGCTCTCCAAGCCTTCGTTCGGCCTTCGTCATGTCAGCCCCCCCAAGACCGTGCCAGGACTTCCCGGACAAGCCAGAAAACAGCGTTTCCAGGGCATTCGTTCGGCTATTCCCGCCCGTCACCCTCAGAAAACCGCCGTCTTTCTGCGGCCGGGCTGCTGTGCTTGTTATGGGGCGCGTTTTTACAACATGCCCGCCTCGCCCGTTCTTGCCGCAACGCAAATACTGACCGCATCCAAAGCCATACCGGGCAATGCGTAGGTGACCACGGAAGCAACAGGAGTCAATTTTGAGCCAAGCCACGAATCAACCCGCACAGGTCGCAGAACGGCCCGCCAGTCCGGAAATCCAGCCCGGTGAACGATTCATTCGGATGCCTGAAGTCATGTCCATGACCGGGCTGAAGACTTCGACCATCTATCGGTTGCAGGCGGAATCCCAATTTCCGCAAAGCATCCCGCTCCCTGGCGGTCGCCGCGCCTGGCTGGAAAGTGAAATCAGGAAGTTCATGCAAGAGCGCGTTGCCCTGCGCGAAGCGGCCAATTAACCCCAACCAGAGACCCAGCCATGAGCGACACACCGAACACATCCCCCGGCGCCGATTTGCCGGACACCCTCCCGCCGATTCTGGAAAAACTGACCAGCTATCGCCATGAACTCGCGCAGAAAGAAGCCAAGTGCGCCGACCTGACCGAACAAATCGAGCACCAGGAAAAAGCCGCCCTGGCGGCGGAAGCCGAGAGCGACGCCGCGAAGAGGAAACTTCGCGAAGCCTTGCGCGCCAGCATCGGCCGCCCCACGAAGAAGATGTACGAGCTGAAAGCCGAGGAGAAATCCGCCCTGAGCCTGGCGGAGGAATACCGCGCCCTGGCTTATGACATCGGCATCGAGCGGGACCGGGTTGTCGTCGACAGGCACGTCGTCGCGAACAATTACCGTGACACGCTGAAAGCCGCTCGCACCATCCTCGCGGACCATCTTCTCGACCGGGCGCTTGCCGGCGTCCCGCGTGAACTGGTTGAAGCGCTGCGCCTGCAAGCGGGACTTCAGGAACACGACCCACATTCCGAATGGCATCAGATCCCCGTGAGCGACTCCGCCACGGCCTTCGAATTCGTGTTCGCGCGCGCCTGCAAGCGCCTTCTCGCCCTGCTGAAAGATGCGCCGGACAACCGCCAGGCGATGCTTCCGGCCGAACTTGCCACCCCCCTCAATACCGCCGGTCTTGTGGCCAGCCCGCTGGAACTGAAGCGGATGCGCGATGACCTGGCGGAGCGTGAGCGCGCCGGCTATCCGCTGGAAGCCTGACCGCCATGACCCCATCCCAGGCTTGCGTTTACTGCTCTTCCCCGGCCGAAGAAATCGGCAGGGTGAACTTCACCCGTGACTACACGGAAGTCACCTACCGCTGCACCAATCCGCGCTGTCAGGGCATCACCACCGCAATGGTGACCCTGAAGCGTGCCGGCCTGCCGGCGTCCGGTCGGTATCTCCACCCCGAAACCCTCCCCGGCCGCCAGGTCGAATTTTTCAAGGAACAACTGTGAACATCGCATTGAAAACCCCCATCAAGCGCGGCGAGACGGCGATCGATGCCGTCGAGTTGCGCAAGCCCACCGCCGGCGAGCTGCGCGGCGTGTCCCTGGTCGAGTTGCTCCAGATGGACGTCGGCGCGATTTCCAAAGTCCTGCCGCGCATCACCATGCCGGCGTTGATCCCGGAAGAAATCGCCGGCATGGACCCCGCCGACCTACTGGCCATGGGCGCCACCATCTCCGGCTTCTTGCTGCCCACGGCGGCGCCGGCATCCCCTGACGTGAAATGAAGGAAAAAACATGAACACCAAACAGAAATGCCCGAATTGCGGTTCCCCGGCCGATGAAGTCGGCAGCGCGGCCAAATCCGTGGACCTGACCGAGTTTTCCTTTCGCTGCACCAACAACGCATGCCGGAGCAATTTCACCGGCGTGCTCACCCTCACCCGCGGCGGCTTGCCTGGTGCGGAGAACTTCAACGGCCGCCCGCGCCCGGCGGATAAGGCTGGCGAAGCCGTCACTGACTGCTGATCGCAGCCGCCCACCTACTCACCCACCAACAGGACGCCCTCATGGACAAGTTGCAACTCGAAGTTTTGCTCAAGGCCATCGACCAGGTAACTGCACCGCTCAAGAGCATCACCGGCGCCAGCGGCGAAGCCGCCAAGGCGGTGCGCGAGGCCAAGGGCGCCTTGAAAGAACTGGAAAATCAACAGGGCCTCATCGACAAGTTCCGTGATACCTCCAAGTGGGTGGGCACCACGGGCAATCAGCTCAAGGTCGCACAAGAGAAGGTCCGCGAACTGAAGTTGGAAATGGATGCCACCGACGAACCCACCAGGAAGATGGCGCGGGCCTTCGAGGCAGCGAAGAAAGAGGCCGGCGAGCTGAAGGACAAGCACGGCGAGTTGATCGCCAAACAACAGACCTTGCGCGCAGCCCTGGGGGAGTCCGGCATTTCTACTACCGACATGGCGTCGCACCAGAAGCGCCTGAAAACCGACATTGCCGCCGCCACCGGCGAAGTTGAGCGGCAATCCACCTCCCTTGGCCAGCACAACGAGAAAATGCGCGCGCTCAACGCCGCGCAAGCCGAGTACCGCAAGAGCATCGACTTCCGCAATAAGCTAGCCACGGGGGGCGCCGTCACGATGGCTACCGGCGCGGCGATGGGTATGCCCTTCCTGGCCGCCTCCCGCGAGTACGGCGACTTCGAACAATCGATGATGGGGGTAGCCAAACAGATGGAAGGCGCGCGGGACGCCAATGGCAATGTAACCCAGAGCTATCACGAGATGGCCCGCGCCATCAAAGCCATGAGCGAAGAAATCCCGATGGCGGCGAATGAAATTGCTGCCATCGTGGAAGCTGGGGCGCGCATGGGCATCCAAGGCAAAGAGAACCTGCTCACCTACGCCCGCCAGACGGCCATCATGTCCAGCGCCCTCGATCTTTCGGTGGAACAGACCGGGATGAACATGGCCACCATCGCCGGCCTCTACGAGGTGCCCATCGCCAACATCAAGGAACTCGGGGACACCATCAACTGGCTTGACGACAACGCGAAGAGTAGTAGCGGCGACATCATCGACGTGATGAAGAGAGTGGCCGGCACGATGAGCGGCGTCATGGACTACCGGCAGACGGCGGCGCTGGCCTCTACCTTTCTGAGCTTGGGATCCCGTGCCGAAGTTGCAGCGAGCGCCACCAATGCGATGGTGCGGGAACTCTCTGTCGCCAACATGCAGGCGGACCGATTCCAGGATGGTATGAAATTGCTCAAGCTCGACTCGATGGAGATCCAGTCGGGCATGGCCACCGATGCAACCGGGACCATCATCAAAGTTCTCGAAGCGATCAAGGCGCTCCCCAAGGAAAGGCAGATCGAAGGCGCTACGCGGATTTTCGGCAAGGAATTCGGCGACGATGCCGCGAAGTTGGCCAACAACTTAGACGAGTACCGCAAGCAACTGGGCTGGGTCAAAGATGCCCAGGCCAAAGGCAGCATGGACCGCGAGATGGGCTCGCAGTTGAAAGGACAGAAGGCCCAACAGAAGCTTCTTTCGAATGCCCTGGACAACCTCGCTTCCGATATCGGCGGCTCACTGAAAGGGCCGCTTGTGGCCCTGATCGGCGACATCCGGGGCGTGATTCAGGCCATCCGTGACTGGACGGCAGCCCACCCCACCCTGGTTTCCGTGCTGTCCACCGTGGGCGCCGGCATCGCCGCCGTCACCACGGCGGCGGGCGCCCTGGCGATCGGGGTGGCGGGTTTGCTAGGCCCCTTCGCCGCCGCCAAGCTGGCCATGACCAAGTTGGGTGTGGCTTCGCCCGCATTGGTCGGGAAGTTGGGGGCCATCCTCGGGCCGATTGGAAAGATCACCGCCGCCTTCACCGCCGGTTACGCGGCCGGCACGCTTCTCAACGACGGTATCACCGCATTGCTGACCAAGCTCACCGGCAAGAACACCAACCTGGGCTTCTGGATTTACGACCTGGTGCAGGCGGTCAAAGCCAAATATGCCGAGTTGACCGCCTGGTTGAAGAAGCTGCCGGCGGAGATGGCTGGGATCGGTCATGCCCTGATCGACGGCATCATCGGCGGCATCAAGGCCCGCATGGCCGCCCTGAAATCCACCGTCACCGGGGTGGGACATGAAACCGTGGCCTGGTTGAAAAACACCCTGGGCATCAAGTCGCCGTCGCGGGTCTTCGAGGAACTCGGGATCTACACCATGAAGGGGCTGGAACAGGGCATCAGCGGCGGCCAGGGCGCGCCGCTGGCGGCGATCGCCCGCATCGCAAAGCAGATGGGCGCCGCCGGCGCCGGGATGATGCTTTCCACCGGCGCCGCCCTGGCCAACATCGACCACCGCCCGCCGCTCGCCGGCGGCGCGATGGGGGGCGGCTACACCATCGTCAACCAGATCACCATCAACGCCGCGCCGGGCATGAACGAAAGAACCCTGGCGGAAGAAGTGGCGCGGCAAATCGACATGATCGAGCGGGCCAAGGCCGCGCGCGGGCGAAGCCTGCTTGGGGATCGGGCCTGAACATGGAACCGCCGGCCAACACCGCCGACCCCGCCTATCAGGCCATCCGGGCCAACATCGAATCGGGAGAACCTGGAATGTTCATCGCCTGCCCGCACTGCCACAGCCGGGCCAACATCCGCACTTCCCGCGCCATGTCGCTGTTGACTCGGGACGCTTACTGCCAATGCACCAACCTGGCATGCGGCCACACCTTCAGGGCGGTGCTGGAGATCGTGGAAACGATTTCACCCAGCGCGGTACCGGACCCCGACGTGTCCGCCAAGCTGCTGCACACGGGGCAATCCAGCCCGGCGCGGCAATCCTCCGGAGGGGCCGCCGTGGTTGCATAGCCCAGGCGCCTCAAACAAAAAAAATGGCCCCCGAAGGGGCCAAACAGAGTGAAACAGTGATGAAAGCGATTATCTCCAACCCCGCGCGCCTTGACAGCATCGTCAAGGCGGCCAAGAATGTCTCCGCCGCGCCCACAAACGCGGCCAGGATTGGCGTCCTGAAGAAAAGGCGGACTAGCCGCCAGCATCGCGGCTTTTTTTACGTCCGTCACCACGGCACCTCCCCTTATGGGTGGGCCGTGCGGGGCATCGCAAGATGCGCCGGTCCCTTTTCCCGGTACGCCAACCCGCACGGTTCCGCCCACCCTGATTGGCGTCAGGGCGAGCGGTTTGCTTCATCCGCTGAAAAGGAGGCCACCATGGCCGCATTCGTTCGTCGCGCTCGCCGCGCGCAATCCCCGCGTTTCCCCACCCCGAGTCCGTCCCTTCCAGCCGCCGCGCGCGTCGACGCCTGGCGCCTGCAAGCCCTGCTCGAACACAAGCTATACCCAGCCGCTTGCGTCACCAGCTCGCTTATGGGCGGCTGGTTCGGCGTCAGCGACTTCAACAGGCTGGCCGGCACGTCCGGCCGTGGATCCATCAACCCGAAGGGGGGCGTATGAAAAACTTCAAACAATCGCCGTTGGACCAACGGCTTGAGCATGTCAGCAGCCAGGACAGGCGCAGTGTCGCAAGGAAGGTCTACGCGACGATCAATCCACTTTCCGCGCTGGTCGACCAACTGGGGAACCAACCGGAAATCCAGGCGCAATTCCGGGAGCTGTTGACCGTCCTGTCCACCAACGCGTCAGCGCTGCTCAGAGTGGGCGAAGCCGTGGATAGCGAGTTGACGGATGTTGAACTCGGCTTCGAAGCCTTCATCGCCATGCTTGACCAGATGGAGGAACAGCACATTCACACCGGCCGCACCTATTGCTTGTTGGCGCCGTTGTATCGGCAGCTCAACCGGGCAACAAACGCGGTCAACGAAGCGTTCAACTGAGGAGGCGACCATGAGCAACTTCGAACCTCCCGACAGTGAACAACGCCGGCAAGCCGCAGACCTGGCCAAGCTGAGAGGCGAGGCCTACCAACGCGGGCAGAACATCATGCGGGCATTACTCGCATCCATCCTGCTGTATCGGGACAAGGCGCCGTCCGGTGCCGGCCGAATCGACGCCGGCATCGAGGTGGCCAATGGATTCACCTCCGCCTTGATGAACGTCGCCGATGACATGCTTTCGCTTCTCCCACCGCACAAACAGAAGTGGCTGCCCGAATACATCGCCGATGACCTGGTGGAGCATGCCGAAGCGGCCCTGTCCAAGTTGGGGGATGGATGGGTTTCCCCCTGGCTGGTGCATGCCGACAAGCTGCGCGCCGAGGGGGCGAATGGCCTGAAGCTCCAGTTCCTCACGATCGGCCTGTACCAGGAATACGAGACCTTTGATTGCGGCCGCTGCCTGACCGGGCTGGACGAAGATTTCCGCACCGCCGCCATCGCCATGCTGGACAGTTTTTCCAGGCATGGGCGAGACGATCCCCACTTCGCGCGGGCGGCGGAAGCGCTCCTGGGACACCGCGCGCCATGACCCGCCTATCGGTTTCCGAATTGCGCCAGGCCGCCCACGGCCGTTGGCCCGACATCCTGACCACCCTGGGCATGCCCGCCGACAGTCTGACCAAGGCCAACAAGCCTTGCCCGGCCTGCGGCGGCAGCGACCGCTTCAGCTTCACCGACAAGGGCGGCAGCGGCTCCTTTGTTTGTCGCGCTATGGATCGCCAGGGCGGCGACGGCTTCGAGCTGGCCATGCACTGGCTGGGCTGCGATTTCCGGGCCACCCTGGAAGCCGTGTCCCGCGCCCTGGGTACGGCGCCCACCCAGCCACCGCCGCAACGGCCACCGGCGCCGCAATCAGCCGCCGCGCGGCGGCGGGATACCGGCGCCGCGCTGCGCGAATTGTGGCGGCAGGCGCGCCCGGTCGAAGCCGCCGATCCCGTGGGCCGCTACCTGGCCCGCCGGGGCTTGCGCCTGCCGGCGTTTCCGCTGGTTTTGCGCTGCCATCCGGCGCTTCCCTACTGGCACACGCGGCACAGCCACCCGATCAGGCTTGGGCAGTATCCCGCCATGTTGGCCGCTGTACAGGGGAAGGATGGGCGCGTGGTGGCCCTGCACCGTACCTACCTGACGGCGGACGGCGCCAAGGCCTCGCCACTCGACCCGGACACCGGGCAGCCTCTCCCGGTGAAGAAGCTGACGACCCGGGGTGAACAGGTCATGCCGGGCGCGGCGGTGCGTCTCTACCCGCCGGCGGGGGGCCGCCTGGCCCTGGCCGAAGGCATCGAAACCGGGCTGGCGGTGCACCTGGCCGGCGCGGTCCCTGTCTGGTCATGCGTGACGGCCTACGGCATGAGCGCCGTTGTCCTGCCGCCCGAAGTGGAAATGGTCACCATCGCCGCCGACAACGACGCCAACGGCGCCGGCCAACGCGCCGCCCTGGCGCTGGAAACGCGATTGAAGCGAGAAGGGCGGCGGGTCGAGACTCTGGCGCCCACCTCACCCGGCCTTGACTGGCTGGATGTGCTCAATCTCTGCGAGGAGTGCACGACATGAACGCGCGCGCCGACGCTGAGCGCCTGAAGCTGGTGACGGCCAACCCGGAAGAGCAAGCGGCGATAGTGGCTCGTGGTGCGACGAAAGCGACGGCGGATAAGCCAACCCATGTTCCCCTTATGGAAGATAAAGCCGGCAGCCTTGACCCGCTGAGCCCGCCGACAATGGCGCCCGAAGGCTTTCCGCCGCTGCTGAAAACCATCGTGGACACCGCGACCGCCAGTTCTGAGGCACACCCGGTGGCGGTGGCCGCCAATGTTCTCGCTATGTTTTCCGCGATGGTTGGGCGTGGACCCGTTCAGTATCTTGGCGATGCCGCGCTGCACCCGAGGATTTTTCAGCTGATCGTTGGCAAGAGTGGCAAGGCGAGGAAAGGGACCGCCGAATACACCCCTCGGCGCATATTCTTCGCCGCCGAAACAATCCTACAAGACCGCCTAAAGACCACCGACAGGCTGAAGACTTGGGTGGGTGGCTTGAGCACCGGCGAGGGGCTGGCTTATGCCATTCGCGATGCCGACAAGGAAGACGCGGGGGTCAAAGACAAACGCCTGCTCGTGATCGAAACCGAGTTCGACAACGTGCTGCAACACTGCAAGCGTGAAGGCAACACCCTAAGCGCGACCATACGAAACCTCTGGGACGGCCGCGACCTGGAACCCATGTCCAAGTCCGGGCAGAAGTCTGGAGAGCGCGCTACGCGGCCACACGTGGTTGTGATCGGGCATGTCACCGGCTTCGAGCTGCGAGAGAAGTCAACGGAAAACGACGCGGCGAATGGGCTGCTCAATCGCTTCATCACCCTGTACGTGCACAGGCCGAAGCTAGTACCTCTTCCCGAACCAACGCCGGAGCCTACCATCCGCGTCATGGCGGAACTTGTAGCCGATGCCATCGAAGCCGCCACCGATGGCAAATATCACGCCAACAATGAGTGTGAAGTTCGATTAGGCGATGACGCTCGTGAATTGTGGTGCGAGCAATACCCGCAACTCAGCCGCGACCGCGAGGGAAAGGGCGGTAGCTTGATGGCTCGCGCAGAGGTTTACGCGCGCATCCTGGCGATGATCTTCTGCCTACTCGACAGCCGCCGTGAAATTGAGCCCTGCGACCTACGCGCAGCCTTGGCCTGGGTGGACTACTGGCGCCAGTCAGTGGACTACATCTTTCGTATGGCCGATGGGGATGGCGAGATGGACAGCTTCACCCTGCAAGTGTTCGAGGCCATACGCGCCCGGCCTGGCATCACTGCCACGGAACTGTCCGGCGTGCTCAAGCGCAATCGTACCGCCAACGAAATCAAACGCGCCTTGGAGAACCTGTTGAGCATGGCGCCGCCCCTTGTGGAAGCCAGAAAGCGCCCGACCTCCGGGCGTCCCGCCATCGAATATCACCTCTACAACCAGCACAGCAGATAAACGAAAGAAACGAATTAAACGAAGAAAGGCCCACAGTAAGGCGAGCGGCTGTGAAAGAAGTACGAAGAAAGTACGAAAGAAGTACGAGACGACGACGGCATCACCCTCACCGCCCTACCCTTAATTCGTATTATTCGTAGTTAAGAAGTTACTGCAAGTCATTGGTTTAACGCTTAATTCGTTTAATTCGTTTAATTCGTACATGAGTATTTAATCGTCCCTGCGAAACCCCATCACCTCCGAGTCTGGACAGCCAGCGCTGGCACTGGTGGTGCCGTGGGCTGGTTACAAGGGAAGATAATGGCTGTACGTGGAAGGCGCTGGCTGACTTCCCCGCCTACGGTCCTGCCAGACAACAACCTTTTCGGACTGACCATGCGTACCCTGCCATTTCTCCCTCGCCTTATCCGATACGGATTGGCGCCGGCCTACCTCGGGATGTCCCGCGAGGTCTTCGATAGAGATGTACGCCCAGGGCTTGTAGAAATCCCAATCGGAGGGCGTGGCAGTGGACAATCGGAGCAGCGCACAGACCAGGACTGAACCATGCCTGACCGCTACGACGCACCCATCCGCGTCCCTTGGGCGCTGGCGCCGGCCTACCTGGGCATGAACCGCGAGGAATTCGACGCCAAGGCGAGCCCCTTCCTCAGAGAAACCCCAAACGGCAGGGGATCCACGTACTTCTACCGAAAAGACCTCGACGCCTGGGCAGACAAGCACAAGCGCGAACAGGGACGGCCACCAAAGCAGCCCGGCGCGCCACGCGCCAAGCCAGAATCCAAGTAGGCCATCGCCAAAGCCACGGAGCGCGGCCAGGCTGAACGCGTCTACTGCAATGCTACCCAAGGCCACCGCCACCCAGATCGACCCGCCAGCACCGTCACAGCCCGCGCCGTGGGTGAATTACAAGGGAAGAGAAGGGCGGCAGGGAAGCGCCAGGTGGCCGGCATCCCGGCGCCCTATCCTTGCCTTGTACCCACCACCGAAGCATCGCGCGCCGGTCAACATGAGTCAGTGCGTGGTGGATTAGCACGATGCTGTTGCCCTGCGGGAAAGAGGTAGTACATCCCAACCTGCTTTTTCATTGGCTTGTATATACAATGAGGCCAACGACTGGAGAAATGCATGGCGCTCATGATTTCGCCGCAGGTACGCATCAAGCTTGCCAACAAGCAACCACCCGTTTCCAAAGATGAGATATTGCAGTGCTTCGCCAACCGGACCGGGAAGTTGCTTTCGGACACGCGGGCGGAACACCTGACCAACCCAATCACGCGATGGTTTATTGCTGAAACAGACTTTGGCCGAAAACTGAAAGTGGTGTTCATCCCTCAGTCGGGAGACATCATCATCAAGTCAGCCTTCGACCCCAATGCCGAAGAACTGCGCATTTACGCCAGGTTCGGCTAACGAAAAGGAGATCACCATGTCCGACAAAATCATGGACACCGACGAAGCCTGGGACAGCCGCCAACTTGGCGCTGACGAGGCTTTTGCCGCCGTTGCCGAAATGGACGATTCCGCCCTCAATGAGGCCCTTGAGTTGCAACCCATCTCGATCCGCCTACACAAGTCGCTGGTCGAGGATTTCAAGCTGATCGCGGGGATGAACGGATTGGGCTACCAGACCCTGATGCGCCAGGTATTGAAGCGCTTTGCGGATTGCGAGAAAAAACAGATGTTGCGCGACATGGCGGCGGAATATGCCAAGGAGCAAGGTCAGGAAGATTCCGATGAGGAACTGCGCAAGGCCGCTTGAAGTACCCATCCATGCCCGGTAGACGCCGGCCCCGCGCCGGCGTTTTCTATCCCATCGTGATGGATTCTCTCAGCGTAGAAGAAAGCCTGACGACTCAACGCGGCGGGGGCAACTCTGGGGGCAACTGCAAAGACCGAACTGGCGTGATGCCGCGTAAACAAAGGGCGCATGGCTTCGAGTTCCGTAGCACTACTGCCACCAAAGTTACGCAGCAGAATCAACAAGTTACGGCGACCTACTCGGTCGCCGTTTTTGTTTGTGCGAATCGCGGCAAGCATATGGTGAGCAAGACGGTTCTCAGTATTCACCCGCTGGTAAAAAAGCCGCCATGGGGTGTGATACGAGTAGCGGCATGGACACTACCTCTAGCGCCAGGAAAGGCCATGATGCCTAGAGGGTGGTAATCGTTGCGCTTGTATATACAATGCGGCCAAAGACAGGAGACAAGGCATGGCTCTCGTGATTTCGCCGCAAGTTCGCATCAAGCTGGCCAACAAGACGCCGCCGGTTACGAAGGACGAAATCCTCCAGTGCTTCGCCAACCGGACTGGCAGCTACGCATTGGATATGCGAGCGGATCACCTGACCAACCCCATCACCCGATGGTTCATTGCTGAAACCGACTTCGGTCGGAAGCTGAAGGTGGTGTTCATGCCCCAGGGG
>JAUXXW010000084.1 GCA_030684775.1 Pseudomonadota bacterium
GTCTCGCCCAGTTCCGTGTTCTTGAAGGTCTTGATGGCCGAGGCCGATCCGGATTCCTTGTTCACGGCAGCCTCCCAGGCGGCGGCGATGTCCCGCCATGACCGCCAGCCGATCGGGCTGTAGAGGGACGACAGGTGGAAGCCCGCCGTCCTGCCGTTGCTGGCGGCCAGCGCCCGCCATTCCCCCGCCGCCAGCATCGCGGTCTTGTGATGCTCGGCGATGGCGGTGTCGCAGGTCTCGCAGATGTAGGCCGCCGTCTCCGGATGTTTCTTGTCCCAGCGCAGTTGCTCGAAGCGCAGCCACTGGCGGTGGCCGCAATGCGGACAGGGCACGAAGTAGCGGCGCTGGTCGGACGCCTCGTACTCGCGCTCGATGGCCGACACCCCGGCGATGGTCGGGGTCGAGACGATGAAGATCTTGCGCCGCGCAAAGGTGCGGGTGCGCGCTTCGGCCAGACTGATGGCGTCGCCCTCGCCGTCCACGTCCAGGGGGTAACCATCCACCTCGTCGAGGAACAGGTAGCGCACCGGCATCGAGCGCAGGCCGACGGCGCTGTTGGCCCCGGTCATCACCAGCACGCCGCCCCGGAACTCCTTCGCCAGGATGGTGTTGCCCGAGTCGCGGCTCCTGGCTGGCGAGATCAATTCCTTGAGGGTGGGTGACTCCTCGATCAAGGGATCGATGCGCTGCTTGGAGTTGCGCTTGGCCATCTCCACCGTCGGCGACACTGCCATCATGGGGCCGGGCGCGTGGTGAATCACATAGCCGATCCAGTTGTTGCCGCACTCGGTCTTGCCCAGCTGGCCGCCGGCCATGAACACGATGCGTTCGATCGGAGACGTCGGCGACAGGCAGTCCATGATCTCCTTGAGATACGGGGTGCGGCTGGTGCGCCAGCGCCCCGGTTCCGACGAGGACTTGCTGGACAGCACCCGGTGCCGGTCTGCCCATTCCGACAGGGTCAGCATCGGATCCGGGGTGAGCCCCTCGCGCCAGGCGCTTTCGATCTCCAGGGCGCCTTCGTAATCCATCAATCCACCTTGGGGCGCAACTCGCCCAATTCCATCAGGTGTGTGCGCACCGCCTCGTCCAGAGCGATGTGCAGGGCGTGGGGCTCCATGCCGAGCGTAGCCGCCATCTGCGCCGACACCCGCGCCGGCCAGTTGAGCCAGGCGTCGCGTTCGTTGCGCGCCAGCTGGAAGACATGGGCGATGGCCTGGGAGCGGTCGACCAGATCGCCCTTGAGCCGGGCCAGGCGCACCTTGTTGGTCTGTGCCTTGACCACCTCGTTGACCGTGCGTGCCTGCAGCAGCGACGTGCCACCGGTGCCGAGGGTGGGAGCCTGCGGCTCGGCCGGCGCGGGCGCTTCCTTGACGGTGATGGCCTCGGCCCGGCGCTGGGTGCCCTGCACCGGGGCCTCGGTGTTCTTGTCCCACTCCCGATCGGCCTTGTCCGGATCCAGGGTGCCGTCCGCCTCCGGCGTGATGCGCCCGGCACGGATCGCCTTGTGCACGGCGGTGTCGGACACCCCCCGATGGCGGGCGTAGGCGCGTATCGAAATCCCCATGGAGTCCAGCGAAGAAGTGGGTGGAATTGTTCGAGATTGAGCTTGGCTTCCCCCGGGCACAGCGCGTTCATGCAATCACCATCCACCCCGTCCACGGAGACGACCATGACCACCCAGACCCCCGAAAAACTCCAGGAAATCGTCGATGAACTGCGCGAGATCCAGGCGCAGATGCTGGAGTCCCTGGAACAAGCCAAGTCCCTGATCGAGCAGAGCGGCCTGGACATCACCCGGCAACGGGCCGAGGCCTACTGGCTCGCCCACGCCCGGATCGCCCTGACCAATGACCACGGCTATCTGGGCGGCTCGATGTGCTCGATGGAGGACACCATCGAGGAGATCGCCGGGGCCACGGAGGACGATGACGAGGACGACTAAACGAGATCGGGAAGCCCGGCGAAATGCTTGGCTTCCCGCTCGAATAGCGCGTTCATCCCCTCACCATCAACGACGTCACCAGGACACGACCATGAACCAGACCGACACCCTCTTTACCCTGATCGCACAGAAGCATTTGCACATTGACACCCTGGAAACCCGCAAGTCGGACAGTCTCGACTTCCACGACGTGGCGGTCTGGTGCCTCCGCGACGCCCTGGAAGCCGCCTTCAAGGCGGGCGTCGAGGTCGGCATGAACGTGTCGCGCCCCTCCGAGCGGGAAATCGCCAGCGGTAACTGAACGAATCGAAGCCAGGCGAAACGCTTGGCTTCACCTCGGAACAGCGCGTTCATGAACACACCATCAACCACCCCGAAGGAGCAGCAAATGACCACCCTCCAACTTACCGCCACCCAGCATGCCGTCCTGGCCCATGCCGTCCACCACACCGATGGCAAGATCGATTGGTTCCCGGAGAACATCCAGGGCGGAGCACGCAAGAAAGTCATCGACGGGTTGTTCAAGCGTGCCCTGATCTCGCCCGCCGACAGTGACTGGTTCGTCACCGCCGAGGGCTACGAGGCCATGGGCTGCACACGCCCCGCGCCCATCACCCCGGCAACGCTCGATGCCGTCATCAGCAACGCCGAGGCGGCGCAATACGGCGCCAGCCAGGTTCTGCTGGACGAGGTCGGTGGCGAAGACCCGACCGACGCGGAAATCGAAGCCAGCAACGATGTCGACCCCGAGATTGAGGCCGCCGTGGCCGCCATCGAGGCCAAGCCCCGCACCCGCGAGCACAGCAAGCAGGCGCAGGTCGTCGCGATGCTGAAGCGGCCGGAGGGAGCGACGATTCCCCAGGTCATGGCCGCCACCGGCTGGCAGGCGCACACGGTGCGTGGCACCTTTGCCGGTGCGTTCAAGAAGAAGCTAGGGCTGAACCTGATCTCCGAGAAGGTCCAGGGCGGCGACCGGGTCTATCGCGTAGGTTGAACGGGAGCCGTGACCATGTTGAAACTCATCACCATCCTGGAAAGCCTCAAAGCGCACCCTCGCCTGCTCTCCGATGAGGAAAACCTCTACCTCGACCAACTCGGCGATGAGGTGCGCCGGGCGGGAAGTGACGCCGCCCGCTGGCGCATTCTCGAACGCGAAGGATTGAGCCATCTCGACGGTTTCAATTTCAGCGAGGACGTCATCGCCAAACTCACCGAAGTACGCCGGGCGGCGATGAATTGAATAGCTTGGCTTTACAAGCACACAGCGCGTTCATGGGGGTGTCGATTGACACCCCCAACTCACCGGGAGAACCGCCATGAGCACCATGACCATCACCATCGAACGCACCCCACGCACCCTTCAATTTGGCGGTGGCGCCATCGAAGTCGAGGAGTTGGGCGTCCGGCTGCCCTTTGCTCGCAAACCCGTTGACCTTAGCGAGGTGGGCGGCGACGAACAAACCAAGGTCTACGTCAGCGAGACCAGGGAATTGACCCCGGCCGAGTTCGATGCCTTTGCCCGCAACCTGCTGGTGTCGCGTGACTGGCTGCGCGGCAAAGGCGGCGGCACGCAGGGCGGTTTCCTCTGCGTCGAAGTCACCGCGCCGGGTCGCCCCTACCTTTACATCAACCCGGAGGGCAGCGATTACGCCCGCTACGTGGCACGCCTCGGGTAATCGAAATAGATTGAAAAAAGAAGCCAGGATCGCTTGGCTTCTCAATTACACAGCGCGTTCATACGGGTGTCGCAACGATCAACCCAGGAGAAAACGATGACCACCACCCACACCCTCCCCGCCACCCAGAACGACGCCTGGGGCTTTTTTGGTACCATGAACGAACAGGCCGATGCCGCCTGGCCCCTCGCAATGCGTGCGGTGGCCGAGGCCACCGGCCAGTCGCTCGAAACGGTCCGGATTTTTATGGACAGCCGCTACGGACGCCATTTCGCAGACAGCGTCCTCAACCAGATGCATTACGGCGCAAGCCTCGAGGCCGCGATCGCCGCCGCCACTGAACAATGGATGGGCTGGACGATCGGCCGCATCACCAGCAAGGAATACGGGATCCCGCGCGGGCTGCCCTACCTGACGGGCTTCGTGGTGCATTGCGAGATCACCGACGAAGAACTTGCAGCCTGATCGAACGCAGCATCGAAGGCCACGCCGTCCGACTGGCGGGTGGCCTGGCCGCCGGTATACTCCTGCCAGCGGCGAACAATAACGTCGCAGTACTTCGGGTCCAACTCAATGAGTCGGGCACGTCGTCCCGATTTCTCGGCTGCGATCAGCGTCGTGCCCGAGCCGCCGAAGGCATCCAGCACCACATCCCCCGGGCGGCTCGAATTGCGGATCGCCCGCTCCACCAGTTCCACCGGCTTCATGGTCGGATGCAGATCGTTCTTGTGCGGCTTCTTGATCTGCCAGACGTCTCCCTGGTCGCGGTCGCCGCACCAGTGGCGCTTGCCGCCCTCAGGCCAGCCATACAGGATCGGCTCGAACTGACGCTGGTAGTCGGCGTGGCCCAGGGTAAACGTATTCTTGGCCCAGATGATGAAGGTGGACCATTTGCCCCCGGCGGCGCGGAAAGCGGATTGCAGGGTGTCCAGTTCCGACGAGGACATGGCGATGTAGACCGCGCCCCTGCAATGCGCCAGGGTGGGCGCCAGGGCCGCCAGCAGAAACTCGTGGAAGCCATCGCCCAGGTTGTCGTTCAGGATCGGGCGGTTGATGCCCCGCATCTTGTCCTTGGCGCTGTTCGAGTAGTCCACGTTGTAGGGCGGGTCCTGCCAAACCATGTCGGCCCGCTCGTCACCCAACAGAACCGCGTAACTGCCGGCATCGGTGGCATCGCCGCACAGTACCCGGTGGTCGCCACAGATCCAGATGTCGCCCGGGCGCGATACCGCTGGCCCGGGGGACTCCGGCACCTCGTCCTCGTCGGTCTGTCCCTCGGTCGTGCTTTCTTCGCCGGCCAACAGATCAGCCAGGTTGTCGGCATCGAAGCCGGTGAGCGACAGGTCGAAGTCGTCGTCCTGGAGCGCGGCCAGTTCCACTTGGAGCATGGCCTCGTCCCAGCCGGCGTTCTCAGCGATGCGGTTGTCCGCGATGACCAGGGCGCGGCGCTGGGTGGGCGTGAGGTGGTCGAGTACCACCACGGGCACGGTCAGGATGCCGAGCTTCTGGGCAGCCGCCAGGCGGCCATGCCCAGCCACAATCACCCCGTCGCCGCCAGCGAGGATAGGATTGGTAAATCCGAACTCGGCAATCGACGCGGCGATCTGCGCGACCTGGGCGTCGGTGTGGGTACGGGCATTCCGTGCATACGGCAGCAGTTTGCCAGTCGGCCACTGCTCGATCTTGTCAGCGAGCCAGGAGATGCTCATTGCGCCAACTCCGTGGTACCCAACCGCTCGGCGGCGATGGCATCAAAGGTCTGGCCGCTGGCGATGAGGGTCACTGGCACGCCGGAGTAGTTCTGTTGGAAACGCTTGATGGCGACGTCCACGTATTCCGGGGCGATTTCCACTGCCCGCACCTTCCTGCCGGTTCGTTGCCCGGCAAGGATCGAGGTGCCCGAGCCGCCGAAGGGCTCGAATACGATCCCGCCCACGTCCGTGAAGGCCTCCATGATGTGGGCCGGCAGGTCCACCGGGAACACGGCCGGGTGGTCGATGTCCTGACCGATCTTGCCCTTGTGCCGCATGATGCGGATCACGCTGTCGGGGATGCGGTGGTCCTGGGTGGGTGTGCCGGAATGCGTCCAACCGCCGACCTCGCCATCTTTACCCCTCATTGCCGTCGATGAGCCATCGGCGCGTAGGTGCGTTTCCTGCCCGGCGAACTTGCAGGGCACGATCTTGTTGGGTTTGCGGCTCTTATGGTTGAAGTGGAAAACAAACTCGAAGCTCGGGGCCAGTCGACCCGACCAGTCGCCGGGCATCCCCGGTCCCTGGTCCCAGACGTACCAGGCGAAGCGCCGCCAACCCTGGGTGCGCATCCAGTCAAGCCAGCCGTTCCAGTAGGGAAGCACTTCATTGTCACGGTGGATCAACCCGAGGTTGACCAGGACCTGACCATCGGCGGCCATGGGCAGCCGGGCGAAGACGCCACACATCAGATCATCCCAATCGACGATGGCGTTGGTGTAATCACGCTGGTTGCCATAGGGCGGCGAGGTGAAGCACAGATCGGCGGACACGCCGGCCATCAGCGCCGCGACCACATCGGCATCGGTGGCATCACCACAGATCAGCAGGTGCGCACCCAACTGCCAGACGTCGCCCGGCCGCGTGACCGGGTTGGCGGGCGTGTCCGGTACCTCGTCGGCGATCTCCGCTTCCTCGGGGTCGGATTCGCCTTCTTCCTCGACGGCGACATCGGCGGCCAGCAGCCGTTCGATCTCGGCATCATCGAAGCCGGTGAGAAGCAGGTCATAGCCTGCCTCCTGCAACTCGGTCAGTTCCAGCGCCAGCAGTTCCTCGTCCCAGCCCGCCTGCAAGGCAAGCTGGTTGTCGCCGATCACGTAGGCCCGTTTCTGGGTGGGCGAGAGATGGCCCAACTCGATCACCGGCACTTCGGCGAGCCCCAGCTTGCGGGCGGCGGCCAGACGGCCGTGCCCGGCGATCAGGCCATTGTCGCCATCCACCAGGAGCGGATTGGTCCAGCCGTATTCCACGATGCTGGCGGCGATCTTGGCCACTTGCGCCTCGGAGTGGGTCCGGGGGTTTCTGGCAAATGGGATGAGTGTCTCGACCAAGCGGTACTCGACGGCGAGCGGGTTCAGATCAAGGACTCCGTGAAGGCGGCCCGGGGGCGCCGGAAACGACAAAGCCCGCCGACGATCAGTCTGTGGGCGGGCTCAGGAAATCGGGGCGGGGTGCAAACCTGCAAACCCCGCAAACCGTGCAAACCTCGGTTTGCAGTCGGACGCTATCGAAAGGCCGCGCTCTCGCCTCCCGCATGGCAGAGGCGACAGGAAGGACCCGTCGTATATCTGTCGACAGATCGAAACCAGAAAAGAGACCACTCGAAGGTGGTCTGAAAAACCTTCCATTGCGGAAGGTCAGGGAGGTTCGTGGGTCTGGTCGACGATGGCGGAATCCTACGCCAATACCGCTCAGGATGTTGCACGCCCCAAAGCCGCCTATCCCCTCCCCAGACAGCTCGATTGGTCGCACTCGGTCCAATTCACGCCAAATCACGAAAGCGTGGACGACCTTCCATGACTGATGCTGAGCCTGCTATCCTTCTGGCAGGCTGGATCGAAGCCTGCTGCCCACCTTGGCGCACCCGGACGGGACGATCGTCACCGATTTGCATTTGAGATTCCTAACCAGCGGGTCTCGGCAGTGGGCACCGGTTTGCCGCGCATTGGTAGGAGTTCCACATGCACACCCAGTACATCATCGCCTCGGCTGACGTCGAGAGACTCAAGCAGAAGGCCCGCAAGTTGAAGCGGGACAGCGGCATATCCCACCACGACGCTTTGGACCAGATTGCGAAGGCTGCCGGGTTCAACCACTGGCACCATGTTTCGGAATCGGCTAAGGCCTTCAAGCCGACCGAGCAGGCCTACTACTTCGGCGTGATCATCGCGATGGACGTCAAGGATGCGATGAATTTTCGGGATCCGTCGGGTCGATTCAAAGAGGATCCCTTGGCGTATGCCATCTGCGCCGATGACATCTATTCCTTCATCCGAGAAGCAGACGATGAAGGGGAATTCGATACTACCGGGCAGGAGTATAAGAGCGACCTTGAGGATTGGTTCTCTGATGCGATCATGAACTATCTGTTTTTCCGCTACACGGGCCCTGATGTTCCAGACTCCGTTGAAGACGTTGTAACAATGGTGCGCGAATGCTCCTTCTGGCCGCCTGAGTTCATCTGGCACAAAGGCACTTTCCAGGAATGCCCGAGCCACGATGCCCTCAATGAAGACGGCGAGATAGTCGGCATCAGGCTCTGATCACCCTTGTGATACGGATGGTGTCCCGGCATTGAGTTGCTGGGCCACCAACTGAAGCGCCTTCTGCCATCGCCGCCAGGCCGTCGTGCGTTCGCAGCCGATACGCCGGCAGATGTCCTTCCACTCGTAGTGCTTGGCACGCATCCAGACGAGGTGGCGCTGCTCCTCCTCCAACCACTGGACCCAGCGCATGGCCTCCATCATCCGGGCGATCGCCTCCGGCGTGGGCGGCAGAGGCCGGTATTCGTACTCATCGGCGGACATGGTTTCCCACTCCTTGCGTGCGAACGCTGGCCACACATTGAAGTAGCCCTGCACCCTCACCGGGGGCAGTCGCCGTCCCGTCTCAGCCGCCTCGGAGAAGCGCGCTGCAACATCATCCACTGTCCATTCAGCCATGGCGCTGCCCTCCGTAGAGTCGTTCGCCGATGCGGCGGATGAACTCGCGTTCGACAAAGTCCAGGCGTTCATCGCTTTCCGCGACCACCAGGATATGCTGGCCGCGCCAGCCGTCACGCTTCACGGCTTCCAGATCGGTGGACTCGGGCAGGTGCCGCGCCAGGGGGCTGCGGTAGGGGTGTGCAGGGATTTTCATGCGCCCACCTCCTGCGTCTCGATCGCCCAGTGCAGCAGCGCCAGGGCGTCGGCCTCGTTGTCGTCGGTCGGGATATGGCCGCGTGATTGGGCCGCCGCGACCATCTCGGCCTTGCCGGCGTTGCCCTTGCCGGTGGCGTGCTTCTTGATCGTGCCCACCGGCACGCCCTGATACGGGATCTGGTGGTGCTCGCACCAGGCCGTGAGGGTGGCCATGAAGCCGCCGTAGGTGTGGGCGGCATCGACGCCGACATGGCGTCGCACTTCCTCGAAGTACACGGCGTCGAGGCCGTCGCCGCTCTGCTTGATCTCCGTGAGCCACTTGCGGAAACGCAGGTAGCGCATGCCGCCGCCCTCGAAGCGCTGCGGTTTGAAGGTCTCGCTGTCGCTGATGATCTGGCCGTCCTTGAGGCGGATGGCCCAGCCGGTTTGCGTGCCCAGGTCCAGGGCGAGGATGGAATTCAGCATGTCGATCAGTCCTTTTTCCGGGGGACTGACACATGTGACTCAAGCAAACATTACTTTCTACACGCGTGCGCGCGTGGAGCATCTAATGTATGGCTCGGTCAGTTGTGTCAGTCCGCTGAAATATCAATAAGTTACGCAATCAAGAATCCGCGTAGGGCAGCCGTTCCGGCGTTCTGTCCTTCACGCCGATGCCCTGGTATCCGCGCGAGCCCACCGCGTTGCGCCACTTCTGGAAGCCCTTGGTCAGCAGCAGGTCGGCGAAGCGCCGCTGGGTGCCGACGAACTCGCCGTTGGCCTCGGACCAGTCCTTCCAACTGTTGAAGAGGTCCACGGTCAGCGCCTTGGCATTGGGGTGCTGCACACAGCACTCTTCCAGCCAACGGCCCAGGATGTCCTCAGCCTCGAAGTACTCGTTGGTGGCTTCCACCACGACCTTCGGCGGCTTCAGCCCTTCCCGTTGCCAGGCAAGACACCCCTCCACCACCCAGGCCAGGATCCCGTCGCGTTCGGTAAGCAAGCGCTCCTGCAACTTGGGATCGCGCTTCTCCGGCGGCACGGTCAGGGCAAAGGGGATGAGGTGCAGACGCCGGCGCATGGCCTCGTCGATGTTGCGGATGGCAGGCTTGTGATTGCCGGCGATGAGCAACTTGAACTGCGGCGTGTAGGTGAAGTAGTCCTGGCGCATGAAGCGGGCTGACACCCGGTCGCCACCGGTAATCTCCTTCAGCTTCGACTCCTTCCAGCGCCGGCCCTGCTCGGTTTCCGTCGCCGCCACAAACCGTGCCCCCCGCAGTCCCGCGAGATCGGTGGGATGCCGATCGGTGCGGGTTTCCATGAAGGTGTCCATGGGCGCGTTGGCCGCGTAGTCGCCCAGGATGGTGAATATGGTGTTCACGAACACGCTCTTGCCGTTGGCGCCGGTGCCGTAGAGGAAGAACAGGGCGTGCTCCTGGGTGGAGCCGGTGAGGCAGTAGCCCAGCACCTTTTGCAGGTAGCGCACCCAGTCCTGGTTGCCCTCGGCGATCTGGTCGATGAAGACGAGCCAGTTGGGGCACTGGCCGCGAGGCGTGGCCGTGGTGATCTTGGTCATCAGGTCCGTGCGCTCGTGGGGGCGCATGCGCCCGGTGCGCAGGTCCACCACCCCGCCCGGGGTGTTGAGCAGCCAGATGTCCGCATCCCACTCGTCGGTCGTGGCGGCGTGTTTACGGTCGGATTTCGCCAGACGTTCCACTCCACCCACGGTACTGGCGCCCGCAAGTTTGGCCGCCACCTTGGGATTCGACGCGTGCAGGGAGGCATGCCGGCACACCTGACGGATCAGATGGGTGGCTTCCAATGTTTCCTCTGCCCGCCAGCGCTGGCCGTCCCACATCAGCCACTTGCCCCAGGCGGCGATGTAGCGCCAGTCCCCCTGATAGCGGCGGGTGAAGGTGAGCGCCAGGGCGTCTTCAGTACCCCACACGGTCTGCTCGTCGTCTGGGTGGCGATCGAATCCGGTGGGTTCCAGGTCTTCCATGTCCTGGACGGTCAGGCTGGGTCCGGCGGCCAGGAACGCGGAAACCCCGAATCCCTCGGCAATGGCGTCCGCCGCATCCCAGCCCTCCGGCTTGTCCTCCGGAGGAAACAGGATGCCGCAGGACGTCGCACCAGCCGCCAGGATGGCCTGGGAGGCCGCCTCGGCGTAGGCCCAACCCGGCTTGTCCTTGTCCGGCCAGATCAGCACCGCCTTGCCGGCGAGCGGCGACCAGTCGGTTTTCTCGACCGGGGCGTTGGCGCCGTGCATGGCCGTAGTGGCGCAGATGCCGGCATCAATCAGCGCCTTGGCACACTTCTCGCCTTCCACCAGAACGACCTGGTCGGCGGTGACGATGCCCGGCTGGTTGTATAGCGGACGCGGCTCGGGCGGAGCCGGTTTGCGCCGCCTGGCGTCCCAGGGCCGGAACTCCTTCTTCCGGCCGGGCGGGTCATAGCGGTAGACCACCGCGATCAGGTGGCCTTCGGCATCGAGGTAATCCCACTTCGCCGTGGCCGGGCCCAGGTCGTCGATGGGCGCCTCCTTCCTTGACTTGCGCACCGGCGCCGACCGGGCACGCCCGAGCAGATCGCCTGCCAGTTCCAGTGCCCGCGGGAATTGGGCGTGGGCATCGATGCTGTAATGGCCGGCGATCAGGGCGAAGGTGTCGCCGCCGGAACCGTTTGCGCGATCCGTCCACAGTCCGGTCTTCTCGCCGGTCAGCACCACTTCGAGGCTGTCGCCCGGGCTGCCCAGGATGTCGCCGATGGTGAACTTACCGCGCCGCTTCCTGCCGGCGGGGAACAGCGTGTAGAGCACGGATTCCAGATTCGCGAGGAGTGCTGCGCGGATCTCCTCCCGGAGTGCATCCTGGTTGCCGGCGGTCGGTTGGGGGACGTCGTTGAAGTCGATCATTGCCCCCCCTCGGCCTGGGCATGCTGGTGAAACCGCTCCGACCACATTTCCAGTTCGGACAGGCGGAAGCGGATTGTCTTGCCGATGCGGTAGAACGGAATCGCTCTGGCTTCGCGGCTGGCGGGCTTGGTGAAGTAGTAGAGCGGCAGATTCAAGGCGCCGGCAGCATGTCGGGCATCGACCATGGGCTCGACGGCGGGGGGATGGGGCAGCGGATGTTTCATGACAGAGACCTCCAGCAACGATCTGCCCAAGCGCAGAACTTGCATTCGAAGTGGGTGGAATCGGTGAAGGCGCGCGGCAGCAGTTCGCCGGCCTCGGTGGCGGTGATCACCTTCACCGCCCGGTCCGACATGCGCTGGGCCAGGGCCGCGTCAAAGGGCACGAGCTCGGCGTAGATTTCCATGGTGTCGGCGTTGACCGCCGTGAAGAGGGCCGGATGCTCGGCAAGATCGAGATAGGCCTGGTAGAGGGCGACCTGGGCGGCGTAGATGGGCTTGGCGACAGCCAGCTTGTGCTTCTCCAGTTCCCGCCAGGATTTCGCACCCAGACACTTTGATTCCCAAAGCGCCGGGTAGGCGTAGCCCTCCGGCCCGCCGACGATGACGCCATCGATGTGCCCTTGCAGCCGGCCGCCGAGCAGGCTGAAGCCGAATTGCTGGCCATCCCGGCCATGGGTGCGCAGATCGAACCCAGCCAGGCGCAGCCAGGTCACCATCTGCGCCTCGTTGTCGTGGCCACGCTCGAAGATGCGCAGGATGCGGCCGGGAAACTCCTGGCCCGGATCCACGGGGGCTGCGGCATATTCGAACTGCAGAGCGCGCTCACAGGCCACCCCGAGGCGCGAGGCCCCGAGGTAGGCGCGGCGTTCCTGCTGCCTGGCCCTCATTTGCATGCCGGCGTCGACCAGGGCGGCAATCTGCCCGGAGTGCGAGGAAGTGGAATTGAAGTCCAGCATCACTTCGTCTCCCAGGGCAGGTCTTCCGCCAGGTCGGCGAAGGGACCGCTCGCATTGACGCGGGCCTGGGCCTGGCTCATCACCTCCAGATAGGTGGTGACGATGGCGTTGACCACGGCCAGGGCCTCGGCCTCGCTGTAGTGGCCCAGGGGCTTGTCGAAGCCGATCTCGCCGGCCGCTTCCCCGAAGGGACGCAGGCAGGCTTTCATGGCGGCCGTTTCCATGGCGGTCGGATCAACCATGAAGGTCTCCTCCAGCAAGGGCCCTTTGTCTTTCCAGGATCCATAGAGGGCATGGAAGGCGGCCTGACACCGGCGCGAGCAGAAGACCCAGTCGAGCGGAGCGGATCGGGGATCGCCGGGCCTGAACCGGGTATCCATGTGGCCGAAGCCGCGGGCGGGACGATTGCAGACCCAGCATTTCACGCCACCTCCCTGCGTTTGATGCGGTCCTCGACCGGGCGGCGCCCTTCGACATAACCATCCGCATCGAAGTGGAAGCTCGTCGCCGGATAGGCGCAGCGATGCAGTGCGACCATGCGCTGCTGGTACTCGGGTGAGCAGTCGGTGCAGAAGCTGCTGCCGCCCGGGTGAATGCGCTGTGCCGCCTCCACCCAGAGGTCGAACTGGCGGCGGGAGGTGAAACACCGTGGTTTGGACTGGCTCATGGCGCCTCCCTCCCTACTGCGCCCAGGCCGGCTTGCCGGAGGGGGCCGGGCGCAGCGCAGCCTGCGGGGCGGGCGCGGGGTAGGAGGCGCTGGCAGCAGCTCTCGGGGCCATGCCCATGATCGCGGCGTAATCCTTGTGGTCCGGCTCGATCGCCAGCTTCACCACGTTGCGGTCTTCGCCCTTGGCGTCCTTCTCCACATCGACGCGGGCGAGGAATTCGATGCCGTCCAGTTCCTGGAAACCCTGGATGCGGCGGGCGGCCGTGGCCTGCGGCGAGTTGTCCTGGGGCTGGATGCCCCGGGCAGAATTGAGGATGGCGCGGATCAGGCTGCGGCCCATCTGGCCCCAGGTCGGACCCTTGCGCGAGTGCAGGCCGATGTTCGACCACAGCTTGCGTTTCACATACGGCCCTTCGAGGACGATGAACTCGCAGGCGAGATACACGCTGCCGGACTCGAAGCTCTCGGTGGCGTAGCCGCCGGTCCAGCCCTGGGCGGGGTCGTCGTGGCCGCCCGGCTTGATGGTCATGCGCACGCGCACAAGCGTGGCTTTCGGGATGAGGTCGAAACCGCCCTGCTGGGCGTCGGCGTCGTTGAAGTCGTTCCAGTTGCTGGTCGTGTTCATTTGGATTTCCTTGAAATGGGGTCAGGCGTCGGCGCCGGGGAGGGAGGGCGTGCCGAGGCACTTGGCGATGAGTTTTCCGAGGTGGGGCTCCTCGATGGCGTCGAGGCGTCCGCTGCGGTCCTTGCTCGGATAGCCGTAGGGGTTGTCGGCGCGGGTGACGAAGGCTCGGTAGGGGGTGCCGTCGTCGGCCTTGAGGACGGTCAGCGTCACCAGTTCGTCGAGGACGCCCGGCAACTCCAGCGCGGTCTTGCCGCCTTCCATCTGCAAGCGCAGATAGCGCCGTTTGAATTCGTCCTCCTTCTCCTCGAGGATGGCGACGTAGATGACGTGCTTGTCCCGGACGTGCTGCAGGTGGGTGAGCGCCGTGATCATTTCCTGGCCGAGCAAGCCATACGCCCCGCGGGTGTCGGGTTTGCCGTTCTTCTCCGAGTAGGCCTGCGGCTGGGTTCTGCACCAGGCGAAGCACATGCGGGAGAGGACGGTCAGGCTGTCGACGAAATAGAACTCGTACTTCGCCAGTTGGGAGGGATCGCCGTAGTGGTCACAGACATGCCGGTAGTGCGCCTCGGAGAAAGCCTGGTCGGCACTGGCCGTGGGCAAGGGGCCGGCGAGGAACACGACCAGGTCGCGGAATTCGCCCCAGGTGCGTGGGCGCACCGTGTCGCCTGGCCAGTCCTGCACCGAGAGGTCGCCGGCCTCGAGGTCGACGAACAGGGTCCTGTCGGCCGGCAGCGTCTTGAGCTGGGTGGTCTTGCCCACGCCGGGAAAGCCCACCAGCCCGACCTTGGCGCTGTGCCGTTCCTTGAGGCGTTCTTCGGCGGAGATGATCGGGAGTCCCATCATGCCACCTCCCTGAGCATCTCGGCGACCTCAGACTTCCAGAGGATCTGGTAGCCGGAGTGGCCATTGCGGGAGTACGGCAGCGCCTCGCCCCAGGTGCGGCCCGCCTCGGTGAGTTCCCACTCGTCCCGGTCGTTGCGGCGCTGGAAGCCGAGGGCAGCCAGGCGCAGGTTGACGTTCCGGGCCGTCAGACCGATTTGCTCGCCGAGCTTGGTCGGGTTGACCGCCGCCAGCGGCTCATCCAGGGTCGGCAACGCACGACGCAGGATTTCCACCGCCAGGCCTGTGTTCTCCTGGATGCAGGATAGTGTCGCCGCCATCGCGATGCCTGACTTCACACCGGGCACCTTGGCCACCGCTTCGCCGATCAGCAACAAGGCGCTGACGCGATCCTGGGTCGGGGCCGGCAGCGCGACGACGGAACCGGGATGGGCATACGAACCGGTCTTGCGGATGGACGGCAGCACTTCGTGGGTGACCCAGCGTTTGAAGCGCTTGGCTTCGGGCTTGCGACTCCCAAGAATCAGGGCATACAGGCCAGACTCGTTGACCACGGCCATTTCCTGCTTGCCGCCAGGGGTGTCAATTGAACTGACCCCCTTTTCATCGTGATCCAGACGATCCAGCGCCATGCGGCTGTTGCCAACGGTCAGAGCCGAGCAGACATCGTTGGCGACAAACCACGGCTCCCCGTCAGCGTCGAGTTGGACACGGAGGAGATGCTTGTCGAATTCAAAGGGAATGATGCTGGACATGGTCAGTCCTCCTGCTCATTGACGAGGGCCAGCCGGAACGACGGCTTGCCCGGTTTGACGGTGCGCGCACTCGCAAACTGCTCCTTGAGCGCCGGTGGCCAGTTGTTGAAACGGGATTCCGAAACGGACAGATCGACGTCGAGGTAGTCCTGGATGCGTTCGCCGGAGGCCGCGATGCGTTCGGCGATTTCCGCCAGGCGCTTCTGGTCCCAGGTGACGCGTTTGGGCAGGTCGTAGGTCACGCGCAGCGGGCCGTCGGAAACGTGCGCCACGCCGAAATCGCGGCCGGAGTCGCGCAGCGCGGCACGTCCCTGTTCGCCATAGCGTTGTTCCATGGCAGCGTTGAGGCGTTCCCTGGCCTGCTTGGCCCAGGTCATCAACTCGGTGAGGGAGACGTCCAGTTCCTGCAGCCGGTGCATTGGCAACGCGGCGATCTGGCTGACCGACAGGTCGGGCAATTCCGTGGGGAAGGTCATGGGTTCATTCATGGCCGGTCCTCACGCGTAAGCCCGCTCGGAGGTCGAGCGGTAGAGGATGCGTTTCTCCCAATCCAGGACGCCGTCCTGGCCGTCGAGGGGATACCCTACTTTCTTGGAGAACTTGGCGAACAGAGGGCCCTTGCCGGTGCCGCGCCAACGCTGCAAGGTCTTGGGCGAGAGGCCCCAGCGGTTGGCCAGTTCCTGCTCGTTGAGGAAGCGCCGTTCGGACTTGTCCGTGGGCGCGGGGAGGGGTTGATGTGTCACCGTGGGTTCCTTTTCAGAAGTTGATCGGCGACACGAATACTGAACACCAGCCTCGGGCTATCCGGCGGGATTCCCGGCGGGAAATCTGCAGATTGCGGTTCCTGGTCCCGGAAAAGCAGATGCCCCGCACTGGGCGGGGCATCGAGGGAGACAGAGGGGGTCGGCGGCGGCTATCGCCTCAGCCAGTAATGGCCGAAGTCATCCCAGTCCGCCACAGCTTTGAATCCAGCCAACTGGCCCGGGTTGTGGCGGAACAGTTCGATCGGATTCTTCTGCGGCGAGTCGATGTCCTCCATGATCGAGCCCTTGTGGCATTTACGGCCCTGGGCGGCATGAAGGTAGGCGAGCACCGCCGCCTGCGACGCACTGAAGGTGTAGTCCTCACCGTCAATCACGGCCATCCGGAAGTTCTCGAAGAACACCGGGCTGGCCTCGTGATTCCGAAGGTGCGCCGGTTTCAGACACCACGCCCAGCGCTCCGCGTCGAGTTCCAGGGCGCCGCTGCGGAAATGCACAATCTCGGCCAGATGGACATAGGGCAGCGAGAGGTCACTCAGCATCGCCGCCGATCTCGGCGTGGTGCCGATGATCACGGCGTTGTCGCGTTCGACCTTCTCGGCCAGGGCCTCGCGGAAGGATCGGTGGACGGCGTGGTCGGCCAGGCGGCGGGCCAGGAGAATGCGGCGGGTGCGCCGCCCTTGCTTGTGATCACATACCTTCCACAGTGCGCCGGGCACCAGTTCCTCGGAGGCCTGCCGCGACGCGGCGCCGAAGACAGTGCGCAGGCGTCCCAGGAGCCAGGTCGGGTCGGCCGCCCGGGCCTTCAGGGAGGCATTGGTGATGGGGACGTAACCGCACTCCGGGCACAGCCCCTGGAGGATGCCGCCGATCCGTCGCGGGTCGACATCCTGCTCCCCACAGCATGGGCAGAGTATGACCGGCACATCCTCCGACCCGATGAGCGCACCGCAATCCAGCAGTGCCTGGAATGCGTCGCGCTCGCCGGGGTCGAGAGCGTCCTCGACGACCCTCCCGCCCGACGACTCCAACACGCTGACCAGCAGGGCCAACGCACGGGGCGCGACCGGCCTCACGGCTTGGCGGCCTCCGTCTCTGCCAGAGCAGGTACCGGCAGTGCGGCCTTGGGCGCATCGACCAGCCCCCACTCCACCAGCAGCGGCTCGATCAGAGTGCGCTCCTCCTCGGTGAACTTGTGCAGGTTGGCCTGGCCCTTGCGGTTGAAGCGCAGCCGCAACGTCGTCTTGGTGGTGCCGCCGTGCCCCTCCTCCGGATAGAAGGGCAACTCGATCTGCGCGCCGACGATCAGCCACTTGCGGTTCATCGGTGCGTCCGAGGGGTAGGCGACTTCCAGCAGTTTGTCCACGGAGGCGCGGTTGCTTCGCCCCATGACTTCAAAGCTGCTGCGCAGGCCGGTTTCCAGTTCCTGAAAGGCGATGAGCTTCAGGCGGGGCTGCTCCACGCCGATGGACTCGCGGTCGAAGATGTCCACGCCGTCCAGCAGCGAATTGAGCCGGTAGGTCTGGCGGATGATGCGTTTAGCACCTGCCTTCTTCTTCAGCCCATGCTCGGAGAAGGCTTCCACCAGTACCTTGTGTGCCTCCTCGCCGCCCTGTGCGACGGTTTCCGTCCGACCCGTGGCCAGCTGGTAGTTGAGCACCAGCGTGCGGGACAGGATCAGCGGGCCGCGCCGCAGGCTGCCATTCACCCACACCGCCCGGTTGCAGGCATGGTCGGACAGGTCGATGACCAGGAGCACGGCGCCCTCGATGTGGCGGATCACGACATAGGGCTTGTAGTTGCGACCGTAGCCGAACCGCTTCAGGAAGAAGCCGGCCACGGCGGCGGCGATGGCGGTCTGCGTGGCTTCGTCCAGGTGTAGATCCGGGCAGGCCGGCAGGGTCCAGCGTTGCGACGAATCCCGCGTCAGCCCGTCATCGAACAGGCGGGCGATGACCGCTTCGTTGAACTTCCCGGCGCTATGGACATACAGCCACAGCGCACGTTCCTCGGGCGACTCCAGGGACTGGAAGGCGGCCGCGATCTTGGGGTCGCTGCCGCTCACCGTGAGCATCTGGCGCGTGCCGGGGCCGTCCGACAGTTGCGCGACCTGGTCGAGGGCGGCGATCAGGTCGTCGCGCACAGCCGTATCGGCGTGGGCCTCGATGGCGTCGGCCACGGCCACCGCCAGGACCGGTTCGTCGGCCGACCAGTCCACGTCCTTGGGGTCGAACAGATGCTCGGCCAGGAACTCCCGCATCAGGTCGGTATTGACCGGGAGGTTGCGCAGAAAACCACGAAAGTTGTTGACCATCAGAAATGCTCCTGTGCGTACGCCAGGTAGCGTCGCCGACGGCCTCCCAATATCCATGGTCGTCGCGGCGTGTCCCGAGCAGGGTTGAAATGGGCCCTCGCCACGAAGCAACGCCGTCACAACAAACACAGCACTACTACGAAAGAGAACTTGGCAAGGATTCTAGTAGCAGCAATCCGCTTGTCAACTACCCTTCACCCGCAAGTTCTCTTTCGTGGTATTTTTCGCTATACCATCGTGTACGAGGACGGAGACGACATTGTGACTACGCCCTTCGGCAGCCGGCTGCGCCGGCTACGTCAGGAGCGGAACCTGACCATGGAACAGTTGGCCGATCTGGTCGGCGTGTCCAAGAGTTATATCTGGGCGCTGGAGAACAAGCCTTCCAGCCGCACTTCCGCCAACGTGATGAGCGCGCTGGCGAAGCATCTGGGGGTGACCCTGCAGGACTTGATGGGCGAAGCCGCGCCGGACGCGCTAGGCGATGAAGCCAATCCTGAGGATGTGGTGTTTTTCCGGAACTACATGGGGATGAGCCCGGAGGACCGGGAGAACTACCGGAAGATGATGGAGTTGTACCGGGGACAGAAAGGCAAGTGAGTTGAAACATGACGAAAAGGGACAACACAGGGGCCAAGGCGGCGATCGAGATCTCTCGATGGATCGAGCCCTGGGGTGAGGCGCGGTTTCCGATCGATGTGGAACTTCTGGCTCGGGGCGCACACAAGATGTATCACCGGGATGATCCGATCACCCAGATACACGGCGCGCCCTGGAAAGATCTCGACGGTTTCCTGCAGCGCAACCCGGACAACCCGAAGGAGTGGTGGCTGAGCTACAAGGAAACAGCTTTGCCCGGGCGGCAGCGTTTCACCAAGGCCCATGAACTCGGGCACTACGTCATGCATAGCCAGAGACAGGACGAATTCCGCTGCGGGCCCAACGTCATCATCGAGAAGGACACCGGCGAGGAAAACATCGAGGCGCAAGCCAACCAGTTCGCCAGCTATCTGTTGATGCCGGCGAACCATGTCCGGCCTCGCATCGAGAAGGCGCCGATCACCCTGGACCTGATAAGCGAACTCGCCGGCATCTACGGTGTGTCATTCGAGGCCATGTGCATCCGCGTCGTCGAGATCACCGGCGAGCGCGCGGTCCTGGTCTATTGGGACAACGGCATGATGCGGCGCTGGTCGCGCAGCGAGCCGGCGAAGCTGCAACGGCTCTGGATCGATGAGCCAGCAGATGAACCCCTGGAGCCCTACCCCGGCACACTCGCGGCCGATGCGTCCATCAGCCAATGCCCGGAGGGTGCCGTCGTGCCGGCCAACCTGTGGTTCAGGAATGCCCCGGAAGGCGAGATGCTGCGCGAAATGAAGCACACGTCGGACCTCTACGAGCGGGTGCTGTCGCTCCTGATCGTGCCCAAGTTCGAGCCGCGCTGGGCGCGGGATGAGGAAGACGCGCCCCTGGACACCTACGACCGGTTCATCGAGCGCGGTCAGCTTCCCTATTGATGGCCGCCGCCACGTAGCGCGCCGCCCACTTACTCCCAAACGGGCGATTCCGACCCGTTTGCGGTCATAACATCCCTGACGGTCTGAACTCCCTCATGGATACCGGAATGGCCGTCGAACCTACTCTCCCCGAACACCTGTCACGGCGCGACCGCGCCCGCGAGGCCGCCACCCTGCTGGCCACCGCCATCGCGCGACTTCACTCCACCCTGCCCGGAGAGCGCGCTGTTCCGCTTGGCTTCTCGGCACCCGAGCGCCTTCATACAAACCCCTCTCAACCAGGAGTTAAGCGATGAATGCTCAAACCCAGGAACAAACGGTGGCGGCCCGCGTGGCGGCGCTGCCGAGGCTGCCGATGAAAAATCTGTGGGCGCTGTGGGACCAGTATTTCCCGCGCCGCCCGTCGCACCATAACCGGAACTACGTCGAGGGCCGGGTCGCCTACAAGATCCAGGAGGAAGCCTTCGGCGGACTCACTCCCGAAGTGCGCCGGCAACTGATCCGCATCGGCGAGGCGCAGTCGAAGATCAAGTCGCGAACCGTCAATGACATCCGCATCGTGCCCGGCACGGTTCTGGTGCGGGAATACGGCGACCGCGAACATCGCGTTACTGCCCAGGGCGATGGCGGTTTCGAATATGCCGGCCAGCGGTTCAAGAGTTTGTCGGCGGTCGCGCGTCACATCACCGGCAGCCAATGGTCCGGGCCGGTGTTCTTCGGCTTGATCAAAACCCAGCGGAGGCCGAAATGAACGCCATCGTCACCAAGAAGCGTTGCGCCGTTTACACCCGCGTTTCCACCGACGAGCGGCTCGACCAGTCGTTCAACTCCCTGGATGCCCAACGTGAAGCCGGCCAGGCCTATATTGCCAGCCAGCGCGCCGAAGGGTGGCTGCCGGTCGGAGATGACTACGATGATGGCGGCTACTCCGGTGGCAACATGGAGCGGCCGGCGCTGAAACGGCTGATGAACGACATCATGGCTGACCAGGTCGACATCGTCGTGGTCTACAAGATCGATCGCCTCACCCGCAGCTTGGCCGACTTCGCGCGACTGATCGAGGTGTTCGAGCAGCACAAGGTCTCGTTCGTATCCGTCACCCAGCAGTTCAACACCACCACGTCGATGGGCCGGTTGATGTTGAACATCCTGCTGTCCTTCGCCCAGTTCGAGCGTGAGGTCACCGGCGAGCGCATCCGCGACAAGATCGCCGCCTCCAAGCGCAAGGGGATGTGGATGGGCGGCTACCCCGCACTCGGCTACGACGTGAAGGATCGCCAGTTGGTGATCAATGCTGCCGAGGCCGTGACCATCCGGCGTATTTTCCAGCGCTTCGCGGACCTGCGCTCCGCCACCGATCTGTGCCGGGAACTTGCCCTGGACGGCATCACCACCAAGGCCTGGAAAACGGCGGACGGCAACCTCCGCAACGGCACGCCGATCGACAAGAAATATCTGGCCAAGGCCCTACGCAACCCGATTTACGTCGGCGAAATTAGGCACAAGGGCGTGGTGCACGTCGGCCAGCACGAACCGATCATCACCCGGCAATTGTGGGACCGGGTGCAGGCGATCCTGGCGGAGGACGCCCACGGCCGGATGGGTGCGACCCAGACACGGGGCAAGACGGACGCCCTGTTGCGCGGCCTGCTCTACGGCACGAATGGCGAGAAGTACCACATCACCTTCTCGACGAAACCGTCGGGCAAGAAGTATCGCTATTACATGCCCAAGGCTGACACGCGGTACGGGTATCGCACCAGCGCCACCGGTCTGATCCCCGCCGACCAGATCGAGGAGGTGGTGGTGAACATGGTGATCGGGGCCCTGCAGTCACCCGACGCCATCCAGGGCACCTGGAACCAGGTGCGACTGCTCTACCCCGAGATCGAGGAACCGACAGTAGTGCTGGCCATGAGGCGGTTGGGGGAGGTTTGGAAGCAGTTGTTCCCCGAGGAGCAGGTGCGACTGGTGAATCTGCTGATCGAACGGGTGGTCCTGCTCTCCGATGGCATCGACATCGTCTGGCGCGAGGTGGGCTGGAAGGAACTGGCTGGTGAATTGGTCTCCGACACCATCGGTGGCGAGATGCTGGAGATGGAGGCCGTGGCATGAACAGGACAGCCAAGAAACTGCTGCCCACTGGCCAGCCACACGAGCGCCAGCATCCCCTGGAAGATGGCAGTGTGAAGATCACCACGTTCGTGCCGCTGCAGTTCAAGAAGCGCGGTATCAAGAAGGTGGTGGTGGGGCCGGTGGGCGTCGAGGATCCGGTGGTGGTCAGTATGTCGGCAGCGGCGATTTCGCCCAGCCAGGATCCGACGCTACTCAAGGCCCTTGCTCGAGGGTATTACTGGCAGCATCTGCTGGATACCGGGACCGTAGGGGATGCGGCCGAAATTGCCGAGCGCGAGGGACTTCATCGGGTGACAGTCAGCGATGCCTTGCGCTTTGCACTGCTTGCGCCAGGCATTGTGCAGGCGGCGCTTGATGGTTCACTTCCACGGACGATGGCGCTGGAGACGTTGCAGCGGCGGACGATTCCGCTGGATTGGGAGGTGCAGCGGGGGATGATTGAGAGGCTTGGTTGAAGTGGGCATCACCCTGGTGCGCTGGCTGAGACTGTCCATGAGTGCATTTCGTATTCCATGCAGTATGCCGAGCCGAGGCGAGTATTTTAAATGAAGTACTTAGTACTATCATTGTATGTAAAAACGCAGTACATTAATCCCATGCCGAGAGGACGTCCAAAGACCAAGACTACGACCGTTACGTTGCGGGTCACGCCGGAGCTGAAGGCTGCTGCCGAAGTGGCTGCTGACCGCGACCACCGAAGCCTGACGGGGCTGATCGAGGTTCTGATCCTCAACCACTGCAAATGTCAAAACATCCCAATCATCGTCCCAAGTAAGGAGATCAGCGCGTGACCATAAGTGCACCAACTCGGGAACCCGTAAAACCGGCCAGCAAGCAGGCTGAGGTTTCGTTCTATAGAGCGAACGAGAAGCCGTATGGGGTATTCAGCAACCTGTATCGACGCGACATGGTTTTCGAAGAACGGGAGTACCCTACTGCCGAGCATGCGTATCAAGCCGGCAAGGCACGAAAGGAGTCGGTACGCGAATGGATCCTCAGTGCGCCATCGCCCTCGTTGGTCGCGATGGCCGCGCATGGTCTCTATACCTGGGACATTGCTCCGGATTGGTCGCGAACAAAATTCGACAGGATGCGCGATGTGCTAAGGGCTAAGTTCACGCAGCATGAAGACTTGAAAGAACTTCTCCTTTCGACGGGCGACGCACGATTAGTGGAGGTGGGGCGTACTGACAACCTGATCAATCGGACCTGGGGTGAAGTGAACGGCAAGGGCCAAAACATGCTCGGGATGCTGCTAATGGAAGTGCGCGAAGAGATCAGGGGGCAAGCCGAGCAGTCCCCAAATGCCAGCGCCATGAAGACCAAGCAGGTGAGTGGTTCACGCGGGTGTGATGCTGTCCGCGCAGGGGCCTGAGCCAAGTCAGCCCTCTCCCTAGCCGCAGCTATGTCCATGAATCGCTACCAGTCAGAGCTCAACAAGCTATCTACTACATATGAGGTGGCGATGCGCGAGGATGTAACGCGCATCAAAGGTGCGATTGCCGGTGCAAGTGAATCGAGCGTCATCGGTGTTGGCTCGGGCGGCTCATTTACCGTTGCATCTCTGCTGTGCAATCTCCACGAGACCTACACTGGCAGAGTGTCCAGGCCGTCGACACCGCTCGAGATAATCTGTAACCCCACGCTGGCATCTTCGAGTCCAGTGTTCCTGATCTCAGCCGAAGGTAAGAATCCGGACATCACGGAAGCACTCAAGCGCGCCCGGCAACATAGTTCTCGGCCCGTCCACGTCCTGACGAATCGCAGCGACAGCCTCCTCATGGCAAACGCGTCTCAGCTGTCTGATGTCAGTACCCACGTGTTTGAGCTGCGCGAAAAGGACGGCTATCTAGCGACAAACAGCCTTCTTCTCGATGCCGTGCTAGTGGCACGGGCCTATGGTGAATTGGATGGCGTTGCGGACGCCCTTCCCGCCGACATGGGTGATCTTAGGATTGGGAGCCAATCCATTGCGCAGTGGATAGAGTCGGCGACCTCCTTCGTCGAAGCTGCTACGCAACGTGGGGCGGTAATTGTCACCTACTCACCTTTACTGCATCCCATAGCAGCCGATCTGGAATCCAAACTTTCGGAAGGCGCGCTACTGCACTGCCAGCTTGCAGACCTGAGGTCGTTCGCCCACGGCCGGCATCTCTGGCTGGCTGAGCGTCCCCAGGACATCGTTGTACTGGCCCTGATCGAGCCATCGCTGAGCAAGCTTTGGAGCAAGATGAGGGAACTGTTCCCGAGAGAGGTCCCCACCTTCACGATACCGTTGTCTGGCGCGTCACCCCGTGACCTCATCGCAGGACTCGTTGGCCAAATGCATTTGGTACAGGCCATCGCAGATAAGATGGGTAAGGACCCAGGTCGGCCAGACGTGCCACAGTTTGGCAGGGACATCTACTACATCGATCTGCCGAAAATCATCCCTTTGCCCGAGGCTCGCGTACCGGCAGAAGAGCAATCAAAATACGACGTTCTCGGTGCCCGCTGGCCTTCGCCCAGAAAGCGTAGTGTCATGGCTAGAGCCCGGGATGCCTTCGTCAACGCCATAACACAGCAGCCGTTTCGCGCCATCGTCTTTGACTATGACGGCACCCTGTCCGCCTCACAGAGAAGGACAGCGCCACCCTCAGAGCAGATACTCAACCACATAAAACGCCTTGTCGAAGCTGACGTGCTGGTCGGCATTGCATCCGGTCGTGGCGACTCGATCCAAGAACAGTTGGCCGCAGTCCTTCCTGAGGAAGTCCTCAGCCGCCTTTTCCTCGGTCTCTACAACGGCGGCTGGATTGGATCTGCAACTTCGCCACCGGAAGTCCCGAAGGGAACTGTTGAATTTCTGAGTCATGTAACGCGAATCACGCGAAAACTGCAGTTGCTCGGTGTACCGATCGAGCGCGTCAAGGCAACACATCCGTATCAAGTCAGCATCAGGTTCAGGGACGGATTGCCCACTGACCAGATGTGGTTTGTCGTCGCCGATGCACTGCGTCAGGCGGGACTGACAACCGGCACCCTGTTCAGAAGCAAGCACTCTGTCGACGTCCTCGCTCCAGGAGTTGGTAAATCTGGGCTAATCGCGCACATTATTCAGCACGAAAAAGTCGATCCGCATCAGGTCCTGACGATGGGAGACCAAGGGGCCTGGCCAGGTAACGACGTCTCGCTGCTCGAACATCGGTTTTCTCTAAGCGTGGACATGCCGTCGAGACGTTTGGATCGTGGCTGGAAGCTTGCCCCTGGCCACAAACGAGAGGTGGACGCTACCCTTTGGTACTTGGACCGCTTCAAGACTGTTGGATCGGGTAGGTTCAGGTTCTCACTTTCAAATGAACCCTTGGGCGATGACTAGCCATGCAGGATCTCAACGCAGCAGAGCTCTTGGCGCGGGTGATGGGATGGCAGGACCCGGAGCCTGTGCTCAAGCATGTTCCGGAGCTCCAACTGCTTGCGTACTACAAGTACGACTACTACCAACGCTTCGGGCCGGGCCGAAGATTTATTGAAAGCTTGGCGCTCTGGCTCAACGGGCTCGACCCAGAAGACCGGCCAGCTGCCCTTGAGCTCGTCAAGGAGAAGCTTGTCTACTTCTCGGACAGCGAGGTATCGCACCTTGTCGAAACGGCTTATCCTGACCTCATCGTCCAGGAGCGCCTTCGCCTGGTGGCCGAAGAGAATGACATACCAACTCACAAGGTCGGGGAACTGTCAAAGCACCCGAGGTTCGAAGAGCTGCGGTTGAAATCGCTGTACTTGGGCCTGAGTGACGGCGCCAGAACCAATGAGCTCCGCCGAGCGAGCAACCACCGGATCAACAACGAACAGATCTGGCATGCTTATGAGCTTGGGGAACAGAAGTCGGCCTCAATGCTCAAGGACCTCAAAGGGGAGCTTGAGAAGTCAGACTTCCAAGCAGACTCGCCTCACTTTAACCTGATATGGCTGCTAGACGACTTCTCGGGAAGCGGGAACACCTACATTCGCTACGACAGCAAGGAAAAGACGTACGGCGGAAAGCTGCAGAAAGTCTACGAGCAGCTGCATCAAAGGCGCCTGATAGACCCCTCGCACTATGAAGTGTTTCTGGTGCTTTACATCGCAACACGCCAAGCGATCGATCACATCGAATATTGGAGTGAGCGATTCACCTCTGAGCGGGGATTTAAACCGCTTCAGCTGCGTGTGCTGTGTAAGCTCGAACGGGATCTAGCGCTAACCGAGAATCCGACCGCATCCATCGCCGCACTACTTGCTAAGCAGAAGTATTTCGACCCCAAAGCAAATGACAAGCACATGCAGGTCGGTGGCGCGGATGGACGGCTTGGGTTCGCCAACTGCGCCCTGCCCGTCGTGCTGTCTCACAACACACCCAACAACTCTGTCTACCTGCTTTGGGGGCCAGAACAGTTGGATTACCCGGGCCTGTTCCCTAGAGTTGTGAGACATAGAGACTTCTGATGGCTTACAACGTAAATCCTTTCTTGGAGCGGCGATCTGAGCGAACTACATCGGACCAGGAATTTGCCCTCGTCTTCTCCCCAAAGATCCTGGAGAAGCTCTCCGATGAAGTATTCAAGGGTGGCGTGCACATCTTTCGCAGCGCTCCAGGCGGCGGAAAGACAACGATTCTTCGGGCTTTCACTCCTAGAGTGCTGCGAAGCTTTAGGCGCGCCAAGGGCAA
>JAUXXW010000096.1 GCA_030684775.1 Pseudomonadota bacterium
GTCTCAATCCGCGAGATTCACGCCCCAGCGGCTACCCGCCGGGAAGCCGCGCGCGTGGATGATTTCGATGCGCGGCGGCCCATCCGAACGGCTCGGGACGCCCAGGCGCAGGACGCCTGACGCGGTACGCCATTCGAGCCAGCGCTTGAAACTGCCGCGCATCAGATCGGCGACCAGGTTGGTGCTGAATCCGCCTTCTTCCACCCGTCGTTCCGGCGTGCCGAGTTGCTTGTACAGGGCCTCGGCGACACGCTGGTAAGTGCTCGCCATCTCGCTGGGTGAGGCGCCCGGCGGGAAGTCGAGAATCAGCGCGCTCTTGTCCAGATGTGTGCCGTCGTGTTCCAGGAACAGCCGCTGGCGCAGGCTCAGGCCGTCGAGCAGAGCGACTTCGTAGACGTCCCGGTTGACCGTGCGCAGACCGCCTTCCTGGCGCAGTCGTTGCCGCGCGGCTTCCAGTTCGCCGCCGGGTAATAGCTCGTCCAGCCTGGGCAGGCCGCCCTCGACAGCGATTTCCCGCGCGCCGCCGCTGCCGGCCACTCGCGCCGGACGGTCGAAGTGCCAGGTCCAGGTGGCCGCCAATCGGTAAGCGGCGGTGGTGGCGCCGGGTGTGGGATCGCGGTTGAAATGGCTGGTTTCCAGGTCGAAGCGGTGAACCTTGCCGGTCCAGGCGTAATTCAGGGTGGCCTGGCGGATCAGGCTATCGCTGCCGCCGGTGAAGTGCGCGTCCTGCTGGGTGTGGCTGTAGGCGGCGCTGAAGTCGTGGCGGTCGCGGCGCAGGGCGAGGCGCAAGGTGGGGTTGTAGTCGGTCTGGTCGCTGTTGCCGGTGCTACGCCGGATCAGCACGCCAGGGCTGAGACTGCCGTTCCAGCCTGAGGCGGTGGCGAAGGAGCGATCCAGGGCAAGCGACGCCTGGCGGCTGATGGCATGGCTGCCAGCGAGGAGATCCTTGCTGCCGTTCCATTGCAGGCTGCCGCGCAGGTTGAGGCTGGGCGACAGGGCCTTGCCGAGCGCCAGGCTGAGCACCTGAGAGACACCGTCCACCGTGTGGGCGCGGTCGTCGCGCTGCTGCCGGGAGAGGTCGAGATAGGTGCTGACGCCGCCCAGCGGCACACCGGCCAAAGAGACACCAAGGGTATGGGTGGCGAGCGGATTGCCGCCGGCACGGTTGTCGCTGATGTCGAGCAGGCGGCCGCGCACCTGCACGCCGCGTTCAGACCGCCAGCCAAGGTAAGCCTCGTCGGCGCGCTGGTCCGGCGCTACCGCGCCGCCCAAGGGACGGAAACCGTAGTCGTATTGGGCATGGCGCAAGCGGTAATCGAAGGGCTTGGCCGAGCCCACGACCTGGGCGAACAGGCCGTCGCCGTGATCGTTCCGCACACTGCCGGTGGCGGTGTGTTCGCCGGAGAAATGCGCCCATTCCGCCTCGGCCTCGATCTCGTGGCCGCCGAGATGGAACACCCGGCCCCAGCCCAGGCCCCAGGTGTCCTGGCTGTATTTCGGCAGGGTGGTGGCCGCTTCCTTGCCGACGTGGACGGCATTCAGGCTGAAGCCGCCAAGCGCGGCGTCTTCCAGCAGCCAGGACAGGCCGCTGGACTGTTCGCGGTCGTCGTTCATATTGCGATACAGGGGCGTGGTCAGGCCGCTGAAGAACTGCACGGAATGGCGGCCCGGCTCGCCCGGCTGCAACTCCAGTTGCACGCCCTTCAGGGCGCGCTGGATCACGCGCGGACTCAAGCCGGCCTGAAAGTCGCCCGCCTCCAGACGGTAAGGCACGCCGGCATCGCCCTTCTCCCAGACCAGGCGGGCGCGTTCCAAGACGCCGCCGCGCTCGCTGGAACGGTAGTCGGAAGCATTGGCCACGCCGGCGAAACTGCCCTGCCAGGATTCATAAGGTGACACCCGGCGTTGCATGTCCAGGCTGAATTCGTCGTAGAACTGGTCGCCCAGGTAACCGTAGGGCGAGGCGGCCGGGTCGCCGGAGGCGCTGTAGTGTTCACCGCGCAGGGCGTTGTAGCCGGAAATGGACCAGTCATCCAGGCCTTCCGCCGCCGCACCGCCGCACAGGCTCGTTCCGGCCAGAACGGCCAGCCAGGAAACCCGCCGCACCCTATTCCTCCACCCGGAAATACCACTCGTTCAGGCCTTCCAGGCGCTTGTAGCCGACGCGTGGATCGTTGAATTCCACTTGCGTGCGCACCACCGCCCGCACTGTGCTGATGCGCGTCTTGCCTTGCAGATATTGGTCGAGCGTGGAGATGCCCTGCACCGCCAGCACGGTCAGGCGCGCATCGCGGGGCATGACTTCGGCCAGGGTGTCCTGCAGGCGGCTGCCGCCGGCCATGTCGGAAGCCAGCAGGTCGGAAAGCTGGCCGCTGTTCCAGGCCGCGGCCACGTCGCGCACCGCCTGTTCGACGACATCGCGCGACAACGGCCGAATTGTCTCCGGACGCTGCGCACCGCTCGGCAGGGCATCGGGACGGGCAATGGTGGTGAGGCGGCGGAACTCGCGGGCGTCGGCGGACTGAACAGCCAGGCACGCCAGAAACAGGAGCGGGAGCCAGGATTTCATGGGCAGCTCGGCTGTGTGGATTGGCGCGAGCCGCTCAGGGAGGTGATCTTGAAACCGCGGATTAGCGTGCCCGCCGGGATCAAACCGATGTTGAGCTTGTAGTAATCGCCGCCGCCGTTTCGTAGAACGGTGCAAGTGTTGATGGCGGAGTTGAACGGTTGGGCGTAATTGCGTGACACCACCGTCCAGCCAGTCGCCGGGTCGAGGGTGCCGCTGACGTCGCCGCTCAAGTTGGAGACCACATTCAGACCCAGGGCCGAAGTCGGGGTCTCTGGAATAGAGCCAGAACCTGAACCCGAACCTGAACCTGAAATAGAACCAGAACCGTAATACGACAGGGTTTGCGCAGTCGTATCCACCTGTATCCATACAACAAAGCCAAAGATGTCTGAGGGCACTACGGAGGTCAGCGTGAGCATAGTCACCGCGCCGGCCGGCGTCAGTGCCGCCGCTACATCCGCGCGGACGTCCACTTGATCGAAGGGATTGGTGCCGGCAGCGCCCAGGGGAACGACGCGGAACAGGCGGAATTTCGGCTTGGACGGCGGCGCCAGAACACCGCCCGGCAGGTCCAATCCCGCACGTCGGCCGGTCATGACCATGTCGTCGGTGGCGAGAACGATGGACTGCGGCCGGCGCCCGGTCATGACCAGGGTGTCGGTGGCGAGCGTCATGGACTGCGGCCGGCGGCCGGTCATCTCCAGCGTGCCGGTGGTGATCGTCGTGAACGGTGGTCGGCGCCCGGTCATGACC
>JAUXXW010000110.1 GCA_030684775.1 Pseudomonadota bacterium
GACCGTCGTGATGTTGGGCACGCTTCGCTTTGCCCAACCTACGCCACTTTGATCTGGCCGGCGGTGGTGGGGTCTCGAAGAAGGTTGAAGGCGACGGCGAAAAACTAGCACCGTAGGTTGGGCAAAGCGAAGCGTGCCCAACGAACCGTCGTGATGTTGGGCACGCTTCGCTTTGCCCAACCTACGCCACTTTGATCTGGCTGGCGGTGGTGGGGTATCGAAGAAGGTTGCGGGCGACGGCGAAAAACTAGAGCCGGTTCTGGTGTCTGACCGACACGAACCTAGTGCTACACTGGATTCGTGTTTATGGATGGGGCGTGTGATGAGAAACGTGACGATCACTCTGGAAGACGAAACCGCCGATTGGGCGCGGGTCTGGTCGGCCGCGCATCAGACCAGCGTGTCGCGCATGCTGGGCGAACTCCTGTCCGAGAAGATGCGTGCGGAGGAACAGTATTCGCTGGCGATGGAGTCGTACCTTAGCGTCCCCAGCATGCCGCTGGCGCAGCCGGGGCAGCCCTACCCGAGCCGGGATGCCGCGCATGAGCGATAAAGCAAATGATCGGGCAAACGACCGCGCAAATGACCGGGTTTTCGTCGACACCAACATCCTGCTTTATGCGCGGGACAGCAATCAGCCGCTCAAGCAACCACTGGCGATAGCCTGGATGTCGCGTTGCTGGCGCGAGCGGTGCGGCCGCCTGAGTTTTCAAGTCTTGCAGGAGTATTACGTCAATGCCACACGGAAGCTGCAACCCGGTTTGCCGAAGGAACTGGCGCGTCAGGACGTGCGCAATCTGCTCGCCTGGCAGCCGGTACAGACCGATGCCTTGCTGCTGGAGTCGGCCTGGGGCTTGTCTGACCGCTATGGATTCTCCTGGTGGGATGCCCAGATCGTGGCGGCGGCACGGCGCGCCGATTGCGCCATCCTGCTGTCCGAGGATATGCAACACGGCCTGGAAATAGAGCGCTTGCGCATCGTGAATCCCTTCCTGAATCCTGAAGCTGGGGCATTTTCCGAATGGTCGGGCGCGGCCGACGACGAGGCCTATCGTGGCCTTTGATCCCGCGTAATCCGGATTCGCCTGAGCGATCAAATGCTTAACTACCTCATCCGCCGCGTCCTCTACGCCATCCCCATTCTTCTGGGGGTGAATCTGCTCACCTTTGCGCTGTTCTTCATGGTCAACACGCCGGACGACATGGCGCGCATCCACCTAGGCGCCAAGCATGTGACGGCGGACGCGATCAGTCGCTGGAAGAGCGAACACGGCTACGACAAGCCGCTGTTCTTCAATGATGCGGCGACGGGCGTGGAGAAGGCGGCGGATACCCTGTTCGTGGAGAAGTCGCTGAAGCTGTTCGCCCTGGATTTCGGCGCCGCCGATGACGGCCGCGATATCGCGCGCGAGATCAAGACGCGGATGTGGCCGAGCCTGGCCATCGCCCTGCCCACGTTCCTGATCGGCCTGCTCGCCTATATCAGCTTCGCGCTGTTGCTGGTGTTCTTTCGCGGCACCCGCCTGGACACCGCCGGGGTGGTGCTGTGCGTGGCCTTGATGTCGATTTCCGGCTTGTTCTATGTGATCGGCGGCCAGTATTTGATGGGCAAGCTGTGGCACTGGTTTCCCATTTCCGGTTATCAGCCGGGCCTGGACGCCTGGAAATTCCTGCTGATGCCGGTGTTGGTCAGTGTGGTGGCGAGCATCGGCGATTCGGCGCGCTTTTACCGCGCCCTGTTCTTCGAGGAGATCGCCAAGGACTATGTGCGCACCGCGCGCGCCAAGGGCCTGTCGGAATTGCGTGTGCTGTTCCGCCATGTCCTGGGCAACGCCATGATCCCAATCCTGACCGGGGTGGTGGTGGTACTTCCGCGCCTGTTCATGGGTAGCCTGATCATCGAATCCTTTTTCGGCATTCCCGGTCTGGGCAGCTACACCATCGACGCCATCCAGGCGCAGGACTTCGCCATCGTCCGCTCCATGGTGTTCCTCGGTTCGCTGCTCTACATCCTCGGCCTGGTGCTGACCGACATTTCCTACACGCTGGTGGACCCAAGGGTGAGGCTGGAATGAAAGCGATCATGTGGGTCTTGGCACGGGGTTGCTCCCCCCTTTTTCAAAGGGGGGCGGGGGGGGATTTAGCCACGTTTGCCAGAGCCACGGTCTCAGAAATCCCCCCTAACCCCCCTTTGAAAAAGGGGGGAATCCGCGCCCAGAATTCATCAACGGCCAACGCGAAACGAGCCTTTGGTAAAGGGGGGAGTTGGCGATGATCAAGCCCGTCCTGCTCTGGTCCGATGCCCTGATTCTGGTGCTGCTTTGGAGCGTGGCGGCGCTGGTCTGGCTGGCGCGCAACAATGAGGCGCTGCGCGGCCCCTGGCGCCAGGTGATGCGGAATCCCGTTGGGGCGGCCACCGCGCTGATCCTGTCCCTGTATGTCGGCATCGGCCTGCTCGATTCGCTGCATTACGTCGAGCGTCTGCCCGACCAGCCGGGCCGGGAGGCGCAATACAGCGGCGAGGTGCGTTCCGCCCTGGACTGGGTGCTGACGCCGCTGCGCGAGAACGTGGAAAAGACCTACTCGGCGCCGTTCGCCACCCAGCTTTACGCCAAGGAAACCATGAAGGGGCCGGAGGGCGGCGAAATCCGCGATTTCCCCCGGCTGAAACACGGCGGCGCGCATCTGGCCGACGCAGACAAAGATTTCTGGCCGGACGTGCTGACGCGGGGCGGTTTGGGAATGTTGGGCGGGCTGGCCGTCTGGCTGGTTGTCTTCCCCCTTTTTCAAAGGGGGACCGAGGGGGATTTAGCGGCGCCCGCAGCGAGTGCCAAGAACAAATCCCTGATGAAGCCCCTACCCTTCGGTACCCTAACCCCCCTTTGGCAAAGGGGGGGATACGGGCGCGCGTTTTCGTCGACCTTCCTCGCCATCCTCCTTCTCGCCGGGCTGCTCGTCGCCCTCGCGCCTTATTACCACGTCCTCGGTACCGACAAGGTGGGCCAGGACGTGCTTTATCTGTCGCTCAAATCCATCCGCACCGGCCTCCTGATCGGCAGTCTCACCACCCTGGTGATGCTGCCCTTCGCCCTTAGCCTGGGCATCGCCGCCGGCTACTTCGGCGGCCGCATCGACGATGTCATCCAGTACCTCTACACCACGCTCAACTCCATTCCCGGCGTCCTGCTGATCGCCGCCGCCGTGTTGGTGGTGCAGGTGCAGATCGAGGCGCATGCCGAACTGTTCAACACCGCCGCCGCGCGATCCGATGTGCGTTTGCTGGCGCTGTGCGGGATTCTCGGGGTCACCGGCTGGACCGGCCTGGCGCGGTTGTTGCGCGCCGAGGCGCTGAAGCTGCGCGAGCTTGAATTCGTGCAGGCGGCGCGCGCCTTCGGGGTCGGCCACGGCCGCATTCTGCTGCGCCATCTGCTGCCCAACGTCATGCATCTGGTGTTGATTACCGTGGTGCTCGATTTCTCCGGCCTGGTGCTGGCCGAGGCGGTGCTGTCCTACGTCGGCGTCGGTGTCGATCCGGGCATGATCAGCTTCGGCAACATGATCAACGGCGCGCGGCTGGAACTGGCGCGAGAGCCGGTGGTGTGGTGGCAACTGGCCGCCGCCTTTTTGTTCATGTTCGTGCTGGTGCTGGCCGCCAACCTGTTCGCCGACCAGGTGCGCGATGCGCTCGATCCGAAATCGAGTGGACGCAAATGAGGGCGCCCATGAAAGGCCTGTTGGTTGAAAACCTGAGTGTGGAAATCGCCGCTGGCGGCCGCCTGTTGAAGCCGGTGGAGGGGGTCAGCTTCGCCATCGGCGCCGACGAATGCGTGGCCCTGCTGGGCGAGTCCGGTTGCGGCAAGTCGATGACCGCGCTGGCGCTGATGCGTTTGTTGCCGGATGGCGCGCGGGTGGCTTCCGGCAGCGCGCGGCTTGATGGCGAGGAGTTGTTCGCCCTGCCGGAAGCGGCGATGGGTGAAATACGCGGCGGCCGTCTGGCGATGATTTTCCAGGAACCGCAGACCAGTCTGAACCCGGTCATGACCGTCGCCGAACAGATTGCCGAAGCGCTCGCCGCGCACCGCGACCTGAGCGGCGATGCCGTGACGGCCGAGGCCGGACGCCTGCTGGAAGCGGTGGGCCTGGAGCGCAACCGGCTCGGCGCTTATCCGTTCCAGCTCTCCGGCGGCCAGCGCCAGCGCGCTCTGATCGCGATGATGCTGGCCGGGGAACCGGAAGTGCTGATCGCCGATGAACCCACCACGGCGCTGGACGTGACCGTGCAGGCGCAGATACTGGCGCTGCTGCGCGATTTGCAACGGCAACGCGGCATGGGGCTGTTGCTGATCACCCACGACCTCGACGTGGCGAAGGACATGGCCGACCGGGTGGCGGTGATGTACGCCGGCCAAATCGTCGAATGGGCCAGCCGCGACAGCCTCTACACCGCGCCGCGCCACCCCTACACGGAAAAACTGTTCGCCGTGCTGCCACGCCTGGAGCGGCACGGGGAACGCCTCGACAGCCTGCCCGGCCGCGTCCCCCCGCCCGACGCCGTCATCGTCGGCTGCCGTTTCGCGGAACGCTGCCCGGCGGTATTCGCGCGCTGCCATGAGGAGGCGCCAGGCTTCCACGAAGCGGCGCCGGGGCATTTCGCGCGCTGCCATCTGGCCGAGGCGCAAACCATCCCCCCCTTTATCAAAGGGGGGCTAGGGGGGATTTCTACAACATTGGTTTCGCCTGCCACGACAAATCTGGTGAAGCCTCTGATAAAGCCCCTAAGCGAAGGACTAAGCCGCCAAAAGACGGTGGCCAAGTCCCTGCTTATACCCTTCGGTACCCCCCAGCCCCCCTTTGATAAAGGGGGGAGTGAAGTGCTTTCCGTCCTCGACCTCGCCGTCCACTTCCCGATCCGCCGTGGCCTGTTCCGCCGCACCGTCGATCAATTCAAAGCGGTGGACGGGGTCAGCCTGTCCATTCAGGCCGGTGAGACGCTGGCGCTGGTGGGGGAATCCGGTTGCGGCAAGAGCACCCTGGCGCGCGCTGTCCTGCGCCTGCTCGAACCCACGCGTGGCGAGGTGCGGGTGGCGGGTGAGGCCATCGCCGGGCTGTCCGGCGAGGCGTTGCGGAAAAAACGCGCCGAGATGCAGATCGTGTTCCAGGACCCGTTTTCCTCGCTCAACCCGCGCATGCATGTCGGCGAAATCCTGGAAGAGGGCATGGCCGCGCTGTTGCCGCTGTCGGCCAGCCAGCGACGGGCAAGGATCGCGCAATTGCTCGACCAGGTTGGTCTGGCCAATGACGCCATCGGTCGCTACCCGCATGAATTTTCCGGTGGCCAGCGGCAGCGCATCGCCATCGCCCGCGCCCTGGCGGTGCAACCCAAGCTGTTGATTCTCGACGAGCCGACCAGCGCCCTGGATGTCTCGGTGCAGGCGCAAATTCTCAACTTGCTGGCGGATTTACAGGCGGCGCACGGTCTGGCCTACCTGTTCATCACCCACAACCTGCCGGTAGTGGGCTATCTGGCGCAACGGGTGGCGGTGATGCGGTCGGGCCGCATCGTCGAGGAAGGCGATGCGGCCCGCCTGCTGACGGCGCCACAGCATGAATACACCCGTTTGCTGCTGGATTCCGCGCCGGGAAAGCACCCCGTTTCAGGTCAGTGACGTAGGTTGGGCAAAGCGAAGCGTGCCCAACGAACCGTCGCGATGTTGGGCACGCTTCGCTTTGCCCAACCTACGGCGCTGGTTTGAGGGTGGATCGCCAGGTAGCCTTCGGCAACCTGGCCTACGATGTGGTGTCTATGCGGGAAACTGTGGGGCAACAAAAAAGCGGGCCGAAGCCCGCTTTTTTGTTGCGACTGGACACTGAATCAGTGGGCCATGATCAACTTGGCCAACGCGGCGGCGTCGCCGGCAGCCTTGGGCTGCGGCGGCATCGGAATCTTGCCGAAGACGCCTTTGCTGCCCTTGACGATGGCTTCGGCCAGTTTCGCCTCGGCATCCTTGTCGCCCTTGTGCTTGGCGGCGATGGCGGTCCAGGTGGGGCCCAGTTTCTTCGCGGTCGCGTCGTGGCAACCGATGCAGGCATTCTTCTTGTAGAGATCTTCGGCAACCGCGGCGCCGGAGAAGGACAAGGCGGCGACGATTGCCAGGGTGGTCAGAGCTTTCATAGAGGTTCCTTTCAAGGTGAAGTGAGGCGGCAAAAGTATATAAGAAGTCACTAAACAGTCATTGATCTATGTCACTCACTACCACGCCACCACGTGCACGTTGGAAAGCGTGCGACCGAGGAAGCGCTCGCCGATGGTCTGGAAACGTAGCGGCACATCAGTGACCCAGAAATGATAATCCGGCGGCGTGCGGTTCGGGTTGTGAAGATTGAGTTCAGTGAGCAGATCGGCCGTCTGTTCCGCCATCGCTTCGGCGGAATCCACCAGCTTGATGTCGGGACCGGCGACCTCCTGCAACAGCGGTTTCAGCAGCGGGTAATGGGTGCAGCCGAGCACCAGGGTGTCCACCTTCTCGGCCAGCACCGGCCTCAGGTATTCCTGCGCGGTCATGCGGGTGACCGGATGATCCAGCCAGCCTTCTTCCACCAGTGGCACCAGCAGGGCGCAGGCTTGCGAGGTCAGGCGCGCTTCGGGTGAGAGGTTGTGGATGGCGCGCGCGTAGGCGTTGCTGTTGATGGTAGTGGGGGTGCCGATGACGCCGATGCGCCGCGTCCGCGTGGCGGCCAGGGCTTCGATCGCGCCGGCTTCGATCACGTCCAGCACCGGCGTCGGCGAGAGATCGCGCACCACCTGGGCGGCGACGGCGGCCATCGTGTTGCAGGCGATGATCAGCACCTTGACCCGCTTCTCCAGCAGGAATTCGGCGATCTGGGTGGTGTAGTGGGAAATGGTCTGGACCGATTTGACGCCATAGGGCACCCGCGCGGTGTCGCCGAAGTAATGGATGGATTCGAACGGCAGCCGCTCCATCAAGGCGCGCACCACGGTGAGTCCGCCGACGCCGGAGTCGAATACGCCGATAGGGCTACGCGGGTCTAGGTGGCTCTGCATGGTTCTCTGCCTGGCGGGAAAGCGCCCATTGTAAATGCTCGCGCAGCAGCGCCGAGGGGTGGTCGCGGCGTGTTTCCAGGGCAGCGACGGCTGCTGGCGAGGGCGGCGCGTTGCCCAGCGCCACGGCGATATTGCGCAGCCAGCGCTCATAGCCGATGCGGCGGATGGCCGAGCCTGCAAAGCGCGTCAGGAACTCGGCCTCGCTCCAGGCGAACAGCTCGATCAAACCGGCCGTGTCCAGGCCGTGGCGCGGCTGGAAATCCGACACCTCGCCGAGTCGGGCGAAGCGGTTCCACGGGCAGGCCAGTTGGCAGTCGTCGCAGCCATAGATGCGGTTGCCCAGCAACGGCCGCAATTCAAGGGGAATGGCGCCGCCATGCTCGATGGTCAGGTAGGAGATGCAGCGGCGCGCATCAACCTGGTAAGGGGCGACGATGGCGCGGGTCGGACAGATTTCGATGCAGGCCTGGCAGGTGCCGCAATGGCCTTCATCCGGCTCATCCGGCAAGAACGGCAGATCGGTGAACAGTTCGCCAAGAAAGAACCAGGAGCCTTGCCGGGTCAACAGCAGGGTGTGTTTGCCGCGCCAACCCAGACTGGCGCGGCTGGCCAGGGCGACTTCCAGTACCGGCGCGCTGTCGGAAAAGGGCCGCGATTGAAATGGGCCGATTTCGTCGGCAATACGCTCCGCCAGTTTTTGCAGGCGGCTACGCATCAGCTTGTGATAGTCGCGCCCCAGGGCATAACGGGAGACATAGGCGCGTTCCGGGTTTTCCAGGTTTTCCCAGGAATTGGCGGCTTCCGGAAGATAGTCCAGGCGCACGCTGATGACGCTGGCGGTGCCGGGAACCAGTTCGGCGGGCCGCGCGCGGGTGGCGCCGTGCCGGGCCATATAATCCATGCCTCCGTGAAATCCCCGCGCCAGACTATCCATGAGTTCCGTTTCCGCAGTCCCCAATTCGATGGGCGCGAAGCCCACCGCGCTGAAACCCAGTTGCTGTCCCCATTGCCGGATCAACGGTTTCAATGCGGCCAGTGTTGCGGGAGAACGGTCGTGAGTCATGCCGGCGATGATAGCGGCGAGTTCACCGCCACGCTGCCCGACGATGCCGCCACCCAGGCGCTGGGCGCGCGCCTGGCGCGGGTGCTGGAACCGGGTTTGAGCATCTGGCTATGTGGCGATCTGGGGGCGGGGAAGACCACGTTGACGCGTGGCTTGTTGCGGGAACTGGGTTATGGTGGCCGTGTCAAGAGTCCGACCTATACTCTGGTTGAACTTTATCCGTTTTCGAGTTTCAATCTATACCACTTTGATTTATATCGTTTTGTTGACCAGGATGAATGGGAAGATGCGGGCTTCCGCGAATACTTCAACGACACCAGCCTGTGCTTGGTGGAATGGCCGGAAAAGGGTGGTGCGCTGCTGCCCGGGCCGGATGTCCGGGTTGGCCTGGATATCCTCGACACGGGGCGTATCGCCCATGTGCAAGGGCTGACGGAGGCTGGCAGAAAATGCATCGCAAACTTATCCATACCTTGATTCTGTTGCTTGGGCTGTTTGCCACGCTGGCGGTGCAGGCCATCGAGGTCAAGGCGAATGGGGTCAAAGCCGTACGCCTGTGGCCATCCCCGGAATACAGCCGCATCACCCTCGAACTTTCCGAAGCGGCGACCTACAAACATTTCAGCCTGAAAAACCCGGAGCGTCTGGTGCTGGATCTGGAAGGTGTGGAGCCGGAAGGCGCGCTGCTTGAAATGGCGGCCATGGTGATACCTCAAGACCCGCAGATCGCCTCGATCCGGGTGGCGAAGAACCGCCCCGGTGTCACTCGCGTGGTGGTGGAGCTGAAAACCGAAATCCGCCCCCAGGTATTCACCCTCAAACCGATGGGTGACTACGGCCATCGCCTGGTGCTGGATGTCTATCCCACCTCGATGGAGGCCGTGGAGAAGCAGGTCGAGGCGGCCATCGGCAAGGCCGAGAAGACATCGGCCGAGAAACAGGCGGAGGCCTATCTTGGCAAACCCGCCGCCAAGCCGGAATACGTCCGCCTCATTACCGTCGCCATCGACCCCGGCCACGGCGGCGAAGATCCCGGCGCCATCGGCGCCAACGGCTCGCGCGAAAAAGACATCACCCTGTCCATCGCCCGCCGCCTCAAGGCGCAGATCGACAAACAGGACAACATGCGCGCCTACCTCACCCGAGACGGCGACTATTTCATTCCCCTGCACGAGCGCGTCAACAAGGCGCGCCGGGCGCAAGCCGACCTGTTCGTCTCGGTACACGCCGATGCCTTCATCAAACCACATGCGCGCGGCTCCTCGGTGTTCGCCCTGTCCGAGAAGGGTGCCAGTTCGGCGGCCGCGAAATGGTTGGCGAAACGGGAAAACGACGCCGACCTGATCGGCGGCATCAACCTCGACGTCAAGGATGTCTACCTCAAGCAAACCCTGCTCGACCTCTCGCAGACCGCCTCCATCTCCGACAGCCTGAAACTCGGTCGCGCCGTTCTGGACGAAATCGGCGGCATCAACCGCTTGCACAAGGCGTATGTGGAACAGGCCAGCTTCGCCGTGCTCAAAGCCCCGGACATCCCCTCCATCCTGGTCGAAACCGCCTTCATCTCCAACCCGGAAGAAGAAAAACGCCTCACCGACGAGGCCTACCAGGACAGCATGGCCGCCGCCATCGTCACCGGCATCAAACGCTACTTCGACAAGAACCCGCCGCTGGCGCGCTACAAGGTGGCGCAGAACCTCTGATCCTGAATCCAGTGTTGAAGCCGTAGAAGCGTA